>JAJYAC010000016.1 GCA_021779735.1 Actinomycetes bacterium
GACGTAGATGTTGCCGTCAATCTGATTGGTCTCATCGGCGGCCTTGGCCACGATGTACTCGACCATCGTGCGGCCCTCAAGAGTGGCAATGTGCGTCGCCCCGGGCGCGGAGTGCACGCACATGAGGTAGCGGCCCTGAGCCCGGGTGCGTCGTTCGCCGCCTCTCCGACGGCGACTGCGCGCACGGTTGGCGGACTCGCCCTCGGGGGCCGATGCCTCGACGGGAGCCTCGACCGCGCGGGCCTCGCCGCGAGAGTCGTTTCGCGGCGTACCGCGGTTCGCCTGGCCCCCACGCCCACGGCCACCACGGCGTCGGCGGGCGCCATTGGCGTTGCCGTTGCCACTCGCGCCGGCACCGCCCGAGGGCGCGCCCGACGACGGCGAACGAGTGTCGCCTATCTGGGGAGCGGGTCGGGTGTCGCCAATCTGGGGCCTAGGCGGTGGTGAAGACGGGGACGGGGTGCTGGTTTCGTCGGTCACGACGGGAACTCCTTGCGGTCATGGTCGCGGTCGCGCGCCAGGGGGCGCGCTCGCGAGAAGTAGTGCCGCGACGCGCGTCGCGGCGTTCGATGGTGGCGTGGGCAACGAGCGAGGACGTCACGGAGAGAATCCAGCCGGCGACTAGCCGTTGGAACGATCCTTCGTCTCTCACGATTCTCTCAGTCTGGGACCGGGGTGCTGATGCACGCCGGGTCCGCGGCGTTCTTTCGCGCCCCGGCACTCTGCTCGGTGGCGCCCCACGCTCTAAGGATACTCGCCGGTGGCTCAGCCCCGTGACGTTGTCGTACTCGAAGCCCTGGTCGTGGTGGTGGTCGTGGGGTGAGCGGGGGGCAGGCCCAATTGCGCCTTCGTGGTGACCGGCGCAGTCGGGTGGGCGTGGAGGTAGTTGAACGTCTCGGCGACCACGGGAGCGGCCGCCTCGGAGCCGTAGCCGCCCTCGGCGATCACGCACACCACGACGTAGCGCGGGTGGTTCGTCGGCCCAAATCCCACGAACCACGAGTTCGGGGCGAGCTTGGGCGCGTTGCTCGCGGTACCGGTCTTACCCGCGAGGGGGAAGCTCAGCAGTGAGAAGTGAAGGATCGAGTGGAACGTGTAGTACGCGGTGCCGCGCGGGTTCGCGATCACGCCGGTGAGTCCCTGGAGGATTGGATCGCGCACCCCCGCGGGCAGATTCACGTGTCCGAGGACGCGTGGCTGGTAGCGCTCGAGTACCTTGCCGGTCGGACTTACGACGGCGGCGGCAACCTCGGGGGCGTAGCGGGTGCCTCCGTTGGCGAACGTGGCGTAGGCCTGGGCCATCTCGATGGGGGTGACCGCCGTGGTGCCCTGGCCGAAGGCCATCTCGATGTTGTCACCGGTGTACCAACTGACGTTGGGAAAGGCCAAGGGGGCGGCGGCGTGAAGCTGCTGGCGCACCAGGGGCGAGTCGACGCGACCCTGAACCTCGTCGGGCAGGTCGATGTTCGTGTACTGGCCCAGGCCGTACTTCGCGGCGACGTTCTGGATCGGCGTCTGGCCGTAGCGCTGCTGCTGGGACCAGAAGAGGTAGCCGAGGTTGTAGAAGTAGTAGTCCGAGGAGACCGTGATCGCGGTTGGCAGGGTGATGAGGCCGGCCCCCGAGTACTGGTCGTCGTGAAACAGACAGCCGTGCGCGCCCTGGAGACATCCCGGCACCTTGAAGACGCCCGTGTCGTCCACGACCTTGTTCGCCGGAAAGATCCCCGTCTGCAGCTGCGCCGTCGCCGTGATCATCTTGAACGTACTGCCCGGCGTGTAGAGGCCCTGGATCGCGTAGTTGTTGAACGCCCCCTCGTTGAGCAGCTGGTGGAACGTCGCCTCCGAGAGCCCGTTGACGAAGGAGCTGAGGTTGTAGCTGGGATAGCTCGACATGGCGAGCACCGCGCCCGTGTTCGGGTCGAGGACGATCGCGGCGCCGTTGGGGGCCTTGGGGTGGACGTGGCTCACGGGGTCGATTGAGTGGCGCACCGTCGCAATGTCCGCCGCCAGGTACGAGTCGAGAGCCTTCTGGAGTCCCTGATCGATGTTCAGCACCACCGAGTCACCACTCACGGGCGGCTTCGTCGTCACCGAACCCAAGATGTTGCCAAAGGCGTCGACGGTCAAGGTGCGCGTCCCGTCGCGACCGCGCAGGTACTGCTCGTAGAAGGACTCGATGCCGGTCTTGCCAATCTGGGAGTTGGTTTGATACCCCTGGTTGGGGTGCGCGGCAATCTCGGCCCCGGTGATGGGGCCCACGTAGCCGAGGACCTGGGCACCCACGAGGCCACCGAGCGGGTAGGAACGAGTCGACACGTTAAGTACCGAGACCCCGGGGAACTCACTCGGGTGCGTTTTGATGAACTCGACGACGCGCGCCGGCGCGTTCGTGAGAATGGGGGCGGGCTGGTACGGGTCGTACTGCTGATTATTGAGATTGGCCGTGATCTGGGCGACACTCACCCCCGTCAGCGCCGAGAGTGCACCCTCGATAGACGGGTCCAGTGCCGCCTCGGCCCGCGAGAGCTGCACCTCGGTGTTGACGACGTTGGTGACCAGGGGGTGGCCCGAACGGTCGAGGATCAGACCGCGCGGCGCGGCAATCGAGCTCGTGCGCAGGGAGTTCGCGTCCACGTTCGCCACGCTCTGGCGATAGTTGAGGATCTGCAGATTGAAGAGCCGATAGATCAAGACGAAGAGCAAGACGAGGAAGAAGACACCGATGACCATCCAGCGTCGCTCGGGGCGAGAGCCAATCTCCTCGGGTGAGGCCACGAGGTCGCGGATTCCCACGCTGCGCGGCTCGTTGATCGAGCGACCGCGCTTGCGAAAGGGATTGAGGGTAACCCAGGGCCGCCAAAGTCGAGAGAAGAGAGAGCCGGTGGGCCGGTCGCGCCAGGAGCGTCTCATCGACGAACCGCCGGCGACAGACGCGTCACCGCACGGGCCAGATGCGCGAGTGGCCGCGCGAAGATCGCGAACGCCACGGCGTTGACCCACATGGCGTCGAGCACGCTGCCGCGCCACAGACTGAAGTCGAGCAGCACCGCACCCAAGACGACGAAGAGCGCGGGGGTCAAAAGCCCGACGACGGCACCCAGGAGTGGCGTGACCCACCACGCCGCCGAGTCGAGGTCGCCCACTCCCTCGCGGCCGAGTCGCGCCGCGATCCAGCCCACGACGGCGCCGACGACGGCGCTGAGTCCAAAGGGCGTGATCGCGTGGGCGTCGACGCACAGGCCCCCGACCGCCGCCACGAAGAGCGCGAGCCCTCGTGAACCGGATAGGCCCACCGCGAGCGGCCAGAGCCACACGCCCATCACCACCACGCCGGCCACGCGCAGGTTGGTGAGGATCACGAGTTGCACACCCACCAGCACGAGCGTCATCACCAGGGCCGGCACGAGAGAGCGACTCACGTCGAGGGCTCCCAGAGCACGACGTCGAGGTAGAAGATGTTGGACAGGTCCGCCGTGGGCGTCACGCCGACGTCATAGGTCGTGGCCCCCGGCGTCAGATTCACGTGGGTCACGCGCGCCACCGGCAGTCCCATTGGGTAGAGACCACCGCGCAATCCGTCGGTGAACAGGACCGTTCCGGGGCGTATCGCCGACGTGAGAGTGACCGCCGATGCGCCCAGCGCGTTGTTCAGTCCGTGACCACTCAAGACGAGCGACGTCGACGAGTTCGCGTAGGTGACCCCGATCGTCGCGTTCGCGTCGGTGATCAGGCGCACCGTCGAACCGTGGGGAGTGGTCGAGATCACCGTGCCGACCAGTCCCCCGTTGGCCACCACCGGCATGCCGGCGAGGACGCCGTTGTCGCGGCCCACGGAGATGTCGAGCGTCGCCGCGAAACTCGTGGGCGCGAGGGTCGTCACCTGAGCGGCGACGACGGGCAGCGAGCCCACGAAGGGCACGTGCAATTGGGTCGTCATCTCCGTCAACTGTCGCTGCATGGCCCAGGACTCGTTGAGGGCCGTCTGCGCCTTGCCCAGTTCGTAACGCAGGCGCTGATTCTGAGCCACGACGTCGGAGTAGTTAATCGCCCCGGCGAAGAGGTGGCCCACGGGGCGCGCCACTTCGCTCACCGTCCAGCTAAAGGGCGAGACGATCAGATTGATGACGCTGCGCACACCCGACTCGACGCCCACCGTCAAGTACAAGAAGGTGGCCACCACGGTCGCCGAGACCCCGAGGGTCCAGGCTCGCCGTTTCGCCCGGTCGCTGGCCACGTTAACGAGACGGGCTGGACTTCAACATGCGCGAGAAGGTTTCGAGTTCCTCCAGGCACATCCCACTTCCGAGGGCGACGCAGTTCAAGGGGTCGTTGGCCACGATGATCGGCATGTTGGTCTCAAATTCGAGACGCTGGGCGATACCGTTCAGCAGTGCACCCCCACCGGTCAGAACAATCCCCTGCTCCATCAGGTCAGACGAGAGTTCCGGCGGCGTGCGATCCAGCGTCACCTTCACCGCGTCGACGATCGCCTGCACCGGCTCTTCGATGGCCTGACGAATCTGTTCGGTGGAGATCACGACCGTCTTGGGCAAGCCGGTCACGAGGTCGCGACCGCGAATCTCGGCGCGCAACTCCTGCTCGAGGGGGTAGGCCGAACCGAGTTGGATCTTGATCTCCTCAGCGGTGCGCTCTCCGAGGGCGAGCTGGAACTCCTTCTTTACGAAGGCCACGATCGCCTCATCGAGTTCGTCACCACCCACGCGAATCGACTGACTGGTAACGATGCCACCCAGCGAGATCACCGCGACCTCGGTCGTTCCGCCACCGATGTCAACGACCATGTTGCCGCTGGGCTCGTGAATGGGCAGGCCCGCGCCGATCGCCGCGGCCATTGGCTCTTCGATGATGTAGGCCTTGCGCGCACCCGCGAACTCCGCCGCCTCCATCACCGCACGCTGTTCGACGCCGGTGATGCCCGAGGGCACGCAAATGACCATGCGCGGCTTGGCGAATCGTCGCTGGTGCACACGATGGATGAAGTAGCGCAACATCTTCTCGCAAATCTCAAAGTCCGCGATGACGCCGTCCTTGAGCGGGCGAATGGCCTGAATATTGCTCGGCGTGCGTCCGATCATCCGCTTGGCCTCGGCGCCCACGGCGAGCGGCTTACCGTCTTTCACGTCCACGGCGACGACGGAGGGCTCGTTCAAAATGATGCCGCGCCCGCGCACGTACACCAGTGTGTTGGCCGTACCGAGGTCGACCGCCATATCGCGGCCGAGCAATGAAAATCGACTGTCAACCATACAAACCCTTTGGTGAGGGGACGCCACCCTCCCCACAAGGCTAGGGCACGCGGGCGCCGCTCAACCACCCACCGCGTTAGGCCAAGTGCGGAAAGAAGATCTCGATTTCGCGCGCGGCCGATTCGGCGGAGTCCGAGCCGTGAATCAAGTTCTCACTCATCACCGTCGCGAGGTCCCCACGAATCGTCCCGGGCGCGGCGTCGGCGGGGTTGGTCGTGCCCATCAGAGCGCGCACGATCCGCCAGGTGTCTGCGGGTCCCTCGAACACGCACACCAGCACGGGAGAGCGAGTGATGAAGGTGACTAAACCTTCAAAGAAGGGACGCTCAGCGTGCTCGGCGTAGTGGCGTTCGGCGGTGGCCCGGTCCAGGCGGCGCAATTCGGCCGCGACGAGCGAGAGGCCCTTGCGCTCCAGTCGCGCCAGGATCTCACCGGCCAGTCCGCGTTCCACACCGTCGGGCTTGACGATAACGAGGGTTCTGTTCACGACGGATCAATCTAACAGTGTCACTGCAGGTGCCGAGTGGCGATGCCCAGTATCTCGCCGCGCACTTCGCCCACGAGGTAGAGGCTGCCGGTGACCACGATGAGGTCGTCGTCGTCACTGCGCTCACGCGCGTGCGCGAGCGCCGTTGCGCTTCCCGGGTGCTCGTAGGCCACCGCCCCCAAGGAACGGAGCGCTTCGGCGACCTGCGCCGCGGACACCGCGCGCGGCGACGACGGCGCACAGCAGAAGAACTCGCGAAAGCCCACCTCGACGAGTGGCGCGACCATCTCCGTGACGTCGCGACCACTCAACATACCGACGACGCAGCGTCTCGTTCCCTGGACGTGAAAGGCGCCGTCGAGGGCTGCGCACAGCACCTGAACGCCCGCCGGGTTGTGCGCCCCGTCGACGACGATCATCGGGTGGTGGGCGAGTACCTCGAGGCGACCAGCCATGGTCGCCTGTCCCAGCGCCTCTCGCACCACGTCCTCTCCGAGCGCCCGGCCCATCAGGGCTTCGGCGGCCACGATGGCGGTCGCGGCGTTCTCCCCCTGGTGCAGGCCGTGCAGTCGCACCAGGACGTCGTCGTAGCGGCCAAAGGGCGTTCGCACACTGATCACACGACCCCCGAGCGCCAACTCATTGCTCTCGAGCGCGAAGTCCTCGCCGCGAATCCACGCGGTGGCTGACACCTCGCGACAACGTGCGCGTACGACCTCGAGCACGACGTCATCGGTCGTGCCCACCACCGCGATCGCCCCGTCGTGGATGATGCCCGACTTGTCGGTCGCGATCTCTCGCACCGTCGAGCCCAACACCGCCGTGTGGTCGAGATCAACGTTGGTCACCACGGCGACGGGGGCGTGCAAGACATTCGTCGAGTCCCACGTCCCGCCCATGCCGACCTCGATCACCGCAACTTCGACCCCTTCGTCAGAGAAGTGCAAGAACGCCGCCACCGTGAGCAGCTCAAAGCGCGTGAGGGTGATTTGTCCCGCCAGCTCCACGTCGGCGAGGCGCGACATCAGCGAGACAAAGTCGTCGTCGCTCACCGGCTCCGCGTTCACGGCGATGCGCTCGTTGACCGCGTGGAGGTCGGGACTGGTGAACGTGCCCACGCGCAGTCCGCTCGCGCCAAACAGCGCGGAGCACAGTGTCGTCGTCGTCCCCTTGCCGTTGGTTCCCGTGATGTGGACGCACTGGTAGTCGAGCTGAGGATTACCCAACAAGCGCAAGGTGGCCTCGACGGGCTCGAGGTTCGGCACGCGCCGACGCGGCACCACACGCTCGAAGTCAACGTGTGACTCGAGCCAGGTCAACGCCTCTTCGTAGGAGTCAAAGCGCACGCGCTAGCTCGCGCGACGAGTTCGCGTCGACTTCCTCAACTCATACGTTGGGGGTACCTGGTCACGCACCGATTCGGCGGACACGATGCACCGCGTCACGTCGTCACGGCCCGGCACGTCGAACATCGTCTCGAGCAGCACGCTCTCGAGGATCGAGCGCAGCCCGCGCGCTCCCGTGCCGCGCTCGAGCGCGAGGTCGGCGATCGCCTCGAGGGCACCGGGTTCAATCTCCAGCTCGACGCCGTCCATCGCGAGCACCTGGCGGTACTGCTTTATCAGCGAGTGCTTGGGCTCGGTGAGAACACGAATGAGCATCTCGCGATCGAGCTGCTGGACCGCCCCCACGATGGGCAGTCGTCCGATGAATTCGGGTATCAGTCCGAACTTCATCAAGTCCTCGGGCAGGGCGTGACGAAACAGCTCGATATCACCGGCGCGCTTTGACTCGATGGGTGAATTGAAGCCCATCGACTTCTTGCCCAGTCGGCGCTCGATGATCTGCTCGAGGCCCGAGAAGGCGCCGCCACAGATGAACAGAATGTTCGAGGTGTCGATCGTGATGAACTCCTGGTGCGGATGCTTGCGCCCGCCCTGGGGTGGGACGCTCGCCACCGTGCCCTCGAGGATCTTCAAGAGGGCCTGCTGCACGCCTTCGCCCGACACGTCGCGGGTGATCGAGGGGTTCTCCGCCTTGCGCGCGATCTTGTCGATTTCGTCGATGTAGATGATGCCGCGCTCGGCGCGCTTGACGTCGAAGTCCGCGGCGGCGAGGAGCTTGAGCAAGATGTTCTCGACGTCCTCGCCCACGTAGCCGGCCTCGGTGAGGGCGGTCGCGTCAGCGATGGCGAAGGGCACGTTGAGCATGCGCGCGAGGGTCTGGGCGAGGAACGTCTTGCCACATCCCGTCGGACCGAGCAGCAGGACGTTCGACTTCGCCACTTCGACGTCGTCGTCGTGCAGGGGACCAGCCTGAATGCGCTTGTAGTGGTTGTAAACGGCCACCGCCAGAATCTTCTTCGCCGACTCTTGGCCGATCACGAACTCGTCGAGGAAGGCCGCGACCTCGCGCGGCGTCGGCAACTCCTCGAGAACGAATTCGGGGCGGTCGCCAAACTCGTCGGCGATGATGTCGTTGCACAGATCGATGCACTCGTCGCAGATGTAGACGCTCGGACCCGCAATCAACTTCTTGACCTGCTTTTGGCCCTTGGCACAAAAGCTGCACTTAATGAGGTCGTTGCCTTCACCAAATTTTGCCACGGATAACCTCCGACACGACCAGTCCACTCCATCCTACGAGGCGAGCGCCCCGGAGTGAGGACCCTAGGCGCGCCGGGAGATGACTTCGTCGATGAGGCCGTAGGTTACGGCCTCATCGGCACCCAAGATGAAGTCGCGGTCGGTGTCTTTGGAGATGCGCTCAACGCTCTGACCCGTGTCGTGGCTCAGCATCTCGTTGAGCATGTCCTTCATGCGAAGGATTTCACGTGCCTGAATCTCGATGTCCGATGCCTGACCGCCCACACCGCCCCAGGGCTGGTGCATCAAGACGCGCGTGTGCGGCAACGCGTAGCGCTTGCCCTTCGCACCCGCGCCCAGCAGGACCGCGGCGGCCGAGGCCGCCTGGCCGAAGCAGAACGTCGAGACGTCGGGCTTGATGTACTTCATGGTGTCGTAGATGGCCAACAGACCGGTGATGTCTCCGCCCGGAGAGTTGATGTAGAGGTTGATGTCCTTGTCGGGGTCCTCGGACTCGAGGAACAGCATCTGCGCGCAGACGAGGTTCGCCACCGTGTCGTCGATGGGCGTGCCGAGGAAGATGATGCGCTCTCGCAAGAGGCGGCTGTAGAGGTCGTAGGCGCGCTCACCCCGGTTGGATGACTCCACCACGGTGGGGACGAGGTAGTTCTGGTAGCGGTAGTCGTTCACGCCACCACCCTAGGCGGTGAGGGACCCGGATTGATCCTGGGCCAAGAGCTCGCGGTTGATCTCCACGCCCTGGGGGTCGATGAACGTCACGTGCTCAAGAAGCCACTTCGAGGCCTTCACCTTGGCGACCTCGGCCCGAAAGGCCACGACGCGACCGGTGTCGCGCAGGTTCGTGCGCAGGATCTCCGGGCTCGTTGACATGGAGGCCGCCGTCTTGGCGAGCTCCTCGTCTACTTCCTCGGCAGTGGGATCGAGTGCCTCTTCGCGCACAATCGCGCGCAGGCCCAGGTCGATGCGCACCGCACGACGTGCGTCCTCACGCAACTTCTCCAAGAGTTCTTCGGGCGACTGGTTCGTCAACTGCAAGAACGTCTCCAGCGAGAGGTTCTGTTCACCCAAGCGATGTCCGAGATCGTGAAGGCGCTCGTCGGTCTCGGCGCCGACCAACGTGTCCGAGGCCTCGCTCTCGGCGACGAGATCGCCCACGCTCATGAGCATCGCTTCGCGCTGAGACATCTGCGCTTCGACGATCTTGCGGCTGCGCAGTTGAGCAAGGATCGAGTCGCGCATGTCGTCCACGCCCTGCCAGTCCGTGTTTTCGGCGACCCACTCGTCACTCAGCTCGGGCAGTTCGCGCTCGCGCACCGCCTTGAGGGCGAGATCGAACGTCGCGACGACGCCGGGCTCGAGGTTCCCGTTGACGCTCAGCGACTCACCCGCGCGAAGTCCGAGAATCAACTCGTCGACGCCGTCCGTGATCGTCCCCGACCCGACGGTGTACATGTACTCGACCATCTCGAGGGGCTCATCATCGGAAGCGACCTTGGTGACCTTGACGTCCATCGTGACGAGGTCGCCGTTGACAATCGGTCGATCCACCTCGCGCAAGGTCGCGTCGGTCTCTCGGTAGCGATCGATCTGCGCCTCGACTTCGGCGTCGGTGACCTGGGGTGAGGGAATTGTCACTCGCAGGTTCTCGTACCCGCTGATCGCCACCTCCGGACGCACCTCGACCACGGCGTCAAAGACGAGGACGCCCTCGTCTTCGCCGGCCGTGATGTCGATCTCGGGCTGACCAATGGGATCGATGAGTGTGTCGGCGACCGCGTGGGCGTAGAAGTTGGGCAACGACTCGCGAATCGCCTCGGCGCGCAGAACCTCGGGTCCTCCCAGGTGGGCAATGAGAACGTTCTTGGGAACCTTGCCCTTGCGAAAGCCCTTGACATTGATCTGTCGCGAAAGGTCCTTCGCCGCCTGATCGAGGGCCTCGCTCATTTCGTCGAGGTCGACCTCGACGCTGAGTTTGACACGGTTGTTTTCGAGGGTAGTCACGGTGGCGCGCATAGGAAGATCCAGCCTACCGGACCACCGTCAAAGCGCTCAGCGACGCTCGGCCCCCTCTCGCACACTCGCCCCGCCCAGGGACCTCTCCCCAGCCCCTGGCGCGGTCCCGCGGGACTGGCGATCGCGTCACACGGGGAGGTGCGCGAGTGGGGACCACTTCCTGGGTGATCGAGAGGTTGGCCCGCGAACCGTTCGTCAGATCATGATTGCCAGGGCGTCACCAAAGCGCCGCGCGAGCTCGCGGTCACCGCGCACCTCGGTAGCCGAGGCACCGAGAAAGGCCCCGGCGCTGATGCGCCCGGCCGCGCGACGCCAAAAGAGAGCGACCGGCGTCGTCACTTCGAGTGACGGTGGCTCACTCGAGGACGCCACCGCCTTGGCCCGATCTCCCACGACCTCGATCAAGACACTGCGCGCGAGACGACCGGTGAGAGTGACGCGTACCAGCGTGCCGTCGGGAGCGGCCATCTTGCGGCCCACCACGTAGGGAAGTGATGACTCGAAGCGATTGACCACGATCTCTTCACCTGGTCCGTGGTCGTCGGCGGGCTCGAGGAGGGCGTCGCGAATGTCCTGGAGGTGGATCCAACTGTCGAGCACGCGCGTCTCCATGAAGCGATGGTAGGGCCGCTCCCCCTCCGGGCTCCATCCCACGACCTCCCACTCCTCGTCGCTCAGCGCCCGTAGCGCCCCAATCGACGTCGCGGCGGCGACACGAAACTGCGCGAGGACCTCGGGACCTGGCTCACCACGGTGGGCGACGATGAACGCCTCATTGAACTCGCCCATTGCGTTCTTCACGTACGAGGGCATGGGTCCGTCCAAGGTCGGCACGACCCCACCTCGCAGCCACACTTCGATACCGAGGAGGTGACTGAGGACGTCTCGCACGCTCCAGCCCGGACACGGCGTCGGCGAGTCGTACGCCCCCGGAGGTCGGTCGCGCAAGAGAGCCTGGACGCTCGCCCACGTCTCTTCGAGTGCGTCGGTTATCCAGTCGTAGGCCATGGCACCTCCCACCCCCACCCTAGGAAACTCCGCTCAAAGGGTGCGACGTCAATGTGTCACGATGGTGTGGACGGGAAGTAGCGCAGCTTGGTTAGCGCGCCTGCTTTGGGAGCAGGAGGCCGCGGGTTCGAATCCCGCCTTCCCGACACATTGGCGCGGTGTCGCCGTGGCGTGCACGTCGTCACCGCTGTGACGCCTCGAAGGTCACGCTTCGCTGAGCAGTTGAGCTTTCGCGCGTTCCAGGGCGGCCAGGCCCTCGGCGGGCACTGAGGGCGCGGCCAGGTCCAAACGGTCGATCGCGTCGACCACGATGGCGCCCACCAACGCTCGCAACTCGTACTTGTGATCAGCCGGCACCACGTACCACGGCGCCCACGTGCTCGAGGTGGCGCTGAGTGCCTCTTCGTAGGCGTGTTGGTACTCGTCCCAGTGCGCGCGCTCGGCGAGGTCGCCGACGGAGAACTTCCAGTTCTTCGCCGGCACGTCCAAGCGGTCGAGAAAGCGCTTCTTCTGCTCGTCCTTTGAGACGTGCAGGAACACCTTGACAATGCGGGTCTTGCTGCGGTGCAGGTGGTGTTCGAAGGCGTTGATGTCGTCGTAGCGATTTCGCCAGAACTTTTCGTCAGGCCCACCGGACGGCAACTCGTGTGACTTCTCCAAGAGATCAGGGTGCACGCGCGTCACGAGCACGTCTTCGTAGTACGAGCGGTTGAAGATGCTGATCGATCCGAGGTCGGGCAGCGCCTTCGAGCCACGCCACAAGAAGTCGTGTCGTAGCTCCTCTGACGAGGGCTGCTTGAAGGACTCCACCCGACATCCCTGAGGATTCACTCCCGCCATGACGTGCTTGATCGTGCCGTCCTTGCCTGCGGCGTCCATGGCCTGGAGCACGATCAAGAGAGAGTGCGTGCCACTAGCCCACAGCAGCTCCTGGGCCGCGGAGAGCTCTTCACTGAACTCGCTCAAGTCTTCTTTGGCCACCTTCTTTCGCTGGGTGTCCTGGCCGTCATCATCGCGCGGGCCGAGCCAGTCGGTGGCGAGGTGACTCGTGCTGCGCCGCTGAAGATTGGCGGGCTCTCCCGGCTTGACCCTCATTTCATCCAAGACGGCCTTGTTGAGTTTCATCTCGCCCTCCCCTCTTGCGCCATCGGCGCAGTTAACTCGACGTGAGCCTCACCCGGCCACGCCGACGCGACGCGTTCTCCAACGTGGTCCAAACACGAACGGCCCGACATCGCACTCGATTCGACGACCCGGGGGCTGCGCGCGCGGGTGAGCCCCGCCACGTGACTCGTGCCTACTCTTTCTTCGCGAGAACAAGACTCGCCATCGCCATTCCGATGCCCACCAAGAAGATCACGGTGCCAAAGACAAAGACCTGCGGCGGCGTACCCACGCGCGTGGCCCCGAAGATGTAGACGGGGAACGGTGAGA
The DNA here is from genome assembly GCA_021779735.1 of Actinomycetes bacterium. Lineage (GTDB taxonomy): Bacteria > Actinomycetota > Acidimicrobiia > Acidimicrobiales > RAAP-2 > RAAP-2. The sequence continues at coordinate 12,816 of JAJYAC010000016.1, forward strand.
TCGAGCCACTGACGAAGTTCGACGTGACGTAGTCGTCGATGGAGAGCGCGAAGGCCATGAGTGCACCCGCGAGCACGCCGGGCATGATCAACGGCAAAGTCACCAGACGGAACGTCGAGAGAGGCTTGGCGCCCAGGTCGTAGGCCGCCTCCTCGAGCGACCGGTCAAATCCGGCCAGTCGCGCGCGCACGGTCACCGTGACGTAGGCCACCGAGAACATCACGTGAGCGAGTACCAGAGTGAGAAAGCCTCGCGCAATGTTGTAGGTGACGAACACGCCGAGCAGCGACGCGCCCATGACGATCTCGGGGGCCGCGATGTTGGTGAAGAGCACCTGCTCGACGATGGCCTTGCCGCGAAACTGCGGGGGACGATAGCGCACGAGCGCGATGGCGAGCAGGGTGCCGAGCACGGTCGCGATGATCGTGGAGACGACGCCGAGCCTGATCGATAGCCAGAACGACGCGGTGAGCCCTGGAAGGTTGTTCCACTGGTGGTACCACTGGAAGGTAAAGCCCGACCAGGCGAAACTCACGACCTGCATTCCCGAGTGGATCTGATTGAAGCTGAAGATGATCATGATGATGATCGGAAAGACCAGGTAGGCAATGACGAGCCACGAGTAGGTCGGCAGGATGAGGCGCCCCAGGTGGCGCCTCTTCGTGCGCTGGGCCCTGATGTCGGCCGCACTGAGGCTCATAGGTACTCCTCAATCGAACGCGAGCCAAGCACGCGGGCGTAGAACCAGATTCCCACCAGGGAGATGAGCAAGAGCACGATCGAGAGCGACGCGCCGCCTGCGTAGTCCGACGTGACGAGGAACAAATCCTGGATGACCGTGCCGATCATCGTGTTGGCCGTCCCGCCCAGGATCTCCTGATTCACGTAGTCACCGAAGGCCGGGATGAACGTGAGCAAGAAGGCCGCGAAAACTCCCGGGATCGACAGCGGCATGATCACCTTCATGAAAGCGGTGCGCCGATTCGCGTAGAGGTCGTAAGCCGCGTCGAGGACTCGACGATCAATTCGCTCGAGCGCCACGTAGAGCGGCAGGGCGGTAAAGGGCAAGTAGTTGTACGCGAGACCCGCGATCACGGCTGCCCCAGTGCCCAGAACGTGGAAGTTCTGGCTCACGATGTGGTGGTGCTGGAGAAATCCAATGAAGAAGCCGTTGTCCGAGAGGATGAATTGCCACACCAGCGTGCGGATGACGAATGACACGAAGAACGGCACCAACAGCATGATGAGAAAGAAGTTCTTCTTGCGCCCGCCGTAGAAGGCGATCCAGTACGCGATGGGGTACGAGATCACCAGGTCCACGAGCGTCGCGATCGCGGCGAACTCGAGGCTCGTGACGAACTGCTGATGGTAGAGGTTCACCACGTGGGGCAACTCGCCCCAACTCCAGGTCATGGTGCACACCCCCGACGCGGGGCTGCAGGTCTTGAGCGACATCGACAACATCATGAACAGCGGTATGACGAAGAGCAGCAAGAGCCACAGCCCCGCGGGGAGGCTTAGGAGATACGGTGCGAGGCGCTTACCCCAAACCGAGGAGCGACGACGAGCTAGGCCCCCTGGATGATCGGCAAGAACAGGTTGTTCCACGCGTCAATCTCCGTTTGACTCTTGAACTGGTAGTAGGTCTTGGAGGCCTTGATGCGCGCGGGGGTCGGAAAGACCGTCTGGGAGTTCGCCGTCACCGAGAAGGGCAGGCCGATCTCCGGGCGCAGTGACGCCAGCGCCGCCTTGTTCCAACCCGTCGGGTGGAGCAACTCTTTTGACGCCGCCGGCACAGGGCAGATGTAGTCGTTGTAGTACTCGACCACCGACTGCGTCTGGGGGTTGTAGAAGTAGTCCATCGCGGTCATGGCGTCCTTGGGGTTCTGCGCGTACAGCGGGATGCACATGTTGTCGGTCCAGAGCATCGCCCCCTCTTGGGGAATGAGCAGCGTCAGGTCCTGGTACTTGCTCGACAGATCCGCCTGGAAAATGTCACCGGAGTAGCACTGCGAGACCCAGATGTCGCCGTTCTTGAGGTGCTGGATGTAGCTCTGGTCGTAGTAACCGGCGACGATGCCGTCGGTCTTTTGCTTCTGGAGCTTCACGGCGGCCTTCGACCAGTCCTTCTCCGTGGAGGTCACCGGGTCGATACCAAGGGCTAGCAGGCCCGCGTGGCCCAATTCGAAGGGGTCGCTCAACATACCCACACGGCCCGCGTACTTCTTGTTGAACAAGATGTCGATGGAGGTACCGGGGTTGGGGATCTTCTTCTTGTTGTAGCCCACCGCGGTCCAACCCGACTGCCAGGCCATCGTGAACTTGTTGCCACGGTCCCAGGCGGGGTTCTTGATGAGAGGTCCCGCGTACTTGTGGAAGTTGGGCATGGCCGCCTGGTTGAGAGGCACGAGCCAGCCCAGCTCGATCAAGTAGTGCAACTGGGGGTTGTTGTTGGTCATGACGATGATGTCGTAACCCGTGTACTGCTTGGCTGCGAGCGACGGGCGAATCTTCTGATAGAAGGAAGAGTTGTCCTGAATCACCTCGTAGTAGTTGGTCTTGATGCCCGTCGTCGCCTGGAGGTGCTCGAGCGTCGGGTGCTTGCCCTTGAGCGTGTCGATGTAGAGCGGCCAGTTCGCAAAGTTGAGCTTCTTGTTCAACTTCTGCTTCTTCCACCACGTCGCGGTGCCCACGCCCGCATTAGGCAGTGACGCCGCGCCGGACTCGCTTCCGAGCATCATCGCACCGAGCAGTCCGCCTCCCGCAGCCCCCAAGGCCTGACGACGTGACAAGCGCGGCTGGGTAAGCCCGCGCCAGAACGACGGGTCGATGAGACCCTCGCCCACTTCGTTGTTCAATTCACTCATGGTTCTCCCCCATTATTTTGACGACCTACTTAGGATTCGGACTCGGCGTCGCGCGACGCCCCCTCCATCGGAACTACCGCAAACGTGTGCTCCACGGGCCAGGCCAAGATGGCCTCTTCCCCACTTCGAGGCGCGACGTCAGATCCAATGTTCTGGGCGTAGACGGTGATACGCGTGTCGTTGGCCAGTTCGACGATGTACTGATTGCCCACGCCCGTGAATGTCGAGACGAGCACCCGGCCGCGAAGGGTGTTACGGGCGCCCACGTCGCTCGTGCTGGGGACGATGCTGATCTTCTCTGGTCGCACGCCCACCTTGACCGACGTGCCGTCGAGTCCCTTGGGCAGCCGCTCCGTGGGTAGCGACACGGTGGTGCCGCCGGCCACGCGCACCACGGTCGTTGTGGCATCCGAACTGGCGACCTCGCCGGCGAGAAGGTTCGACGCCCCGAGGAAGGTCGCGACGAACTCGGTCGTCGGGCTGTCGTAGATGTCCTTGGGCGAGCCAATCCCCTCGATGACGCCGTGACGCATGACCGCGAGGCGATCTGACATCGTCATGGCCTCTTCTTGATCGTGGGTGACGTAGAGGAAAGTGATGCCGACCTGGGTCTGAATGCGCTTGAGCTCGATTTGCATCTGGTGGCGCAACTTGGCGTCCAACGCCGACATCGGCTCGTCGAGCAGAAGGAGCGTCGGTTCGTTAATCAGCGCGCGCGCCAGGGCGACGCGCTGCTGCTGACCACCGGAGAGCTGGGAGGCGCGACGCTTCTCAAACCCTGGCAGGTCGACAATCTCGAGAATCTCGCTGACGCGCCGCGCGACATCGTCCTTACTTACGTGGCGCCTGCGCAGGCCAAAGGCCACGTTCTCAAAGATGTTGAGGTGTGGAAAGAGAGCGTAGGACTGAAAGACCGTGTTCACGTCGCGGTGATACGGGGCAAGGTAGGTGACGTCTTTTCCGCCCAGGAGAATGCGTCCCGTGGTGGGCTCTTCGAAGCCTCCGAGCATGCGCAACGTCGTGGTCTTGCCACACCCCGAGGGACCCAGCAAGCTGAAGAACTCGCCCTCGTAGATGTCGAGGCTGAGATTGTTCACGGCCGCCGAGTCCTCAAAGAGCTTTGACACACCCTGGATCTGGACGATCGCACGTCGCCCACCGGTGGGGGAACTGATGTCGCGGGACGCGGTGTCGACCTCGCTGGCTCGGTTAGTCACGGACTGAATATAGCCCTGGCGCACACCCCAAAACGTACGCACTTAACCCACTGTTCACGAAATTCGCCACAAAGCCCCACGCGCTCGCCGGTAAACGTCGTGGCCCAGCGTGTCACGCCGAAATCCGTACTCACGAGTTCGGGTGCGACGCGCCATCTGACTCTCATGGGCCCCGAGAGGCGCCTGATGCGCGACGGATACCGGCGCTCGCGTGCAAAATGGTCCTCCGCTCGCCCCCGCTGCGCTCGCCTCGGTCCACATACCCGCCACGATCAGGGATATCCACCGCGGCGTCACCGCCCCGATGACTCCTAGGAAATTCTTCGGCGATACGTCAATATCGCGCCCGCGTAGGCGACCACGAGAACACCGAGGAGCCACGCGGCGGCAATCCAGACACTGGAACCCACCGGCTGGCGCGTCAGTAAATCGCGCATTGCGTTCACCACCGAGGTCACCGGCTGGTGTTGCGCGAACGCTCGCACCGCTGCGGGCATAGTCCTCGTGGGGACGAACGCCGAACTCACGAACGGCAAAAAGACCAACGGGTACGAGAACGCACTGACACCATCAGGCGACTGCGCGGTGAGCCCGGGGATCACGGCGATCCAAGTCAACGCGAGGGTGAACAAAACGAGAAGTCCCGCGACCGCGAAGTACGCCGTCACGCCCGCCGCCGAGCGAAATCCCAGTAGCACCGCGACCAGGACGACCACCGTGAGCGACACCAGGTTCGCCACCAACGAGGTCAACACGTGGGCCCACAAGACCGACGATCTCGAAATGGGCATGGAGTGAAACCTCTCGAAGATGCCGCTCTTCATGTCCAAGAAGAGCCGAAAGGCGGTGTAGGACACGCCCGAAGCAACGGTGATGAGCAAGATGCCGGGTAGCAAGTAGTTCACGTACGACGTCGTTCCCGAGGAGATGGCTCCACCAAACACGTAGACGAACAGCAACATGAACGCGATCGGCATGATCGTGGTCGTGATGACGGTATCGAGACTGCGCGAGACGTGGCGCAGTGATCGCCTCAGTAACACGCAAGTGTCGTGCACGAAGTGCGTGGTCACGCTGTCTCCTTGCTCGTTTGCGATATCTCACTCACGTCGCTCTCCGACGTCTGCGAGCGCGCCGACGAGGGTCAAAAAGACCTCCTCTAGCGTCGGCAACTTCTCGACGTACTCAACTCTGGTAGGCGGCAGGAGCAACTTGAGTTCGGCAAGAGTGCCATTTACGATTATTCGTCCTTGATGCAGCACCCCGATCCGATCGGCGAGGCGTTCGGCTTCGTCGAGGTGCTGGGTGGTGAGCAGCACGGTCGTGCCGTGCTCGGCTAGTTCCCTGATCGCCGTCCACACCTCGTGTCGCGCAAGGGGATCGAGCCCCGACGTCGGCTCGTCGAGGAAGATCACCGGCGCGTTACCAATCAGACTCATCGCGATGTCGAGTCGACGACGCATCCCGCCGGAGTAGGTCAAAACCCTGCGCCCACCAGCATCGCTCAACGCGAAGCGCTCGAGGAGGTCGTTGGCAACTTTCTGGGCGTTCGCTACGTGACGAAGCTGGGCGACGAGCACCAAGTTCTCGCGCCCCGTGAGAATGTCGTCCACCGCCGCGAACTGTCCCGTGAGACTCACTGAGTCGCGAACCTGGGCCGACTGGGTAACGACATCAAAGCCGTTGACTGACGCCACGCCGGCGTCGGGCTTGGTCAGTGTCGAAAGTATGCGCACGAGAGTGGTCTTGCCTGCACCGTTGGAGCCCAGCAGGGCAAAGATGGTTCCCGCACTCACATCGAAGCTGACTCCCTGCAAGACGTGCAGGTCCTTGTAGGACTTCTCGACGCCCTCAACATGAATTACCGTGCGCGTACTCATGGCTCAGCCCTCTCAGCGTCGTGGATCGCGGTGATCAGTCGAGTGCGCTCCCCGTCGATCCACTGCTTGCCCGAGTACGCGCGTGCAAACGTCTCGGCGAAGTCGATGGGGTCATCACCCACGATCACTCTCACCGGGGTCCCGTCAATGGAAGCGCGTTCCCACAGGTCCACGAAGTCACTGAACATCGTGACGAGGGTGTCCCCATCAGTGAACCCGCCGCAGTACACGAAGTAGCGCTGAAAGGCCCGTGCGACACCTTGGTACGGCTCGGGCAACGTGTCGATGCGGGCGCCGAGCTGCCGGTAGCGCTTCTTTTGCTCGAGCGACCCCGTCAGATTCTCGATCCACTTCTTGGTCACGGCTTCTCTCCTTGGGTGTGTTGACTCTGTAGTTCGTCGATTCGTTGAGCGAGAAAGTTCCACGTCGCCCAGAACTCCTCGAGTTGTTCTCTGCCACGCGCGTTGAGCGCGTACACCTTGCGCGGCGGGCCCTTCTCGGAGGGAACCTTCTCCACGTCCACGAGGCCACGCTGCTCGATGCGAACGAGCACTGCGTACACCGTTCCCTCGGCGAGATCCACGAAGCCCTCCTCTCGCAGCTGGGCGGTGATGTCGTACCCGTAGGCCGGTCGCGCGGCCAAGAACGCGAGCACGATGCCCTCGAGCACGCCTTTCAGCATCTCGGTCATCTGCTTGGCCACTCGCGGCCTCCCCATCTACCTAGTTACATTGACTACTGGTACATAGTAACACTAACTAGTGATCCCGCGTGCGGCACAGAGAGAACCGCGAAGTGTTCAGGCGCTAAGAGAGGGCGCTCGTAGTGCAGTATTCACGGGTCGTCGCGACCACGACTGACGACGTCGCCCGACGAATTCGTTTCGACTCGGAGGCGGCGACGGACCGCCCGGTGCCAAGTGACGGGTGGAGACGGAACCCGCGAGACCGCGTGCCCCCGGCAGGAGTCGAACCCGCAACCTGACGGGTAGAAACCGTCTGCTCTATCCAGTTGAGCTACAGGGGCGTAGTGACATCGTAGGACCCAGACTGTCCCAATGGCGGTTGTGCCATACTGGTCAGGCTTGGTGGGCGTAGCTCAGTTGGTTAGAGCGCCAGGTTGTGGTCCTGGAGGTCGCGGGTTCGACCCCCGTCGCTCACCCCACGTTGTCCCCGGTGCCACAGGGCGCGCGCGCGGCTAAATTCACCCTGAGGCCCCGACGGGGCCACCGGGGACGGGCCATGACCATCGTTCGAGACTCCTTCTACATCAACGGCGAGTGGGTGAAGGCCGTTTCCTCAGATACGTTCGACGTCCACGACTCGGGTACGGGCGAGTTGTTCGCCACGGTGCCCGTCGGCACCACCGACGAGGCCGCGCGCGCCGTCGAGGCCGCCGCCGCGGCCTTTCCCGCATGGTCTCAGACCAGTCCCAAGGAGCGCGGCGAGTTCCTCACGCGTATTTCGGAAAAGTTGGCCGAACGCGCTGACGAGATAGCTCTCACCATCGCGCACGAAGTGGGCATGCCCCTCATGCTCGCCAAGGGAATTCAGCTGGGTCTACCCACCATGACCTTCGCGGACAACGCCCAGCGCGCCAACGACTACGTGTGGGAAGAAGAGGTGGGCAATTCCACCCTCGTGCGCGAACCCGCCGGCGTCGTCGTCGCGATCACCCCGTGGAACTACCCGCTGCACCAGATCGCGAACAAGGTTGCCGCGGCGCTCGCCGCGGGTTGCACGGTTGTTCTCAAGCCGAGCGAGGTGGCGCCGATCAACGCGTTCCAGATCTCGGAGATCATTGACGAGGTTGGACTTCCTCGAGGGGTCTTCAACATGCTCACCGGCGCCGGTCCGGTAGTGGGCGAGGCCCTCGTGTCCCACCCCAAGGTCGACATGATCTCCTTCACGGGCTCAACTCGCGCGGGAAAGCGCGTCATGGAACTCGCCGCACGCGACGTCAAGCGCGTCTCTCTCGAGTTGGGTGGCAAGTCCGCCAACGTCATCCTCGAAGACGCCGACCTCGCCAAGGCCGTCGGTGATGGCGTCTTTAAGTGCTACCTCAACTCCGGGCAAACTTGCTCGGCCCTGACGCGCATGCTCGTCCCGCGTTCACGCCTCGCCGAGGCCGAGGAGGTCGCCGCGGCGGCGGCGGCGGGCCTCGCTCCGGGCGACCCGGTGACGGGCTCAAGTTTGCTCGGCCCCCTCGTGAGTGCCGCGCAGCTCCAGCGCGTGCGTGACTACATCACCCTGGGCATCGACGAGGGTGCTCGGCTCGTGTGCGGTGGCGTCACGCCGCCCGAGGGTCTCGAAAGTGGCTACTACGTCACCCCGACGGTCTTTTCGGACGTGACGAGGGACATGCGCATCGCCCAAGAGGAGATCTTCGGTCCAGTGCTCTCGATCATCCCCTACGACACCGAAGAGGAGGCCATCGCCATCGCCAACGACTCGACCTACGGTCTGGCCGGCGGCGTGTGGGCCGGCACCGACGAGAAGGCCTTCGAGGTTGCGCGCAAGATTCGTACCGGCCAGGTCGAGATCAACGGCGGTGCGTTCAACGTGGTCGCACCCTTTGGCGGCTACAAGCAGTCGGGCATCGGCCGCGAGCTCGGTGCCTACGGCTTCGAGGAGTTCCTCGAGGTCAAGGCGATCCAGCACCACTAGCAAACTCGACGCACGCGCGGTGTAGACTCGTCGTGCGCCGGTAGCTCAATTGGCAGAGCATTTGACTCTTAATCAACAGGTTCCGGGTTCAAGTCCCGGCCGGCGCACCAAGAAGTCTCACGACGTCTCCGGCCAACGGCAGTACTCGAGCGTGTCAGCCCTTGGACACCGTGGCGTAGGGAATCGTCGACGACGCCGGAGGGGTCGGAGTGGGGACGCTCTCTCCCCACTTGGAGAAGATCGTCGTGCCGCCGCCGGTCTTGGCCGACGCCACTTCCTTGAGCGGCAGGGACTTCGCCCCCGAGGAGATCGTGAGGGTGCTCGTCACCTGGGGCGCCGAACTCGTGGCCTTCGTGATCCAGGTGAGGACGTAGTGGTGGGCCTTGTCGCGACTCAGGGTGAGTGACTTGCTCGTCGGCAAAAACGCGGCGAAGGCACTCGTGGTGAGATTGGACTGGAAGCTCGCATAGGGCGAGGTACCGGCCTTCATCTCAATGGACTTGGTGCCGACGAGCTTCTGCTGCGCGGCGGTGAGTCCGACCAGGCTGATGAGACCCGAGGCGTTGCCACTGAGAAAGGCGCTCTTGGGCGTCACGACGATCGACACGTGCGAAGTTCCCGAGGTGTAGGTCTCCGTGCCGCCGGTCTTTCCAATGTCCACGGTCGCGGTGCTGTGCGTGGTCCCCGAGGACGACGTGACGCTGATGTGCACGCTGGACTCGTGCGACATCGCCCGCTGGACGGCCTTGAGAACTGAGTTCGCGGTGGGATTCTTGGCCGCCGCGGCGCTCAGGCTGGCGCCCGCGACGACGGTGGCACCGAGAGCCAAAGACAAGACGAGGTGGCGGGCAGGGCGATAATTAGACATCCGCGAAGCCTAATGGCGCCGTTCATCTCGACCTCGGCGACCCTCGCGACATCGAGGCGCCCGCGCGGATGATCTCGGCCACGACGAGGAGTTTTTGCTACAGACACTCCGCGAGGGAGAAGAGTAAAAGTTGCAGCGTACCAATCTCTCCGGCCAACTCCTCATCGGCCTGGGCCAGTCTCTCGTCGCTGAGCACCCCCCGCGACACGGCAATGCTACGTAGAGCCACCTGCAGCGACGTCAGCCAGGCCCAGGCCTCGGACGAGGTGAGGAACTGCTCGTCAATGCACGCGAGAGCGAGTTCAGCGTTGGTCGTCGTCTCGTTCTCACGTGCCAAGGTCGACAGCGGGCTGTCCGCGTCGACGCTGGGATCAATGGGCGAGTGCAGACTCGCGTGCCACTGGTGATCGGGGTCTCGCTCGGCCGCCACCACCTGACTCAGCACGTTGCGCGCCCACGCCCGTCCGGCGTCATTGAGACGCACCTCGATGCGCCCATCTCGGCGTCGGATGAAGAGACGACTGGCCATCACTCGTCGTGCTCGATCGTCGCCGACAGACCGGCTACTTGAAGTTTTACGCAATAGGACTCGGCGCGCTCACGTTGGCCAGACCAGACGATGGCTCGGCCCTCGTGATGCACCGTCATCATCAACTGAGTGCACTTGTTGCTCGAGTAGCCGAAGACCTTGCGAAAGATCACGACGACGACCGACATTGGTGTGACCGGGTCGTTCCAGACGACCACGTTCCAAGGTCGTTGGGTCTGCGTCTCGTGTCGCGACACGACCTCAACCTCGGCGTCGGTCTTCGCCCGCTTGGCCGGTGCGGCTACTCCCATTCCACCAGTGTCGCAGAGCGGCGGTCTAGGGCGAGACTTCATCCCTAAACTGGCCCCGAGGACGGAGGTCTCGTGAGCGTGGTACGTCTGGGCGAAGTGCCCGCGCGTCTGCGGGCGCGGGCCAGTACGAACGTGCGCCGCGCGATCGGCATCGATCGAGAACCACCCACCGTGTGCCACGATTCGGCGCTCGCGTACGTGCCGCTCGATGCGGTAGCGCGGGTGGTGCACGCCGATTTGCCGGCCATGCTGATTGGCGGACTCGGCTCACTCTTCTTTCAGATGCTTCACCCCTACTCAATGGCCGGCGTCGCCCAGCACTCGCGCTACCGCGACGACGCCCTCGGACGCGTGTTGCAGACGGCAAACTTCATCGCGTCCACCACGTACGGGACGACCGACGAGGCCCACGACGCAATCTCGAAGGTCCTGGGCATCCACGAGTACGTGCGCGGCGTCGCCGATGATGGCGTGGCGTACTACGCGAACGACCCCCACCTTCTGGCGTGGGTGCACGCGGCGGGCACGCGCATGTTCCTCTCGGCGTTTCAGAGCTTCGGGCCCACAGAGTTCACCGGCGATCAGGCCGACGCCTACGTCAGCGACGTGGCGCGCACGGCGCGCGACCTCGGCGCCGAGGGGCCCCCGACGAACGTGGCCGAACTCGACGCGATGCTGGAGGATTTTCGCGGCGAACTGCGCCTCAGCGACGACGCGCGGATGGCGCGTGACTTCGTCATCCGAGGAGTCGTTCAGCGGCCCCTCCAGCGCGCCTCCTACCGGCTCCTCGTCGACGGCGCCTTCTCGCTGCTGCCGCCCTGGGCCGCCGACATGCTCGAGGTGACGCCCCGAGCGCGCGTGGCGCGCTACGAACGCCCGGCCACCCTCGCGCTCAACGCCGGACTGCGCTACTTCGTCACGCCCCCGTCTCAGCGAGTCGCGGGACAGGCCTCGTAAACTCGTCCGTCGAGGGCCCGGTCGAGGACCACGCCGAAGAGGTGGTGGGCTCGGTCGTAGGCGCACATCGAACGCACCGGACCGTACTCGATGTCCAGCACGGGCTCGTGGCGACGAACGAAGGGCGCGTAGAGAGCGCACTCGTCGTAGACGTGGCACTCCTCGCCCACCGCGCCGTCGAAGTACGGCGCGAGAAGACCAATCTGGGTCACGTCGTTCTTGAGAAACACGAGGAGTCCGGCGCGGTGGGCCATCGCCGCCAGACCCTCATTGAAGACGGCCTGTTCTGCACCGGTGAGAGGAAAGCCCGTGTGGTTGGTAAACCCGTCCACGTTGTCGAAGTCCACGGCGCCAAAGCCCTTCGCTCGACACAGGGCCACGCGCGCCGCGAGGATGCCATAGAGCGCACTCGTGGGTCCAAACTTTCGGATGTCAACCCAGCGCTCGCCGGCCCACCCCGCGTCCGGTGCCCCGAGCAGGGCCCTCGGGTACCTCGCCGCATCGGGCCGCCAGGACTCCCACGTGCCGGCCGAGAGATAGCACACCGGCACAATGTGCAGGGCGCGAAGCGTTGCCACGTCACGCGCGCTCGCGTCAAACCCGTCGATCTCCTCGACGCCAACTCGACGGGGCACGCGCGGCACGTTCGCCAACACGACGTCCCACGTCGCACTCGCACTGACGTGCGCGCAGTGCCCCACGCACGAGACAACCGGCGTCGACGCTCGAGCGGCCCCCTCGCCCACAAATCCAATCAGCGAGGCGACGAGGGTGACCACGGCCAGGAGCCAGTGCCCGTGTCTCGTCGCCCTCGCGCCGTGGGCCACCACGTTCACCTAGATCGTGTGCAGCCCGCCGTCGACGAGGACAACCTCACCGGTGACGTAGGCAGCTCCGGCGAGAAACATGATGACCTCGGCGACGTCGGCCGGGGTGCCGCTGCGCTGGAGCGGCGCGCGCGACGTGACGTAGGAGCGCACGTCGTCCCAGTGCGCGGTCCAGGGAGTGTCGATAAGCCCCGGCGCCACCGCGTTCACCCGCACGTGGGGACCGACCGCCTTGGCGAGGAGAACCGTGAGGTGGTTCAGTGCCGCCTTGGACGCGGCGTAGGGAATCGATGATCCGGTGGGTCGCACGCCCGCGAGCGAACTGACGTTGACGATCGAGCCGTGCGACGCGCGCAGCGCCTCCATCGCCGCGACCGTCACGCCCCAGGTGCCAAAGACATTCACCTCAAAGATCTCACGCCACACGGCGACGTCGGCCGCCGCGAGGTCGCGGTGGTCGATGACGCGCGTCGTGCCCGCGTTGTTGACCAGCACGTCGAGGCGACCACAGCGTTCGAGCACCGTGGCGACCAGTCGAGCGCAGTCCTCTGGTTGACTGACGTCGGCCTGCACGTAGTGGGATCCGGGGACCAGGCCAGCGAGCTCGGCGCCGCGTTGAACGCTGTGCGCAGAATTGAAAACCACTACGTCGCCCTCGTCGGCGAAGCGCCGCGCCGTGACTTCGCCGATCCCGCTCGTCGAACCCGTGACGAGAACGACCCGGTCCACTACGCGCTCCGGCGCAGGCGCCACGAGCCGGCCCAATGCTGGCCCGGCTCGAGGACGACGATGTCCTTGCCGCTGCGCAGCGCGTCGGGCGGACAGGTCATCGGCTCGACCGCGACGGCCGTGCGTCGACGTCCCCGCTCGAGGGTGTCGCCAGTAAAGACCTGCACGTAGGGGAAGTTGCGGTCCATCGAGAGTTCCACGACGCCCCCCGCGGCGTCCACTACCGACACCGTGGCTAGTCCGTAGTCGTCACGCATCAGTTCGGTGAAGGTGACGTCGAGTTCGTGACCCGAGAGAGACTTTCGCGACGTGAAGTCGAGGAGGTGACCCGCCACCGGCAAGATCTCGCCCGTGGGCAGGCGACGGTCATTAACCGCGACGAAGGCCCGTGCGGGCACTTCGAGCAGCGACCCCTCGATCGTCGGCGTCGTCACGGCCAGGTAGGGGTGAAATCCCACGCCAAAGGGAATCGGCACGTCGTCGCGATTGGTGACCGTCGTCGTCACGGTCAAACCCAACGAGCCCAGGTGGTACGCGACGGCGACTTCGCTCAAGAACGGGTAGCCCGGCGTCGGATGCAATAGGAGGGACAACACGCAACGGTTCTGGTTCACCGCGTCGATGCGAAACGGTCGCCACCGCACGATCCCGTGGATGGCGGTGTCACGCTCGACGTCGTCCACCGGTGCGTGGGCCTCACGCTCAGAAAAGCTCCAGACCCCCTCGCCCATGCGGTTGGGCCAGGGATAGAGGAGTTGGCCGTGGGCGCCCCGGGGAACCTCGTCGCCGGCAAATCCCTCGATCACGCTGACGCCGCCGCGCACGTAGGTACGCAGTGTGGCGCCCACCTCGGTGATGACCGCGCGCTGGTCACCGTGGGCAATGGCGATCTGCTCACCCGAGGGAAGCATGCGTTGGTCCCTTCTTCCTCACTGCCCCGTAACCTACGCCCGTTATCGTACGCAGTATGCGTCTTCTCCTTACCAATGACGACGGTGTCGGCGCGCCCGGCATCGCCGTGCTCGCCCGTCACGTCGCCCGATGGATCGACCAGGCCCCCGCCGGCGAGGTCCGCGAGGCCATCGTCGTGGCTCCTCACACCAACTACTCGGGCATGTCAGCCGCCGTCGGAGACCTCTTCGATCACCCCAGCGTCGAGTACCGACGTCACGAGATCGACGGCGCGGCCTCAATCCCAACCTACGGCCTCGAGGCGCCACCGGCGCTGTGCGCGCTGCTGGGCGCCCTGGGAAGTTTCAACTTCGCCCCCGACGTCATCATCTCGGGCATCAACGCGGGCGCCAACGTCGGGCGCAGCGTGCTGCACTCGGGCACCGTGGGAGCCATCTTGACGGGCGCCCAGGTCGGTCTATCAGGAATGGCGATCTCGGTGCAGTGGGGTGACGAGGTTCACTTCGACACCGCCGGGGCTGTCGCCATCGAGGTCCTCGAGCACCTCATGGCCGCTCCCAGTCGCACGCTGTGGAACCTCAACGTCCCCAACCTCTCGGCGGCTCAGCTCAAGGGCGTGCGCCGTGGGCGTATCTCCACCGCGGGAATCGTCAAGTCCGCCGGACCTCTCGCCGGCGGCGAGCCCCTAGGCGAAGAGGGCCAGTTGCCCCTGCGTCTCGGCGCGGCGACCCCCGAAGTGGGCGACGTCAGCGACGAGGCGGTTGACGATGACGGCGCCCTCGTGGCGGCCGGCTACGCCTCGATCACTCCCCTGCGCGGACCACACGAAGACACCGACACCGCCCTCGACGACACGCTCAATCTGGCGCTCGCGGCGATCACGCGCCACCTGCACGGTCAGCGCTAGTCGTTCTCGGCGCGCCGCTGGGACTTCAATCGCGCGCGGGCCTTCTTCTCCCCGAGGCGACGCTCGCGCGAGGCCCTCGTGGGCGCGGTGGCGCGACGTGGGGTGACCGGCGTGAGGGCATCGGCGAGTCGAGCCCCCAACTGTTCGAGCGCGGCGGTGCGATTCATCGCCTGGGAGCGGAAGCGCCCCGCGCTCGAGCGAATGACGGGACCGAGCGTTTCGAGCAAGTGGGTTCGATCGGATTCGCGCAGTGACGACGCGCCCGCCACGTCGAGGCTCACCACGACCCGCGTGCGGGAGCGATTCGCGTGCTGGCCCCCGGGACCACTGGAGGTGGTGGCGCGTAGCACCAGGTCATCGGCCGCCACGACGACGCGGCCGATGACGAGGGCGCCGTCATCGCGAATCACCACCGTTGGTGTCACGACTCGGCTCGAGGGAGCCGCACTCACCCCCTCAGCCTACTGAGGGGTCCCGGAGGCCCCGGTAGGGTGGACACCGAGAAAGAGGACCTATGACTACCATCCCCCACTTCGTACACGGCCAGCGACTCAGCGCCGAGGGGACCCTGCCCGTCTTCAACCCGGCCACCGGCGAGGTGAGCGCCCACGTTCCCGTGCCCGCGAGCGCCTTCGTCGACGAGGTCGTCGACGGCGCGCGTCGCGCGTGGCAGACCTGGCGCCTCTCAACGCTCTCTCAGCGCACCAACATCCTCTTCACCTTTCGTCAGCTCCTCGTTGCTCACGCCGACGAGTTGGCCGCACTCATCACCGCCGAGCACGGCAAGACCCTGGCCGATGCCCACGGTGAGATCGCGCGAGGACTCGAGAACGTCGAGTACGCCTGCGGGCTGACCGAGCACCTTAAGGGCGGCTTCTCGAGTCAAGTGGCCGACGGCGTCGACGTGCACTCGATGCGCGAGTCCCTCGGCGTGGTCGTGGAGATCACTCCCTTCAACTTTCCCATCATGGTGCCCCTGTGGATGACCGCGAACGCCCTCGCCACGGGCAACGTCGTCATCCTCAAGCCCAGCGAGCGCGACCCCAGCGTCTCGGTTCGACTGGGTGAACTCCTCACCGAGGCGGGACTACCCGCGGGCGTCTTCACCGTGCTCCAGGGCAACGCCGCGACCGTCACGCAGTTGCTCGAACACCCCGGTATCGACGCCATCAGCTTCGTGGGATCCACCCCCGTCGCACGCTACGTCTACGAGACCGGAACCACCCACGGCAAGCGCGTTCAGGCCCTCGGCGGAGCGAAGAACCACATGGTGGTCCTCGGTGACGCCGACCTTGACGTGGCCGCTGACGCCGCCATCAACGCGGGATTCGGCTCCGCCGGAGAGCGCTGCATGGCCATCAGCGTCGTCGTGTGCGTCGGCGATGTCGCGGACGCGCTGATCGACAAGATCGCCACGCGCATCGACGCACTGAACGTGGGGCCGGGCGACGACCCGACGAGCGACTTTGGGCCCGTCATCTCGGCCGAGCACCGCGACCGCATCGTCAGTTACGTCACGAACGCTCCCGGCGAGGGAATCTCGGTCGTCCGTGACGGCACCGACCTCGTCGCGCGAGACGGATTCTTCGTCGGCCCGTGCCTGCTCGACGGCGTACGGCCCGGCACGGCGGCCTACGACAACGAGATCTTCGGACCGGTCCTGGGCGTGGCGCGCGTCGACTCCTACGACGAGGCCGTGGCTCTCATCAACGCCAACCCCTTCGGTAACGGCACCGCGATCTTCACGCGCGACGGCAACGCGGCGCGGCGCTTTAGTCGCGATGTGACCGTCGGAATGATCGGCATCAACGTGCCGATCCCCGTACCGGTGGCCTCCTACTCCTTCGGGGGCTGGAAGAACTCGCTCTTTGGCCACGCCCACATCTACGGCCCCGAAGGCTTCGCCTTCTACACCCGCGCCAAGGTCATCACCACGCGCTGGCCCCAGCCCTCGGAGTCCCAGATCGACCTCGGATTTCCCCGCACCCGCTAGGGGCCCCGCGTAACTGCGCGAGAGGCCACGTACTACCTTGGCGTAGGGTCTGCGCTACGTCGTCAACGGCGAGGGCCGCGTCTGCGGTCCTGGGACGTCAACCGCCACGAAAGTCACACCATGAGCAAGCAACATTCCAGTACCCGCGCCTACGGCGTCCTCCTCGACGAGGGACGAGTCATCCTCGTGCGCTCGTCGAATCCCGAGCACGATCCGCCCCTCTGGTGGCTTCCCGGCGGAGGCATCCACTTCGGCGAGACGCCCGAAGAGACGCTCCAGCGAGAGTTCGTCGAAGAGACCGGTCTCATCGTGGAGCGCTTCAGTCTTCTCACGGTGATGGCCGACACGCGCCGTCGTTCCAACGGGGACCGCATTCACACCGTTCGCATCATCTACACCGTTCAACTGGCCGGAGGCGAACTCGCACACGAAGTGGGCGGCACCTCTGATCACGCGATGTGGTTTGGGCCCGAAGAGCTCGCGGCGCTCAACGTCGCGGACTACGCGCGTCACGCGCTGGGACTGCTCTAGGCGAAGTACGTCTCGGGCATCGAGCGTTTCAGCAACTTGCCCGCGGCGTTTCGCGCAAGGGCCTCGTCGGTGAGCACGATGCGCGTGGGCACCTTGAAACTCGCGAGGTGCGCCGCCAGATGTTCTCTCAGTTCCTCCGCGGTGAGGACCTGACCCTCCTTGACCCGCACGACGCAGGCCACCTCTTCACCCAGGCGCTCGTGGGCCAGGCCAAAGACGGCCGCCTCGTAGACCGCGGGATGCTCGTAGATGGCTGCCTCAACTTCGGCACAGTAGACGTTCTCTCCCGCGCGGATGATCATGTCCTTCGCCCGGTCCTCAATGTAGAGAAAGCCCTCGGCGTCGATCCTTCCCACGTCTCCGGTGCGCAGCCAGCCTGACTCGAGCGTGGCCGCGGTTGCCTCGGGCTTGTTCCAGTACCCGCGAAAGAGAGTCGGGGACTTCAGCCAGATCTCGCCGCGCTCGTCCACGCCGACCGCGCGTCCCGCCACATCTCTGATCTCGACGTCCATCACAATGGTGGGCGTGCGGCCCGTCGACGTGGGGTGCTCGACGTAGTCGTCGCCGTAGTTGCCCGGTCCGTAGGCGTTCGTCTCGGTCATGCCATATCCCAGTGAGGGGCGTCCTCGCGAGAAGGAGTGCTCAACCCGGTCCACCAGCTTCGGTGGCGCGGGCGCGCCGCCGCCACCGACGGACGTGAGCGAACTCGTGTCGTACTCGTGGAATCGCGGGTGCTCGAGCAGATCCCAAGACTGCGTGGGCACGCCCACGAAACTCGTGACGCGGTGGCGCTCGATGAGCGTGAGCGCCCGCTCGGGCTCCCAGCGATACATCATCACCAACTTGAAGTGCCAGCTAAAGCACGACATCATCACCGGAATGCAACCCGTCACGTGAAAAAGCGGCACCACGAGGATGAAGCACGGCGCGAGGCCCGAGCCACTCTCGTTCTCGTCGCGTCGCGCGTCGATCAGCGCCGGTCCCGCGGCGAAGGACATGATGGTCTGGCTCAGGGCCCGGTGTGAGGAGACCGCCCCCTTGGGAAAGCCCGTCGTGCCCGAGGTGTAGAGGATCGTCGCGTCGTCGTCGGCCGACACCTCCACGAGGGGCATCGACGCGCCGCGGATCACGACGTCGCTCCAGCGCTGTACTCCCGGCGCCAGGGGCTCGAGCTCGTCGAGGCGCACGCCGAGCACGTCGACGCCCGCTCGCTGGCACGGCGCGTAGGCCCGCGCGACACGCTCGGAGTCAGCAATCAGAACCCGCAGTCCCGCGTCGTCAATCGCGTACTCCAGCTCGTCCTCGGTCCACCACGCGTTGAGCGAGACCGAAATTGCCCCGATGGAGGTAATGGCCGCAAAGGAAATCACCCACTCGGGCAAGTTGCGCATGGCGATGCCCACACGATCTCCCCTGCCGACGTGGAAGTGGTTGACGAGCGAGCTGGCCAGAGCGTCCGCTTCAACCATGACGTCGGCGAAGCTCCACTCCTCGTCTTCGTAAACGAGAAAGGGGCTGTCGAGGCCCCTCGCGGAGGCGAAGAACTCGCGCAGGGTGGGAGGCGCGTTGACGAACTCACGTTGGTGGCCCCCATCGCACTCGACCTCGTGCACCTCAAAGGGCATGCCCGGCGCCGACACGGCCGCGATCGCCTCGTGGTAATTCAGTCCCACGTCCCCGCTCCTTCGTGGGCGTGGACGACGCCCTTGCTAGAACGGGACCATGCTACCGAGCCCCGCGGACCGCGCCCGTGAGGCCACCGTTCGCTTTGTTGTCCGCGTGCACCCGGGGGCGCGCGTCGCGCGAGTCGCCTCCCGCGACGGAGTTCTCGAGATCTACGTGCGCGCACCGGCCCGCGAGGGACGAGCCACCCGTGAAGCGCTCGTGGTCGTCGCCGACGAACTCGGCGCGGGTCCCTCGCGTGTCGCGTGCCAGCGCGGCGAGCACTCGCGTACGAAACTCTTCGCCCTCACCGGCGACGCCGCACTCCTCGAACGACTTCGCGTGCTACTCGGTGGCGACTAGGCCAGAGCGGTCGACGCGCCGGAGGCCTTCTGGGCCATGCGCTCGACGCTGGCCGTAATCTTCTCCACGACGTGAGCGAGTTCTGTGCGCGCGCGTTCGGCCTCGGCACTGAGGTTCGCGAGGTGGCTCACGTCCCACGTGGACAGCACCGGTTCGAGCACGTCGCGAAGGTACTGACCCAGCCCGTAGATCCCCTCTCGCGCGATACGCACCGCGTGGCGCGTGAAGCTGGGAATACCGGTGCCGGGCATCGCGAAGTCGGCGACCTGCTTCGTCGCGGCGATCATCATCGCCGAGGGATCGATGGCGAAGGCCGCCGTGGCGAGGTCTCGGTAGAACATGTAGTGCTTCGTCTCGTCGCCGGCCACGAGAGCCAGCACGTTACGGCCCATCTTGTCGTCCTTGGGCAGGTGAGCCCCGGTATTGCGGTGCGCGATCTGAGTGGCGCGCTCTTGAAAGGACACGTAACAAATCAAGTCGGCGAAGGACTCGGGCTCGGGAACCTCGGCCTTCTTCATCTGCACGCGACGACCCTCTTCGAGCAGCGTCGGGTCAATGCAGCGGCTGATGTGCACCCAGTCGCGCATAACCATCGAGTGACGGTTCTCTTCCATCGTCCACTGGTGGTTCCAGTCTCGAATCGGGTGCTCCTTGGGCGTGTGGGCGAGCAGGGAGTTCGTGTAGTACGGCAGATTGTCTTCGGTGAGCAAGTTGACGTAGATCGAACTGCGAACGCCTTCGGCCAAGGGGTAGTCCGACTCGCTCCACGGGTGTT
>JAJYAC010000053.1 GCA_021779735.1 Actinomycetes bacterium
GGGGCAGCGTGACGATGCCTGCTGACTTCTTGCCGAACTTCTTCGACTCCACCAATTGGTTTGGAGCAGACGCCGCCGGCAACATCTACTACGTTCCTGGTGGCGGAAATCTTGGTTCCGCCCCGCAAGTGCGTCACGCAAATACGCGAGCGGGCCACACTGTGGGCGGCCCCGGCGCCGGCATTGAGCGCTATTCGCCCTCGACGGGCCAGAGCACCTTCATCGACCCCAGCCGCAACTTCACGAGTGTGAGTCGACTCGCGGTAGAGGCTTCTGGCAACGTCGACGTCGTGATGTACGACACGGACATCTCTCAGTGGGTGGTGATGCGGGTAAGTCCCACGGGTCAAGAGACGGTTCTCAATTCAACCATTCCCTTCCTCGGGCCGGCCGGAGGCATCGCCGTGGACGCGAGTGGCAACGTCTACGTGTCGACCTACGACTTAGGCAATGCCACCGTCTACGAGATCCCCTCGGGAGGAGGCAACGCGACCCCGGTCGGAGTCCTCAATAATGTCGCAGTGATGGGTCTTGGAGTTGCCCCCGACGGCACAATCTACGCGTCGGCGGGACCGGGGCCCAATCCTGTGTTGTACGCGATCTCACCCGGCGGTGGGGTTTCGAACCCCTCCTTTGACGCCGCCCGTGCCTTTGGACTGGCAGTTGATGGTGCGGGAAACCTCTTCGTGGCCCTGGACATTCCGAATCTCGTCGAGGAATTCTCACCCTCGGGTGTCGCGCAGTACCTGCCCCCGTCGCCCGCGTTGGCGAACTTCAACTACTCGATCCCGATGATGCTCGCCTACGGCGGCGGGACCGTCTACATGTGGGATCTGGTGAACTCACCCGCATCCGGAGTTCACGCGGGCGGTGTCTTCTCGCCCAACGTCCTCTACACCTGGACGACGTCCACTGGCGCGCGACCTTTCCTCACGAGTGTGGACTCGGTGGCAGCTCGCGTGGTCAATCGCTACACCCAGTCGATCACCGCGACGTGGACCGGTGGTGGGCCGACGTACCGGTGCACGCTCATGACGGGCTTTAAGAACCCGACGGGCTTTACGGTGCTGACTACCGCGCACTCGTGCACCTTCTACGGCCTCGCCCTGGGCTCGTCCTTTGGGATTTCGGTCGTGAGCATTTCGGGTGGCGTGTCCTCTGCTCCCCAGGTCGGCTTCGCGCCGGCGCCCAAGGTGACGATCACCTGCAAGCTCGGCACGCGAACGCTCCATCGCAGCGGACTTAGCCCCACGTGCCCGCCGGGTTGGCGGCTGGTCTGAGACGCCTCGCGCTCGCCGCGACGTGAAGATTCTCACCCTCTGTACGGGCAACGTCGCGCGCTTGGTGGAAGTCTGTGTCCACGCACCGGTGCGGTAGCAGGTTGATCAGGAATTTTCACGAACGAGCGAGCACCGTGAGTGGTGGTAACGAGGATTCGACAGTGCAGGTCACGAGGCGCTAGTCGGAGTACGCTGCGAGAAGCGTCGGCACCGGCGCGGAAGGTGGCCGTGCATGACATCGATTCCGGTTACCAATCGAATGCGGGTGTGGGCCGTCGCAGGTCTCTTGGCCCTCGGCGCTGTGCCCGTTGCCTTCGCGTCAAGTGCCTCGGCCAGCCCGTCTCCGATTCCCACGGCATCGGGCGCCTGGGGCAGCGTGACGATGCCTGCTGACTTCTTGCCGAACTTCTTCGACTCCACCAATTGGTTTGGAGCAGACGCCGCCGGCAACATCTACTACGTTCCTGGTGGCGGAAATCTTGGTTCCGCCCCGCAAGTGCGTCACGCAAATACGCGAGCGGGCCACACTGTGGGCGGCCCCGGCGCCGGCATTGAGCGCTATTCGCCCTCGACGGGCCAGAGCACCTTCATCGACCCCAGCCGCAACTTCACGAGTGTGAGTCGACTCGCGGTAGAGGCTTCTGGCAACGTCGACGTCGTGATGTACGACACGGACATCTCTCAGTGGGTGGTGATGCGGGTAAGTCCCACGGGTCAAGAGACGGTTCTCAATTCAACCATTCCCTTCCTCGGGCCGGCCGGAGGCATCGCCGTGGACGCGAGTGGCAACGTCTACGTGTCGACCTACGACTTAGGCAATGCCACCGTCTACGAGATCCCCTCGGGAGGAGGCAACGCGACCCCGGTCGGAGTCCTCAATAATGTCGCAGTGATGGGTCTTGGAGTTGCCCCCGACGGCACAATCTACGCGTCGGCGGGACCGGGGCCCAATCCTGTGTTGTACGCGATCTCACCCGGCGGTGGGGTTTCGAACCCCTCCTTTGACGCCGCCCGTGCCTTTGGACTGGCAGTTGATGGTGCGGGAAACCTCTTCGTGGCCCTGGACATTCCGAATCTCGTCGAGGAATTCTCACCCTCGGGTGTCGCGCAGTACCTGCCCCCGTCGCCCGCGTTGGCGAACTTCAACTACTCGATCCCGATGATGCTCGCCTACGGCGGCGGGACCGTCTACATGTGGGATCTGGTGAACTCACCCGCATCCGGAGTTCACGCGGGCGGTGTCTTCTCGCCCAACGTCCTCTACACCTGGACGACGTCCACTGGCGCGCGACCTTTCCTCACGAGTGTGGACTCGGTGGCAGCTCGCGTGGTCAATCGCTACACCCAGTCGATCACCGCGACGTGGACCGGTGGTGGGCCGACGTACCGGTGCACGCTCATGACGGGCTTTAAGAACCCGACGGGCTTTACGGTGCTGACTACCGCGCACTCGTGCACCTTCTACGGCCTCGCCCTGGGCTCGTCCTTTGGGATTTCGGTCGTGAGCATTTCGGGTGGCGTGTCCTCTGCTCCCCAGGTCGGCTTCGCGCCGGCGCCCAAGGTGACGATCACCTGCAAGCTCGGCACGCGAACGCTCCATCGCAGCGGACTTAGCCCCACGTGCCCGCTGGGATGGCGGCTGGTCTAGCGGACTCAGCGATGTCCTCGCGACGACATGCCCGTGGCCGCGTTGGTAGTGGGGTGGCAGCGGGGCGACCAGGTGGTCCTAGGCCACGATTGTTCGTAGCCGTATCAAGTTAATGACTCGCGTGACAAATGTCTAATTCAGAGCTACGAAATTGGTAGGTAAAACAAAGTCGCGACGGGCCATAGTAGACAATTCGTCGACCTTCGTCTGGTACTGTCATCGCAACAACTTCGCGTTGCGTTAGAAGACAGCGCAAGTTCACGGGGGGCCTTGGGATGCGCGGCACAGTCACGCCAGAGTCGTTCATCTCCTCGCGGCGCCTCGCGCTGGGAAGTCTCGCGCACCCGCCAATTCGCGAAGCCCGCTTTTGGTCGACCCAGGTCATGGTCGTAGCTGTCGCCCTCTTGCACCTCAGCGTTGACGTTCTCCAAGATCGCGGGACGTGGGGAGTGCCAAGTTTCATCATCATTCCCTTCCTGTTGGTGCCCGTGATCTACGGTGCGATGTCCTACGGACTGGTTGGCGCACTCGGCCCCGCTCTGACTGGTGTGTTGGTGCTCGCACCCACTGAACTCTTCCTCGAACACACGTCCCTGGAGCTCTGGGGAGGTTGGAGCAACCTCGCCTTCGTCGTGCTGATTGCCGCGCTACTGGGCGACCGCTTCGAGGTTGCCCGTGAAGTCCTCGTGGAGCGTACGAGTCGTGAGGTGCGCGCGAGCGAGGAGCGGCGATTCCGTCTGGCTTTTGACAACAACCTCTCGGCGATGGCGGTCGTCAACGACGAAGGTCGACTCGAGCGAGTCAATGAAGCGTTCTGTGATCTCTTGGGGTACTCGAAGGGAGAACTCGTCGGCCAGGCGCTCGAGGACGTGACCCACCCGGGCGACGTGGCCATGGTTCTCTCGCGCGGAGCGGATCCCGAGCGGCCTCTTGCGCAAGGTCGTCTCATCAAGCGGTTCTTACGAAGTGACAGCCGAGCCATTACCGCCGAGCTCTCGGAGTCGGTGATGAGAGATGAGGCCCACGGTGCGACCTTCTCAGTGGTCTCGCTGCGCGACATCACCGAGGAGCGCCTCTTGACCCAGCGCCTCGCCGATCTGGCGCTGCACGATTCCTTGACTGGTCTCGCCAATCGCGCGTTACTTCGCGATCGGATGGTGCACGCGCGAGCCCAGTCGATGCGCGACGGCAGCCGTGTGGTTCTCTACCTGCTCGACCTCGACAACTTCAAGGGCGTCAATGACTCTCTGGGACACGCGGCCGGTGATGAGCTGCTGGTGGCCGTCACGCGTCGACTGCGAGCGGTGACGAGGGACGTCGACACGCTGGGGCGTCTCGGGGGGGACGAGTTCGTGGTCCTGGCGGTGGGACTCGACGAGGGTGACTCGCGCGCGCTGGCCCAGCGACTGCTGGACGTCTTCGCCACGCCGTTTCCCGTGGAGGGCCACCAAATCACCCAGAGCGCCAGCATCGGTGTGGTCATGTGTGAGGCGTCGACGATCAGTAGTTGCGAGGACTCGATTCGCAGCGCCGATATCGCCCTCTACGAGGCCAAGCGGCGTGGGAGGGGACAGATTGTCACCTACACCCCGGCCATGAGCAGTCGATCGACAGAGAGTTTCCAGCTCGGCCAGGAGTTGGCGCTCGCCGCGTCACGCGGGCAGATCGACATGCACTACCAGCCCATCGTCGACCTGCGCACTCGCGACGTCGTCGCCTTCGAGGCGCTGATGCGCTGGCGACACCCCGAGCGCGGCATGGTGGCGCCCGACGTGTTCATTCCCCTCGCCGAGGAGAACGACCTCATCGTCTCCTTGGGCGCGTTGGCCCTCGAGCGCGCCGCGGCCGCCGCGGCCCAGTGGCACGCACACGGAGCGACGTGGCAGGTGGGGGTCAACCTCTCGGCGCGCCAGATGAACGATCCGGGACTTTTGGACCTGATCGAGTCGGCCCTCGCGTCGTCGGGTCTCGACGCTGAGCATCTCGTCATTGAGATCACCGAGGGCATCGCCATTGCCGACATTGACGCGGCGATAGACACGCTCAACATGCTGCGTCGTCGAGGGGTCTCCGTGGTGCTCGACGACTTTGGCACCGGCTACTCCTCGCTGGCCTACGTGGCGCGTCTGCGTCCCTCGACGATCAAGGTCGATCGCAGCTTCTTGCACGCCGCGACGGCCAACGCCACGGATCGCAACGTCCTCGCGGCCGTCGTGAATCTCTGTCGCCAGCTCGGCATGGTCGTCCTCGCCGAGGGCGTCGAGACGCTCGAAGAGTTCGCACTCGTGAGCGAATTGGACGTCGATCTCGCCCAGGGATTCCTCTTCGCCGCTGCGGTGCCCGCGTCAGAGATTCCTCGAGTGGTTGACGAGGTGCGCGCGCAGTTCCCTGCACGCGTGGTCCGTGAATCGGCCCCGCGACAGATTCTCGCGTAGATTCAAGCGACCTAACGCGCTAGTCCTGGGTGACCGCGCGTAGGCCGCCCCAAGCGAGGGTGGCGGCGCGCGCGGCGAGTCGAGCAGCCTCTTCGACGTGAGTGGAGGAATCGTGGCGTGACTGAACGAGCCACGCGAGCGCGGTGCCCTCGGCGATGCCCACGACCCCCGCGGCCAGTTGACGACGGTGATCGTCACTGATCTCCACCGTGATGTAGGGCTCGATGAAGGAGACGAGGCCCAGCTCGAGGTTGCGAAGTTCGCTCGCGGTCTCGCCCTCGTGGGCGTGAATGAAGAGGATACGAAAGGCGTCGGGCTCGCTCACCACGGTCTCGAAGTACACGCGAAAGGCCACCTCAATGCGCTCGCGCGGGCTCGTCGTCGTCTCGACGGCGGCCTCTAGTTGGCTGAGCAGGCGCGCGGCCGTCTGGGCGACGATTTCGCGGTAGAGCTCGGTCTTGGAGTTGAAGTACTGATAGAGGATCGGCTTGGTGAAGCCGGCCGCGCGAGCCACGTCGTCCATGGTCGTCGCGGTGAAGCCGCGCTCGGCGAAGACCCGGCGCGCCACACTCAAGAGGTGTTGGCGACGCTCGAGGTTGACCGGGCGGGTGTCGTTGAGCACTGCGACGAGCCTACTGGCGTCCTGGCGGGGCGGGTGAAGAGATCCCGTGGGCCGCGAGCAGACCGGCGAGGCGCGTGGGTAGGTCCGCGAGGTTGAAGTGTCGGCGCGCGAGAGCGAGGTTCGCGGCGTGGAGCGACTCCTCGGGGGACTCGAGGAACGACGCGAGCGCGGACGTCTCCGCGAGATCGAAGAAGCGAAAGCCGGACGCGCGGATCTCGCGGGCGACGGGGTAGGGGTAGAGGGCGAGGGGCCGGGCGTGAGTGACGGACTCGAGCACCGGGTTGCCGAATCCCTCCCACGTTGAAGACACCACGACCACGTCGCACGCGCCGTAGGCGTCGTCGATGGAGAGCTCGTCGAGTCCACGGTGGATGACCGGCACCTTCGCGCGCGCGAGGAGGTTCGCGAGCTCCTCCTCGTAGCCGTCCTCCGCGGGTCCCAGTAGCCAGAGTGTCGCGCCGAGGGCCTCGCAGAGGCCGAGCGCGCCGGCGATGTTCTTGCGCGCGAGGGCCCTCGTGGGCACGAGGGCGAGCCGTCCCGTGACCCCGAGGCTCGCGCGCGCCACGTCGCGACGTCCCGGTGGCGGGTCGCAGTCAAAGGAGTTGTAGAGCGTGCTCGCCGTAATGCCCCGTTCGGCGAGTTCGCGGCGTGAGAGTTCATTGATCGTCACGTGGCTCCACGTCGGCGCGTCGCGCGGACCCTCGAGATGGGCGAGGTGGGGCCGCTGCCAGGAGAGGTCGTGGTGGTGAAATAGGGCGTGGCGAGAGTCGAGTACGTCGTAGAGGACGTCGCGCGCGGACGCGTTGAGAGGCAGCGAGGCGACGTTCTCGACGATGGTGAGATCGACGCCGTCGAGCACGTCGAGGTCTCGCGGGTCGGGTCCGTGGTCATCGTCCAGCGCGAGGCCGTCGACCAGGACGTCGGCCCGGCCATCGCCGGCGACGGTGAGAACCTCGTGGCCGAGGCGTTGAAGCGCCTCAATCCACTTGGCGGATTCGATGGCGACCCCGTCGCCGCCACCGAGGCGATAGCTGACGATGGCGAGTCTGGCCACCAGGTCAGGCTAGGGGCTCGGCGACGCGGCCCACGAGTCAGTCGCTCACCGCGCGCAATGCTTTAGGTTGGCCCTAGACAGTCACTGGCGAAGGGGGCGACGATGAGAGATGGTGGCCGCGTGAAGAGCTCTCTCGGTCGAGGGGCATTGGTGGCGCTCGGCGTTGTCGTCCTCGCGAGTTCGAGCGTTCTCGCTGGCGCCGCCGCGACCCCGTCCCTTCGCCACCCGGCGCACAACGCCGCGCGAGGTCCGGGCAGCTACCTCGCCAACATCACCTCGGCGCGCCGCGCGCTCGAAGGTCTCGGGCCCCTCTCGGTGAGCGCGGCGCGCTTGGCCCAGCTGTCGGTGCCCCAGCAGCTCTTCGCCCTCGTCTCCCTCGAGCGCCTCTCACGCGGTCTGGGACCCGAGGACGTGATGACCTCGACGCTCAACGGCTACGCGCTCTCGGCCGCGACCCGCGCGAGCGCGCCCACGATTGGCTTCGCCAACTTCCTCGCCCGCGTGCCGGCGGCGAGCGCCGCGAGCGCGGCGGACTTCACGTGGATGTACCAGGGCGGACCCGCCCCCTACGGCGCCGGCACGCCCTCGTGGGCGCGCTCGGCGAGCTGCACGCGCACCGCGCGCGGCTGCTGGGGCGCGCGCGACGCCATCCTGAGCACGCGTCCCGAGCGCCTCAACCCGCCGGCGGTGCCGTCGATGGGGGTCGGCTGGTACGCGAAGGGCGGCTCTCTCGCGGCCGCGTTCTCGTCGAACTCGATCTTCACCCCGGTGTGGTCGGGCACCGTGCGCTACACG
>JAJYAC010000017.1 GCA_021779735.1 Actinomycetes bacterium
CTTCGCATCCTCACCGCGGGCGAGCAGTGGTTCGCCTCTCTCTCCTCGCCCCAGGTCCTCGCCGGTCAGACGCACTGGAATCCCGTCTTCGTCGTGCGCTCACTAGAGGAGACGCGTGACGCGGCACTCGCCGGCGGCGCCACGGTGCTCGTGGAGAACATGCCCGTGCCCGGCAGCGCGGTCAGCGCGTTCCTCGAGCCCGTGTGTGGCAACGTGCTCACCATGATGCGCTCGGGTGAGCAGCCATAGTCGTGTGAGATGATGGGTCATGCCCACAACTCCCACCATCGTTGTCTGTGACGGCGACCAGACTGGACAGGAGCTCCTCGAGCAGTCCCTTCGCGTGATGACATCCGAACTGCTGGGCGTGGAGCTCGACTTCGCGCACTACGACCTCTCACTGGCCAGCCGTCAGGCGACCAAGAACGACGTCGTGCGAGAGGCGGCCGCGGCGATGGTCGAGACCGGACTCGGCCTCAAGGCCGCCACCATCACGCCGACCGAGATCGGCAGCGTGGGCTCGCCGAATCGACTGCTGCGCGAGGGAATCGGCGGATCAGTGATCGTGCGCACCGGTCGGCGCATTCCGGGCGTGGCGCCGGTGGTCGCCTCCACCAAGCCGATCATCGTCATTCGCATGGCGGTGGGTGACGCCTACGGCGCGGCTGAGGGCCGTGACGGGCAGGCCGGGGGCACCAACGAGGTCGCCTGGCGTACCGAGCGCATCGAGCGCAGCGTGTGCCGACACGTCGCCGAGTACTCCTTTCAGGCCGCCGCCCAGGTGGGCGGGATGGTCTACGGCGGACCCAAGTGGACGGTCTCACCCACCTACGAGGGCATGCTCAAGGAGGAGATGGACGCCGCCGCCGAGCGTCACCCCGGCGTGGCCTATCGACCAGTCCTCATTGACGCGACCTACGCCGGCCTTCTCACCGACGTTCACGACCAAACACTCGTCATTCCCTCGCTCAATCGCGATGGCGACTGCCTCTCGGACATGGTGCTCGCCCTCTTCGGCTCGATCGCCGGCGCGGAGTCGGTGCTGCTCTCCCTCGATGAGAACCTGCACCCGACGGTCGCCATGGCCGAGGCGCCCCACGGCACCGCGCCCTCGCTCGAAGGCAAGAATGTCGCCAATCCCATGGCCATGCTCCTCGCTCAGGCGGCCCTGCTCGACCACGCGGCGATTCACCTCGGCAACGACGACTTTCGCCACGCCGCTGATCGCCTGCGCGCGGCGACGCTCGACGGCGCCGCCGAGGGCGTGCGCACCTTCGACCTGGGTGGCGACTCGACGATGAGCGGCGTCGTTGACGACGTCATCGCACGCCTGCGCGTCAGTCGCTGAGTCGATCGAGAGGACCTAAGTCCCGGGTGCTTACTATACCCCAGGGGGTATTCTGAGTGCAGGTTACCCAAGGAGGTCCCATGAAGAACGAATCGACACTCGACCGGTGGCTGCGCGCGGTAGCGGCGATTTTGGCGGGCGTCGTCGCGCTCGCCGTTGGCTCGTCCAGCGTGGGCGGCGTCATCCTCTGGATCGTGGCGGCCATCCTCGCTCTCACCGCGGCGACGGGCTTCTGCCCGCTCTATCGTGTGCTGGGAGTCAGTACTCACCACTAGGAGGCTCATGGGCGAGTTGACGACGATTGTTCCTCGCCCGCTCGCTCAAGTGGAGCTCGACGTACGCGACGCACTGCGCGCCGAGGGCTTCGGGGTTCTCACCGAGATCGACGTCGCCGCGGTGTTCCGTGAGAAGTTGGGCGTCGAGCGGACGCCTCTCAAGATTCTCGGCGCGTGCAACCCGCGCTTCGCCCACGACGCGTTAGAGCGCGACGCCGACGCCGCGCTCGTGCTGCCCTGCAACGTGGCCCTCGAAGACCTCGGCGACGACACCACGCGAGTCTCGATCGCCGACCCGGCGTCAATGATGCCCGCACGGGACCTCGCGGCGCTTACCCAAGACGCCCGCGACCGTCTCGCGCGAGTCCTCGCGGCTCTCTAGCGTGGGCCTCTACCAGCGCGTCGTCGTACCGCGTCTCGTCGACTGGGCGTGCTCGCTGCCGCTCATGAGCGTCTGGCGAGAGAGGGTCTGCGCCGGACTTCTCGGCGAGGTACTCGAGGTGGGCTTTGGCAGCGGACTCAACCTCGCGCACTACCCCGCGGCCGTGACGCGCGTCGACGCGGTGGAACCCTCCGAGGCGTCCTTCGCGCGCGCCCAGCGTCGCGTGACCCACGCAACCCCACCAGTCGTGCGCGTCGGTCTCGACGGACACCACCTCGAGCTCGCCGACGAGTCGTGCGACGCGGCTCTCATTACCTTCACCCTGTGCACGGTGAGCGATCCCCTACGCGTCCTCGCCGAGGTGCGCCGAGTGCTTCGCCCCGGAGGACAGTTGCACTTCCTCGAACATGGACTGGCGCCCGATGCGCGTACCGCTCGCTGGCAACGCCGCCTCGAACCGCTTGAGCGCGTCATTGCCGACGGATGCCACCTCACTCGCGACGCGGTGTCGCTCGTGCGCGCCGCGGGCTTCGAGATTCTCGGCGTCGAACAGGGATACGCGAAGGGGCCCAAGCCGTGGAGCTACTTCAGTGTCGGCGTCGCTCGGCGTTAGTTGCCACTCGACGCGTCGCCCCCACTTCGCCCATCACCCTGGGTTGTCTGGTCGCCGTTCGAGGGCGGCGAGCCGAGGGCCTCGAGTTCAACCTCGCGCTCCGTCGTCGCCACGACGACCGCGCTGCGATACACCGAGCGCGCGTTGAGCTTGTCCGCGGCGCTGCGCGCGTGGGCGAGGGACTTTCGATACGCCGCCATCGCGACCGCCACACGGTGGCCGTAGACGTGATTGATGTGACTGAGCAGGCTCTGATAGGCGCTCAGTAGCTGGGCGTAGGTCTTCTGGTTCGTCGAGCCGTGAGCCGAGATCGTGATGG
Organism: Actinomycetes bacterium; assembly: GCA_021779735.1. Taxonomy (GTDB): domain Bacteria; phylum Actinomycetota; class Acidimicrobiia; order Acidimicrobiales; family RAAP-2; genus RAAP-2. The sequence continues at coordinate 2,938 of JAJYAC010000017.1, forward strand.
GGGTGGGGGTGCTCGCGACGAGGTTGCTCGCGTACGCCGCGGGAGACGCCAATCCCCACGCGAGACACGCGGTCACCACTACGACCGACGCGCGCCCTCTCAGCGACATTTCGACTCCTCGACCAACGACTCTTCGAGATTACCGCCAGACTCTGAGAAAGGGCTGTGAGTGACGTAGCGGCCGGCTAAGAATCGCGTGACGCGCGAGACTCTTTCTCCGGCGGGCCAGCGCGAACACTACGCTCGCCTCCATGGAGTCAGCACGATGACGACGGTACTGGTAGTTGACGACGAGGCGGGTGTGCGTGACCTGCTCGCCGACACGCTGCGCATCGCCGGGTACGACACCGAGGTCGCGAGCCAGGGTCTCGAGGCCCTCTCGATCTTCAAGACCCGCACGATCGACTTGTGCATCGTGGACATCAACATGCCCACGATGGACGGCTTCGAGTTCGTCGAAACCGTGCGCAAGAGCGACCCGACGATCCCGGTGCTGCTCTTGTCGGCGCGCGACGCGCCCGCGGACGTGGCGAGGGGACTTCGCATCGGAGCCGACGACTACGTGCGAAAGCCCTTCAGCCTCGAAGAGCTCCTCCTGCGCGTGGCGGCCATCCTTCGGCGCACGGCCGGGGCCGACGACGATCGTCGCCTCCGGTGCGGTCCGCTGACCATGAACGTCGATCGCCACGAGGTGACGCTGGGCGACGAGATGGTCGACGTGTCGGCGACCGAGTTTCGCCTGCTCGCAGAGCTCCTCGCGCACAAGAATCGCCTCCTCACCCGTGAGCAACTGCTGCGCGAGGTCTGGGACATCGACTTCGACACCGACACGTCGGTGCTCGACACCTACATCTCGTACCTGCGCAAGAAGATCCACCGAGAGGGATTCGCACCCATCACCACCGTGCGCGGCGTGGGATTCAAATTGGTCGACGCCGCCGGGCAGTGAAGCTCTCCACACGCCTGACCATCTTGCTCATGGCGATCACCGCCCTGGTCGCGCTCGCCGTCGGCACGTTTGCGGTCTCGGCCTCCAGCCGCGCCCAGTACGCGACGCTCGACGACTCCATCAACGCCGTGGTCGCCGCGGGCGAGGGACATCCCCTCACCGCTCTCACCAACGCGCTCAACCTCGTTCAACAAGACAACCTCGACCTCACCCTCGACGTCGTGGACCCCACGGGGGCGGTCACTCAGATCTCCACGAGTGAGACTCCCCTCACCGCCAAGCCCACTCTCGAGAACGTACGCAACTCCCTCACCGCCATTCGCACCGCCCCCAACCTCGCGGGCTTTCGCTTTCGGTCCCTGCCGGTGGGGGGTGGCTCATACCTCGTGATCGCCGGCTCGACGACGACGATCGCCGAGCACGTGCACGGCGTCGTGATTCGCACCCTCCTCGTCGGGCTCCTCGCGGCGCTGCTCATCGGGGTGCTCGCTCGACTGGCCATGGCTCGTGAGCTCTCAACGATCTCGCGTCTCATCACCTTCGCCACCGACGTCGCCGAGGGCGATCTCGATGACGCGGTGCCCCCAGCCACGGGCAGCACCGACGTGCGCGAACTCCAGCGCGCGCTCGAGCACATGGTCGCGTCGCTGCGCGCGACGATCGAGGCCGAGAAGCACAGCGCGCAGGTCATGCAACGCTTCATCGGTGACGCCTCCCACGAGCTGCGCACGCCGCTCACCGTCATCAAGGGCTACGCCGAGTTGCTCGCCGGCGGGCGCGCTGACGACGAGCAGCGTCAGCGAGCCCTCGAGCGCGTGCGCAAAGAGGTCGCACGCATGGATATTCTCGTAGCTGACCTGCTCTTTCTTGCCGAAGTCGCCGAGGTGCGCGGCCGCGCCGAGGGCGTCATCAACGCCAGCGAGATCGTCAGCGCCACGACCCACGACTTCGTCCTCGACCACCCCGAGCGATCCGTGACGGTCGACATCGACGACGCCGTGACCCTCGTGGGTCGCGCCGACTTCTTCGAGCGCCTCCTCAACAACGCCTTCGCCAACATCGCTCGTCACACGCACGCCCACGACCCGGTGCGAGTGAGTCTGCGTCACCACGGCGCACTCGTCACGCTCGACATTGAAGACGGTGGTCCGGGAATGCCTCTGGAGGCCTACGGCGTGGCCCCCGAAGAGTTTCGCCGCTTCGATCCCAGCCGCTCGCGCAACTCGGGCGGATCGGGTCTGGGCATGAGCATCATGTCCGACGTCGCGGCTTCAATGAACGGGACCCTCACCACCTCACGCAGCGACCTCGGTGGGCTCGACCTGCACCTCGAGTTCGGCGCGCCCGGGGCCGGGACCCACTAGCTGGGCGGTTTCGAGCCCTTCTCCAGGTTGGCCCGCCGGCGCTCGAACTCCTCGTCGTCGATCTCGCCCTTGGCGTAACGCAGGCGCAACTCGTCGAGCGCCGCGCCCGCACTCGAGTGTTGCGGGAACTGGCCCGCGCGCGCGTTGGAGTAGTGGCGCACCGAGGCCACGATGCCCCAGACCAACAGGCCCCAGAACAGCACCATGAGTAGCAGCATGAAGATCCCCCACCCGCCGGGACCATCTTGGTATTGCCATCCGTACATTCAGGTCACCTCCTCGTGCCCCTCAAGCGCACGCTACTCCTCGCTCTCAAGAGGGCCATAAGAATCACGTCACACGGGCGCAGTACCTTGGACGCATGTTGATTACCTACTCCCTCGTCGCCCTCGACTGCCCGGACCCGTTCGCCCTGGCCGACTTCTACTCTCGCCTCACCGGCCTGCAGGTCGAGCCCTTCGGCGACGCCGCCCCCGAGGACGTTGAGTGGATCCAGCTCGTCAACGAGTCGGGCCCCACCTTGGCCTTTCAGAAGATCGCGGGATACGTCGCGCCGACGTGGCCCGAGGGGCCGGTACCCCAACAGCTGCACCTCGACTTCAACGTCACGAACCTTGACGAAGGTGAAGAGTTCGTCCTATCCCTTGGTGCGACGAAGGATGCGTTCCAACCGGGGAAAACCTTTCGCGTCTACCGCGACCCCGTCGGACACCCCTTCTGCCTCGTGTGGTGGCCCCGACCCGACGCGTAGGTCCCTTACACTGGCGCCATGACGAGCCCCCTGCGCGTTCTCGGCACCTCCTGGTGCAGCGACTGCACGCGATCCAAAGCCCTGCTTGACGCCCACGGCGTGGCCTACGAGTGGATTGACATCGAGCGTGACGAGGACGCCGCGCGCGAGGTCGAGGCCCGCAACTCGGGCGCGCGCGTCGTGCCCACGATCGTCTTCGCTGACGGGTCCGTCTTGGTCGAACCGAGCGACGCCCAGCTCGCCGAGGCCCTGGGAATCGCGCTTTAGCCTCGGCGGGCCCCAACCGATAGACTGAACCTTCGCGCCTCGGGGTCTCGGTCCCGGGGTCCGAGGACCTGTGGTGCAGCTCGGAGTGCACGCCGCCCTGTCAAGGCGGAGGTCGCGGGTTCAAATCCCGTCAGGTCCGCTCGGACACCCGTGAGGGTGGCGAGCATTGGTCGAGTAGCTCAGTTGGTAGAGCGCGCGCCTGAAAAGCGTGAGGTCACCGGATCGACGCCGGTCTCGACCACCAGATCCCGTCGACGCCCGTGGCGTCTGACATGGTGGAGAGGTGAAACCCGTCGCCCCCGTGCACCCGCGCTACGTCGACCAGCCCGACGGCGTCGCCTGGCCGATCGTGGAGTGGCCGCGCGGCGAGGCGAGCGCGAGCGTCGTCGCCGCGGCTGACGCCGCCTTTGACGACCCCGCCCTCGGGGTGACCAACGCGGTGCTGGTCGTGCGCGGCGGACGCATCATCTACGAGCGCTACGCCGGCGTGCTCGAGCACTTCGATCGAGCGAGCGAGCCGGTGGACGAGACGAGCGCCCTCTTGTCGTGGTCGATGGCCAAGTCAATCCTCCACCTGGCGATCGGACACCTCGTCGACACCGGCCAACTTGATCCCTCGAGCAGCGCGCGCGTGGACGCGTGGGCCAGCGACTCTCGTCACGCCATCCGCGTCGCGGATCTCCTCGCGATGCGCGACGGGCTCGACTTCGTCGAGGAGTACGTGCTCGGAGAGCCGAGTCACGTCATCGAGATGCTCTTTGGCGAGGGCAAGGACGACGTCGCGCGCTACGCCGCGGCGAGGGGGCTCGCCCACGAACCCGACACTGTCTTTAACTACTCGAGCGGCACGACGAATATCCTCTCGGGAATCGTCGCCGACCTCGTCGGGCGCCACGACGCCTACCGGGCGTTCCTCGACGAGACCGTCTTTGGGCCGCTCGCGATGACGAGCGCGACGGCGGGCTTTGACCCCTCGGGGGTCTTCATCGCCTCGAGCTTCGTGCACGCGAGCGCGCGAGACTTCGCCAAGTTCGGCCTGTGCTACCTGCGCGGAGGCCGCTTCAGTGACCGCCAAGTCGTCTCACGCGAGTGGACCGACACCGCCCAAATCCCCCTCAGTCGCGACGAGCAAAGTGGTCACCTCTACGCCTGGCAGTGGTGGGTCACCGGCGACCGCTACGGCACGTACTGGGCGAGTGGCTACGAGGGCCAGATGGTGAGCGTGGTGCCGGGCCTCGACGCGCTGATCGTGCGCTTTGGCCACACGCCCCACGAGAACTACCCCGACCTCTACCGCTGGCGCGCGGGCGTGCTCGAGGCCCTCTCAGAGACCACCGTCGTAGGAGAAGCCGAGGTCGACGGCGCTAAAGAGAGCCTCGAAGGCTAGGCCCTCGTCCGCGGCGACTCTCCCGGCGGTGCCGCCGCGGTCCACGAGCGCGAGCAGCATCACCGGCGTCGCGCCGGCCTCTCGCACCACGCGCAGCGCCTCGAGCAGGCTTGTGCCGCGACTCGTCGTGTCCTCGGTGATCACGACGCGATCGCCCGTCTCGAGGCAGCCCGCGATCCGCCCGCCCCCGCCGTGGTCCTTCACCTCTTTGCGCACGCTAAAAGCCCTCAGGTAGCGCCCGCGCGTCGCGGCGACGGCGGCCGTGACAAAGCTGAGGCCGTCGGCGCCCATTGTGAGGCCCCCGATTGCCGTGACGCTCGCGGGAATGCGCTCGAGCGCCAGTGTCGCCAGGTCGACCATTACCTCGGGGGCGCCGATCGTCTGCTTGGAGTCGATGAACCAGTCCGATCGCTTGCCGGACTTGAGCGTGAAGTCCCCTCGTCGCACCGCGTGGGCGAGCAGGTGCTCGCGCACGCGCTCGCGCGCACTCACCTCAGCACCACCCGACGCTCACCCGCGCGCACGGCGCCCACGAGACTCGCGCCGGGTCCCGCGTAGGCGAGGGCGTCATCGACGACGCCGGGGTCGACCGCGACCACCATGCCCAGCCCGCAATTAAAGACCCGGGTCATCTCGTCAGCACTGACCTGGCCGCGGCGCTGGATCTCGAAGAAGATCTCGGGCGTCACGAAGCTCTCCATGTCGATCGTCGCCTCGAGGCCCTCGGGCAGCAGACGCACGACGTTGCCCACGATCCCCCCACCCGTGACGTGTGCGCACGCGTGCACCGCGTCACCGAGCTGTTCGATGAGAGACACCACGGCCGGCGCGTAAATGACCGAGGGGCGTAGCAACTCATCGGCCACGCTCACCGGTGCGCCGTCCCAGGCCGGCGCGTCGAGGTCGGCCCCCTCGGGGGCCAGTACCGCGCGCGCGAGGCTGTAGCCGTTGCTGCGAAGCCCGGGCGAGGCCAGGCCGATCAGTGCGTCGCCCTCGCGCACGCGCGCCGGACCCAGCTCGCGCCCCCGCTCCACCACGCCCACCGCGAATCCCGCGAGGTCGAGGTCGTCGGCGCGCATCACGCCGCCGTGCTCGGCGGTTTCGCCACCGAGCAGGGCCACCCCGGCCCGCCGGCAGCCCGCGGCCACGCCCTCAACCAGGGCGGCCAGGCGCGCGGGGTCGAGGTGACCGACGGCGACGTAGTCGAGCACGAAGAGTGGTTCCGCGCCCACGCACACGAGGTCATCGACGAGCATCGCGACGAGATCGACGCCCACCGTCTCGTAGCGACCGGTGCGCCTCGCGACCTCGAGCTTCGTGCCCACCCCGTCAGCCGACGCCACAAGCACGGGATCGACGAAGCGCGAGCCGAGGGCGAAGAGCCCGCCGAATCCCCCGATGCCACCGAGGACCTCGGGGCGCTGGGTCGAAGAGACCGAGTCGCGGATGCGCTCGACTGACTCGTCGCCGGCCTCGATGGAAACGCCGGTCTGTTCGTAGGTGAGACCGCCGGTGACGTCGAGAAGTCGGCTCACCAGCGGCTCGCGCGACCGATCGCCACGGGGGTGGGAGCGGGGTAGCGCCCGGTGAGACACGCGTCGCAGCACTCGTCGACGAGGCCGATCGCCTCTCGCAGGTTCTCGAGCGTGATGAATTCGAGGCTGTCACAACCGATGTACTCGGTCATCTCGCCAATTGAGTGATTGGCGGCCAGCAGGTCGTCACGCGTCGGGGTGTCGATGCCGAAGAAGCAGGGCCAGGTAAAGGGTGGCGACGAGATGCGCAGGTGCACCTCGGCGGCGCCCGCGTCGCGCAACATGCCCACGAGCGCGCGCGTGGTGGTGCCGCGCACGATGGAGTCGTCCACCACGACGAGGCGCTGGCCCGCGATGTTCTCGCGCAGCGGGTTGAGCTTGCGCCGCACGCCGGCCGTGCGCTGGTTCTGGGTCGGGGCGATGAACGTGCGTCCGATGTAGCGGTTCTTCACCAGCCCGTAGCCAAAGGGTATGCCCGAGGCCTTGGCGTAGCCCTCGGCGGCGGGCACCCCCGAGTCGGGCACGCCCATCACGAGGTCGGCCTCGACCGGAGCCTGGAGCGCGAGGCGCTCGCCCATGCGACGGCGCGTCGTGTGCACCTGGTGTCCCATGAGATACGTGTCGGGCCGAGCGAAGTAGACGAACTCGAAGATGCACAGCTTCTCGGCGCCGGCCGCGGGAGCGAGGAGCTGGCGAGTCGTCACGCCCGCGCTGGTCAGAGTCACCATCTCACCCGGGAGGATCTCGCGCACGAAGGCCGCTCCCACCACGTCGAGGGCCGGCGACTCCGAGGCCACCACCCAACCCTCGGGGGCGTCCGCGGTGCCCAGTCGCCCGAGGCACAGGGGACGAAAGCCGTGGGGGTCGCGTACCGCGTGCACCGCGTCGGCCTCGAGGATCACCATCGAGAAGGCTCCCTCGGCCCGGACGAGCACGTTGGCGAGGGCCTCGGGCAGGCTGGCGCCGGCTTCGACGTCGCGCCCGAGCAGCTCGGCGACGAGGTCCGAGTCTGAGAGCATCGAGGTCACCGAGAGGCCCGCCGCCTCGGCGAGGGCCGGCGTGTTGGTCAGATTGCCGTTGTGCGCGAGCGCGAAGCCCGACGCGCCCGCCGAGCGGTAGACCGGCTGGGCCGCCGTCCAGTTCGCCGATCCCGACGTCGAGTAACGGGTGTGACCGATGACGAGAGAGCCACTGAGGGCCCGCAGGGCGGTCTCGGCGAAGACGTGGCTCACCAGGCCGTTGTCCTTCACGACGGTGATCTGGTGGTTCGTGAAGGTGGCCATGCCGGCCGACTCCTGGCCGCGGTGCTGCAGGGCGTAGAGCGCGTCGTAGCAGAGGTAGGAAACGTCCCGACCTGCAGCCACAATCCCTACGACGCCACAGGCTTCCTTCATGCGACCTCTACTCTACGGGCCCGCGGCGTGGCATCGGCCCAGTCTTTCAGACGCGGACTGGCTACGAGGCTTACTACGCTTCGTGGGTGCTTGATCTCCACACCCACTCGTCGTTCTCAGACGGCTCGGACGCGCCCGCCGATCTCGCTCGGGCGGCCAAGCGCGTCGGGCTCTCCGCGATCGCCCTCACCGACCACGACACCACGGCCAGCCACAGCGAGATGGCGGCGGCCTGCGCGCGCCTGGACCTCGAGTACGTCACGGGCGTCGAGGTGTCGCTGCGCGACAACTACTTTCCCAAGGTCCAACGCGACGGATCGGTGGGCCCGCGCAACATCCACGTGCTGGCCTACTTCGTGCCCCTCGAGCACGACCACCCCTTCCAGGTGAAGTTGGCCGCGCTGCGCCACGACCGTGACGTGCGCAACAAGCTGCTCATCGCCCAGCTGCGCCAGTTCGGCTTCGAGCGCCTCAGCATGGAGTACCTCACGGGTCTGGCGCGCAGCATTCACTCCGTGGGCCGCCCACACTTCGCCCAGGCCATGTTCGACCTGCACCCCGAGATCGTCGGGGTCCAGACCGAAGAGAACTGGCGACTCGTCTTCACGAACTGGCTCGGCAGTGAGGGGCGCTCCTACGTGCCCAAGACCTCGATGCCCCTGGAGGAGTTCATCGAGGCGGCGGCGGGCTCGCGAACCTTCTTCTCCGTCGCCCACCCCCTCGTGAACTACCTCGAGCGATTCGACGAAACCTCTATCGCCACGACGATGCCGAGCATTCTCGCGTCACTGCGAGAGCGCGGCGTCCAGGGTATCGAGGCCTACTACGGCGGCACGAAGTCCCCGACGCGCTCGCTCATGGTCAAACTGGCCCGTGACGCGAACCTCATTCCCACCGGCGGCTCGGACTACCACGGCCACTACAAAGAGCACGTCTCGCTGGGACTGGGTCAGTACGGAGACCTCTACGTGCCCGACGAGATCCTCGAGGAGATGCGCGCGGCGGTCGGCCGCTAGTCGAGCTTGAAGTCGCCGGCCTCGGGCTCGTCGGCGTCGCTCGTGGCGACTCCCCCATCGGCCTCGAACGCCTCGATCTCGCCCACCAGGCGCTCGATCGTCGCCGCGGTGTCCGCGTCGGCGCGGCCCTGACGCGTCGCGAAGTACGCGGCGCCGAGGTCGCGCAGGTTCGCATCGTTCTTGCGTCGAGCCTGGACCTCGTCGATCTTGGCCTGGCCGGCTTTGCCGGCCTCTTGCGCCTTCTGGGCCAGGCCCGCGGCCTGGCTCTTCACCTTGTCAAACAGTGCCATACTTCCTCCTCACAGTCGACCCAGCAGGCCGTCACGTAGCGGCGAGACCGTCTGGTCCTCGCCACGCTCGTCGGCCTCGAACTCGCGGTGCAACGTCGTCTGCAACAGCGCCACCCCGTCGCCCGAGAGCGTCACGAGGTTGAGACCCTGGCCGCCGAAGACCGCCGAGGTCAGCGTCTGGGCGTTCAGGGCCCCCACGCGCTGCACGCCAAAGGTGATCGCGTCCGAGAAGCCCACCACCGCGCCCCCGTGGACCTGGATGGTGCCGCCGTAGTTCGCGGGGTTGATTTCCTGGAGCGTGCCCCCGCCGCCGACGATGAGCGTGCCGACGCCCGTGAAGTGCTCGAAGATGAGACCCTGCTTCGAGCGCCGACCGAGGTTGAGTCCGCTGAAGTCGATGTCGTAGACAACGCTCGACTCGGCGGCGACGAAGGCGCGACTCTCGGTGCGCCAGCCCACTGATCCGTCAAGTTCGATCACGCGCATCTGACCCGGCATCTCGCCCGCGAGCCCCACGAGACCCGAGCCGCCCGCGGGTGTGAACCACTGAAAGGCGAGGCTCTGGCCGGCGAGCGCGCGCTTGCCAACCTCGACCGCCGTCGAGAGCGCAGACTTTAAGAAGCCGCCCGAGGCCTTGGCGTCGTCACGCGGCGTCGACAGACGAGTCTCCATCGTCACGTTCGTGGTCTTCCAGCGGAACTTGGTCGCGTCAGCGAAGAGCGACTGTCCCGGGTCGATTTGACACGTCGCCGACTGGGCGAACTCACCGCCAATCTTGCACGTCAGTGTCACGCCGCCTCCCCAAAGCCGACCAGGAGGTCATGGTATCGCCAGTGCGATCGCGCCGCCGGGGCTAGAGGACGGGAGCCGTCCACTCGCGCACGTCCAGCGCGTCAGCGAGCGCATGGGTGTACGTGTGGCGAATAGCCGCAACCTCAAGCTCGACCTCACCCAGGCGCAGGCGACTGCCCCCGACGTGGCCCAGCACCACGGCCGCGACGCCCGCGGCCCTCACGCGCGCGAGCAGTGCCTCCACGTCGCGCGTGCCCAGCACGTAACGGCCGGGGAACTCACTGAAGAGTTCACCGGGCGCTTCCAGGGACGCCACGTCGACGCCGAGTCCCGTGGCGGCCACCATCTCTCCGAGCGCCCCCGCGAGTCCGGCGCCGGCGACGTCGTGGACCGCGCTGAGGTCACTCGCGCGACCCGCGCACACGGCCGCGACTTCGTTGACGACGAAGCTTGTTGTCGCGCGAAAGGATGCCGCGTCAAAGGGGGCGAGGCGTCCCCCGTGGCGCCCGCGGCGAATCGCCCAGCGGCTCCCGGCGAGGGGAAAGGGCGTCGGCCCGCTCGCGCGCCGAGCGCCCACCAACACGATGGCGTCGCCTTCGGCCCAGTTCCAGCCCGGCGGCGGAGCGATCAGTGACTCCACGACACCGAGCAAACCCACGACGGGCGTCGGGTAGATGTCGCGCCCCGCGCTCTCGTTGTAGAGCGACACGTTGCCGCCCACGACGGGCAGCCCGAGGTCGTCGCAGGCCTCGGCCATACCGTCGATCGCCTCGGAGAGCTGCCACATCACCTCGGGGTGCTCGGGGTTGCCGAAGTTGAGGCAGTTCACGACCGCCTTGGCGCTCGCGCCCACGCAGGCCAAGTTCGCCACGCTCTCGGCCACCGTGAGGGTGGTACCCAGGCGCGGATCGAGCGCGCACCAGTGGGGATTCGAGTCCGTCGAGAGCGCGATGCCGCGCTGCGAGGCGGGCAGTCCCGGTCCGGCGAGACGCAACAGCGCAGCGTCACGCCCCGGTCCGACGACGGTGTTGAGAAAGAGTTGCGAGTCGTACTGGCGGTAGACCCACGCGGGGTCGACGAGCATCGCGAGCAGGTCATCACCCGCGCCCTCGAGGGACTCGTCGTTCGTGGGGTCGTCGGCGAGGATCGCGTCGAGCTCCGCCGGACGGGCCCGGGGTCGGTCGTAGAGGGGGGCCTCGTCGGCCAGCGACGCGGCCGGCACCACCGCGAGTACCTCGCCGTCGAAGCCGTCGCGTACACGCAGGAGGCCGACCTCGCGGCCGTGGGCATCGAGCTCGGGGGCGACCACGCGTCCCACGACCGTGGCGCGCACCTCCCACTTCGCGCACAGCGCCGCGACGGCCTCCCAGTTCTCAGGAGTGATGATGGCGAGCATTCGCTCTTGGCTCTCAGAGGTCATGACCTCAAAAGGTTCCATGCCGAGTTCGCGCAGGGGCACCGCCGTCACGTCCACGTCCATGCCGACACCCCCGCGCGCGGCGGTCTCACTGGTCGCACAGACCAGGCCGGCACCGCCGAGGTCCTGAATGCCCACGACGAGGCCCGAGTCGAGCAGTTCGAGGCAGGCCTCGATGAGACGCTTCTCCTCGTAGGGGTCACCCACCTGGACGCTGGGGCGTTTGGCGTCGTCCGCGTCGGCGTCCGCGCCAGAGAATCCCGCCGACGCGAGCACCGACACGCCGCCGATCCCGTCGCGTCCCGTCGTCGAGCCGAGCAACACGGCGAGGTTGCCCACGCCCGAGGCGACGCCGAGCACGAGCCGCTCACGCGGCAGGGCGCCACAGCACAAGACGTTCACGAGCGGGTTGCCCGCGTAGCGCTCGTCAAACGTGAGTTCCCCGCCAATGGTGGGAACCCCGACGGAGTTGCCGTATCCCGAGATGCCCGAGACAACTCCCTCGACGAGCCAGCGCTGACGCGCGCTCTCGAGGTCGCCAAAGAACAGCGGGTCCATCACCGCGAGCGGACGCGCTCCCATGGTGAAGACGTCGCGCAAGATGCCCCCCACGCCCGTCGCCGCTCCCTGGTAGGGCTCGATCGCCGAGGGGTGGTTGTGGCTCTCGATGCGAATGGCGACCGCGATGCCGTCTCCCGCGTCAATGACGCCCGCGTTCTCGCCCGGACCGACGAGCACGTGGTCACCGGCGGTCGGCAGACGGCGTAGGTGCAGCCGCGAGGACTTGTAGGAGCAGTGTTCGCTCCACATCACCGCGTAGAGGGCCAGTTCGAGGTGATTGGGCTCGCGCTCGAGCACCCGGCAAATCTCGGCGAACTCGTCATCCGTGAGGCCGAGCGACCGATGCAGGTCAGTTGTCACGCCCCCAAACTACCGGGCACCCCGCGCGCCCACGACGTACGACCGCGCGTTGGGACAATGGCGAGTGAAATTGCGACGTCAATGCGTCGCGCGTGCCGTGCCGATTACCACCCACGGGTACCTCCGTGATCTCACGGAGTTTGATGTCGAATCTCGTGCAACCCCCGGCAAGATCTTCCCGAGCGTGCGAGCATTATTGGCGCTTGTGTATTCGTGAGGTGGGGGGCAAAACGGCATACCCACGCCAATGAGGCGCTCACTCACGGTACTGAAGTGCCCAGAGAGTAACCGTATTCAGTACGAGTGATTCTCTTGTCCCACTTGGTCTCTCGCGAGCGTATCCACGATCACGCCAGGGCCACCAAAAAATTTTCACAATTGATTTGACTCTTAACGTTCTCTCACTTTTGCGTTACTATTATGAGAGTCACTACGCTGAGAACGTAGCGAGAAGTTTGGAGAACCACATGGCTACCGCCACCAAGAAGCCCGCCGTCAAGAAGGTTGCGAAGCGGACGATGAGCGACGATCACAAGGCCAAATTGGCCCAGGGTCGCAGCGAGTCGCGCATCGTTAGTCGTTACCTCGACGCTATCGCCGCTGGCAAGGGCCGCCGTGGCCGCAAGCGCACTCCGGAGTCAATCTCCATTCAGATCGCTCGCATCGACCGCGAAATCGTGGCCGCCGCGCCGATTCGTCGCCTCGAACTGACCCAGAAACGTTTCGACCTAGCCACCGAGCGCGAGCGCCTCACCACACGCGTGGACTTGGGCAGCCTGGAGAAGGACTTCATCAAGGTTGCCAAGACCTACGCCAAGCGCAACGGGATCGGCTACAGCGCCTTTCGTGAGTTGGGCGTCTCGGCCGACGTGCTGAAGCGTTCGGGCATCGCGCGTACGCGCGCCTAGTGAGCTGCGGCGAGCGCCGCGACGAAGCCTTCTAGCAATACCCGACCATCGGCGCTGCCGAGCAGGGTGGACATCGCGCGCTCCGGGTGCGGCATGAGGCCCACCACGTTGCCCGCCACGTTGGAGATTGCGGCGATGTCGTCTCGCGACCCGTTGGGGTTATCGCGATAGCGCAGAACGATCTGGTCGTTAGCCACGAGCGCGTCGTAGGTCGCGTCGTCGCACGTGTAGGACCCCGAGAAGTGGTTGATGGGGATCACGAGCTCCTGGCCCACCTGGGCTGCTCTCGTTAGCACCGAGCGCGTCGAGGAGACGACGACCGTCACGGGCATTGACAGAAACGTCAGGCCGCTGTTCTTGACAAGCGCTCCCGGCAAGAGACCCGCCTCGGTGAGAACCTGAAAGCCATTGCAGATGCCCAGCACCGCTCCGCCCGCCTGGGCGAAGTCCGCGAGGGCGCCCATGACGGGAGAAAAGCGTGCCAGCGCGCCGGGGCGCAGGTAGTCGCCGTGGGCGAAGCCTCCCGGCAAGATGACGCCGTCGAGGTGCGAGAGGTCGGTCGCGGTGTGCCAGACGAACTCGCTCGTCGCACCAAGATCCGTCATCGCCGAGGCGGCGTCGTACTCGCAGTTCGAACCCGGAAAGATGACGACGCCGACTCGCATCAGCCCTCGAGTCGGGCGACCGCCCGTTCGATCACGGGATTAGACAACAGGCGCTCCGCCAGGGCGTGTGCGACCTCTATCGCGCTCGCCTCGTCGAGGGCCTCGACGTCGAAGCGAAACGTCTTACCGGTACGCACGTGTGCGACACCGTCAAAGCCCAGCGCGGGCAGCGCTCGCTCGATGGTGGCCCCCTCGGGATCGGCGATCCCGGCGCGCAGCGTCACGTCGACGACAATCGGGTAGTTCACCTACGCACCGTACCAGTCGGACAAGCTCGTTCCGCTCACGCGCTCGTACGCCTCGACGTAGCGCGCCGAGGTGATCGCGACGATCTCGTCGGGTACGCGCGGCGGCGGCGGCGTGCGGTCCCAGCCCTGGGCGTCGAGCCAGTCACGAAAGGGCTGCTTGTCAAACGACGGCGGCGTGGTGCCGGCCACGACCTGGTCGGCGGGCCAAATACGTGAGGAGTCCGGCGTGATCACCTCGTCACAGACCACGAGGCGTCCGTCAATCTCGCCGAGTTCGAACTTCGTGTCGGCGAGGATGAGCCCGGCTTTGGCCATGCGCGCCGCGGCGCGAACGAAGAGCCCCAGACAAATTTCCTCGGCCCGGGCGAGACGCTCGGTGCCCACGAGGTCGGCGGCGGCGGCGAGGTCGATGTTGAGGTCGTGTCCGGACTCGGCCTTGGTCGAGGGCGTGAAGATCGGCTCGGGGAAGGGGTCGGCGAGGCGAAGTCCCGCCGGTGCCGCCATGCCGTGCACGGTACCCGAGACGCGGTACTCCTCGTAGGCCTGGCCCGCGAGGCGCCCGCGCACGATGCACTCGAGGGGAAGCATCGTCGCGCGCCGCACCAGAGACGCCCGGCCGTGCCAGCGCGACTCGGCGAGAAAACCCGGCACCGACTTCTCGATAATCGTGGGGTCACAACTCACCAGTGCGGCGGGCACGTCGTTGAACGTGCGAAGCCAGAAATTGGTGAGGCCGGTGAGAACACGACCCTTTTCGGGCACTTCTTCGGCCATGATCACATCGAAGGCACTCAGCCGGTCCGAGGCCACCATCAGCATGAGCTCGTCGTTTACCGCGTAGAGGTCGCGCACCTTGCCCGAGTAGAAGGGTTCGAGGTTCACGACGGCATCCACGTCAGTGCCTCGACGAAGCGGCGACGGTGCACGAGGAGTCGCGCCGGATCGAAAATCCGCTCGAGCTCGCTCGAGGAGAGGCCGAGATCCGCGTCGTCGGCGAGCACCGCGCGAAAGTGGCGACGCTCCTCGATGGCTCGCCGCGAGGCCGACTGGACCAGACGGTACGCGTCGTCACGCGAACGACCCGCGTCCACGAGGGCGAGCAGCACGGACTGGGAGAAGACGAGGCCGAGGGATCCCTCGGTCAGGTTCTCGAGTGCGCGCTCGGGGTAGAGCACGAGGCCGGCCGCGAGGCCGCGAGCGGCGCGCGCCATGTAGATCGCCAGCTCGAAGGCGTCGGGCATGATGACCCGCTCGACGCTCGAGTGCGAGATATCGCGCTCGTGCCAGAGCGCGACGTCCTCGAGTCCCGCCTGAAGGTAGCCGCGCAGCACGCGCGCGAGCCCGCAGAGGCGCTCCGACAGCACGGGGTTGCGCTTGTGGGGCATCGCCGAGGAGCCTTTTTGGCCGGGCGCGAAGGGCTCGGCGGCCTCACCCACCTCACTGCGTGAGAGGTGACGAACCTCGAGGGCGAAGGCCTCGATGCTCGTGCCGAGCGCCGCGAGCGCGTAGAGAACTTGGGCGTGGCGGTCGCGGGCAATGACCTGGGTGGCCGGCACTGGCACGAGGCCGAGGCGCTGGCAGACGAGCGCTTCCACGGCCGGGTCGATGTTCGAGTACGTGCCGACGGCGCCGGAGAGCTTGCCGACGGCGATTGCCTCGCGCGCATCGGCCAGACGCACGCGATCTCGCTCGACTTGGAGGGCAAAGAGCGCGAACTTCGCGCCGTAGGTCGTCGGTTCGGCGTGCATGCCGTGGGTGCGCCCGGTGATCGGCCAGTCGATCGTCTCGAGAGCGCGGGTACTCAGCGCGTCGCGCAGTTCGACGGCGGCGTCGTGGGCCAGGTCGACGGCGCGCGCGAGCACCGCGCACAGCGCCGTGTCGACGACGTCTGAAGACGTGAGGCCGTAGTGGATCCACGCGCCCTCGGGCATGCCGACGCGCTCTTGGACCACGTCGACGAAGGCGGCGGTGTCGTGATTCGTGATGGCCTCGCGCGCCGCAACGTCGGCGACGAAGGCCTCGTCGACGACGGGGCGACGCGCGCGCAGCACGGCCGCGTCTCCCGCGGGTACGACGCCGACCTCGGCGAGCGCCTCGGCGGCGAGCAGCTCGACCTCGAGCATCGTGTCGAAGCGGTGCACGTCGCTAAAGAGGGCCGCGACGTCCGTCGGGGCGTAGCGCGGAATCACGAGACCACCTTTCTGGCGATGTCACTACGCATCACCATGCCCTCGAAGGATACGGTCCCGGCTGCGGCGTACGCGCGCGCTCGCGCCACCTCCAGCGACGGAGCCACGGCGCTGATCGCGAGCACCCGTCCGCCCGCGGTGACGAAGCGCCCGTGCTCGTCACGGGCCGTCCCGGCGTGAAAGACGCTCACGCCCTCCACCGGGGTCGCCAACTGCCCGTCGGCGCCCAGTCCGAAGATCACGTCGCCGCGCCGCGGCGCGTGCGGGTAGCCGTACGCGGCCAGTACGACGGTGACCGCCGCTCCCGACGGCACGGCGGGAACGACGAGGTTTCCCCGAGCCGTGCTGTCGAGCAGTTCCAGCAGGCCGGCGCCGTAGAGCGGCGCGAGGACCTCGGCCTCGGGATCGCCAAATCGCACGTTGTACTCGAGGAGCTTGGCGCCCCCGGGGCCCACCATCAGACCGGCGTAGAGCACGCCGCGAAAATCGATGCCCCGACGACGCAGTTCGACGAGCGTAGGTTCGATCACCTCTCGCATGATCACCCGGACGTCCTCATCGGAGACCACGGGCAAGGGGGCGAGCGCACCCATGCCGCCGGTGTTGGCGCCCACGTCCCCGTCACCCACTCGCTTGAAGTCTTGAGCGGTGAGAAGGGGAACGGCGCGTGTTCCGTCACAGAGCACGTGCAAGGAGCACTCGAAACCCTCGAGGCCCTCTTCGAGGACGACCGTTGATCCCGCCGCGCCGAACGCGTCACCGCGCAACTTGGCGACGACGTCGCGTCGCGCAACTTCGAGGTCGGAGGTGACGAGGACCCCCTTGCCCGCGGCGAGGCCGTCGGTCTTAATCACGTAGGGAGCCGACATCGTCTCGAGGTACGCGAGCGCGTCGGCCTCGTGTGAAAACGTGGCGTAGGCCGCGGTCGGCACGCCGGCGGCGTCGAGGAAGTCCTTCAAGTACGCCTTGGAGCCCTCCAGGCGGGCCCCCTCGGCCCCGGGCCCAAAGACGCGCACGCCGCGAGCGCGCAGCTCGTCGGCCAGACCGCGCACCAGAGGCTCCTCGGGACCCACCACGACGAGGTCGGGGTGCAGGCTCGCGATCTCCACGTCGGCGCAGGCAATGCCGTGCGCGGCGATCCCCGCGTTACCGGGCACCACGGTGACCTCGGCGCTCGCGGTGAGAGCCCGCGCGAGGGCGTGTTCGCGAGCGCCCGCGCCCACCACGACCACGCGGGTCACGGGCGTACGAACTGCTCGCGGCCTGGCCCGACGCCCACGGTCGCGATCGGCACGCCGATTTTCTCGCGCAGGAACGCGATGTAGTCGCGCGCCTCACGCGGCAGGTCCTCAAAGCGCGTGAATTGGCTGAGGTCGCTGCGCCAGCCCG
Organism: Actinomycetes bacterium; assembly: GCA_021779735.1. Taxonomy (GTDB): domain Bacteria; phylum Actinomycetota; class Acidimicrobiia; order Acidimicrobiales; family RAAP-2; genus RAAP-2. The sequence continues at coordinate 20,420 of JAJYAC010000017.1, forward strand.
GCACCACCTCGTAGATCGGCGTCACGTCGTGCAGTACTGACTGGTGGTAGGGCGGGTACTCGTAACGCACGCCACCGGCCTCGTAGGCGACGCAGACCTTGATCTCTTCAAGTGTGTCAAGCACGTCGAGTTTGGTGATGGCGATCTCGCTGAGCGAATTGAGCCGTGCCGCCTGGCGCGCCATGACTGCGTCGAACCAGCCCACGCGGCGGCGCCGACCCGTGTTCGTGCCGAACTCGTGACCGCGCTCGACGAGCAGGTCGCCCATCTCGCCGTCGAGCTCGGTGGGAAACGGTCCCGCACCGACACGCGTGATGTACGCCTTGGCGATGCCCACCACGCGACCCAGGTCGCGTGGGCCCAGGCCCGAGCCGGTGGCGGCGCCACCGGCCACCGGGTTCGAGGACGTCACGAAGGGGTACGTGCCGTGATCGAGATCGAGGAACGTGGCCTGGGCACCCTCTAGCAGGATCCGCTTTCCCTCGGCGAGGGCGTCGTGGACGAAGGTCACGGTGTCGGCGATCATCGGCGCCAATCGGCCGGCGTAGACGTCGAGGTACTTCGCGGCAATCTCGTCGGCCTTCATGGGCAGGCGGTTGTAGACCTTGGAGAGGATCAGGTTCTTCTCGTGCAACACGACGTCGAGCTTCTGGCGAAAGATCTTGGGATCAAGCAGGTCCTGGACGCGCAGTCCCACTCGCGCGGACTTATCCGCGTAAGCCGGTCCGATGCCGCGCTTGGTCGTGCCGAGGGCGTTCTTGCCCAAGAAACGCTCGGTGAGTCGATCGAGCTCTTGGTGGTAGGGCATGATCAGGTGCGCGTTGCCCGAGACGAGCAGCCGCGAGCAGTCCACGCCCTTGGCACTCAAGCTGTCAATCTCGTCAAGGAGAACCTTGGGGTCGACCACAACGCCGTTGCCGATGACCGGTGTGATGTGCGGATAGAGCACGCCCGAGGGCACGAGTTGGAGCGCGAAGGCCTCGCCGCCCACCACGATGCGGTGCCCCGCGTTGTGGCCACCCTGGTAACGAACGACGACGTCCATCTCGCGCGCGAGCAGGTCAGTGAGTTTGCCCTTGCCCTCGTCCCCCCACTGCGTTCCGACTACGACGGTTGCGGGCACGAGACTCCTCAGGGGTGGCGTGTACTCACTCATCCTATTGCACGGAGGTACGCCCACCCTCGGGACAAACGTGACTCGTGTGGTGGAGCATGGGTGCCGAATACCCCGGACGTGACTACACGCATCGCCGGCGAAGAGTTGGGCTTCGCATCTCACGCGCGTGCCCGCTGGTGCCGGGCAACGCGCGTGAGAAGCGACTGTCTGACTAGGGTCGACGTGTGGTGGTAGCGATGTCCGCCGCCAGTACCGAGGAGCCGACAATGCGCTATCCCAAGGGAGACGCCCGGGCACCGAAGAATGGTTCCGCCGGCGCATTGTTGTCTCGGAGATAACCGGTGACCAGGCCAGAGACATCGACTACTCGTGCGCGAGCGCTTCTCGTGTCATCTGCAGGCGTGGCGAGGTGACGCCCGTCCTCGCCGACGCCCAGTTAGAGGAGTACCTCGCCCGCGTGGGCCCACCGGGCGACCTCGACGTGGCCGCACTGCGCCGTAGCGCGCGAGAGCGCGGCCGACTCCGTTCGCCGGGCCCCGACGTGCACGAGGTGCGCGACCTTCGAATCGGTCAGCTGAAGGCTCGCCTCTATCGACCCACTGCGGGAAACATTCCCCTCATCATCTTTCTCCACGGCGGGGGCTGGACGATCGGCGACCTCGAGACGCACGATCGACTGTGCCGACGCCTCGCACACCGCTCAGGTGTCGCGGTCTTAGCCGTTGACTACCGACTAGCCCCCGAGAACCCTTGGCCCGCATCGATCGATGACGCTGTCGCCGCCGTTCACTGGGTGGCATCGAATCCCGAAGTGCTCGATCCACCTCCCCGCGCCATCGCGATTGGCGGCGACAGCGCCGGGGGCACGTTGGCCGCTCTGGCCTGTCTTCGACTCCGTGATGAGCTACCCGACGTCCTCTCACTCCAGGTCCTGCTCTACGCCAACACCGATCTCACGGGCGCCCAGCCGTCGATGAGCGAACGCGCGCACGGCTGGGGCCTGGACGCGCACGCGATCCGCTTCTTTAATTCCCAGTGGGTACCCGACGCGTCGCGGTGGGCGGATCCCGACGTGAGTCCACTCTTTGCGCCGGAGCTTTTGGGACTACCCAAGGCGCTCATCGTCACCGCCGAATTCGACCCTCTGCGCGATGAGCTAGAGGCTTACGCCACTCGACTCGTCGATGCCCAGGTCGACGTGACGCTACGGCGCGAGGCCGGATTGATTCACGGTTTCATGACCCTCGACGAGGTCTCGCCCGCGTGTAGCCGCGCTGTCGACCGTGTCGCAGGTGATCTGAGAAGCCTTCTACACTGACGATTTCCGGCGGTAGTGCCGTTCGACAGCGGGGCCCGGCACCGCAGTCGTTGAGAACGTCGCTCGTTCCTACACGTCAGTGCGCCAAGCACGTTCCAGAGGGCGGGCGCATCGAAGTCCTACGTGAAGCTCAGGTGTTCGTCTACGACGTCGACGTGGATGGTGTCACCATCGCGGTAGCGACCTTCAAGAACCATGAGAGCGAGCGGGTCCTCAACGCGACGCTGAATCACGCGCTTCAGAGGACGAGCACCGAAGTCCGGATCGTAGCCCTCGTGGGCGAGCAGCGCCGCCGCGGTGTCGGTGACGTTGAGGCTAAGTCGTCGCTCGGCGAGACGTCGACGCAGGCGTGCGAGTTGGATGCCGACGATCACCGCGAGGTCCGCTTCGTCGAGCGAGCGGAACCGGATGATGTCGTCGATGCGATTGACGAACTCGGGCCTAAAGAAGTCGGTGGGCTCACCAACCAGGTTGCTCGTCATGATGAAGACCACGTTGGTGAAGTCCACCGTGCGGCCCTGGCCGTCGGTGAGTCGTCCGTCGTCGAGCACTTGGAGAAGGATATTGAAAACGTCCGGGTGAGCCTTTTCGATCTCGTCGAGCAGCACCACCGCGTAGGGACGCCGGCGCACCGACTCCGTGAGTTGACCGCCCTCCTCGTAGCCGACGTAGCCCGGGGGGGCGCCGACGAGGCGACTCACGGAGAACTTCTCCATGTACTCGCTCATGTCGAGGCGCACCATCGCCGACTCGTCGTCGAAGAGGAACTCCGCGAGGGCGCGCGCGAGCTCGGTCTTGCCCACGCCGGTGGGACCTAAGAACAAGAAGGATCCGATGGGTCGGTGCGGATCGCCCAGACCAGCCCGGCTGCGCCGAATGGCGTTGGACACAGCCACCACGGCCTCGTCCTGACCCACGACGCGGCTGTGCAGCAGCTCTTCCATGCGCAGCAGCTTGTCGACTTCGCCCTCTAAGAGTTTGGACACCGGCACCCCGGTCCAGCGACTCACCACCTCGGCGATGTCCTCGGCGTCAACTTCTTCTTTCAAGAACGCCCCGTGGGCCTGCAAGTCGGCGAGCTCGGCGGTGGCCGCGTCGATGGCTCGCTCGAGTTCGGGGACGGTCCCGTAGCGCAGCGCGGAGGCTCCCGCGAGGTCGCCCGCGCGCTCGAGGCGTTCGGCCTCGGCGCGCTTGTCCTCGAGTTCGCCCTTGGCGCCCTGGATCTTCTGGATGACGGTGCGCTCAGCCTGCCAGCGCGCGGCGAGCGCGTCGGACTTCTCGCGCTGTTCGGCCAGTTCTGCGTCGAGGGCGTTGAGTCGCTCGCGACTCGCGGCGTCGGTCTCGGCGGCCAGAGCCACCCGCTCGATCTCGAGCTGGCGAATGCGCCGGATGACGACGTCGAGCTCGGTGGGCATAGAGTCGATCTCGATGCGCAACTTCGACGCCGCCTCGTCCATCAAGTCAATGGCCTTGTCGGGCAGGAAGCGGTTCGCGACGTAGCGCTGTGAGAGAGTGACCGCGGCCACGATCGCGGCGTCTTGGATGCGCACGCCGTGGTGCACCTCGTAGCGTTCCTTGAGCCCACGCAAAATCGCGACGGTGTCCTCGATCGAAGGCTCGCCCACGAAGACTTGCTGGAAGCGCCGCTCGAGGGCGGCGTCCTTTTCGATGTACTGGCGGTACTCGTCGAGCGTCGTCGCGCCGATGAGGCGTAACTCACCGCGCGCGAGCAGGGGCTTGATCATGTTGCCCGCGTCCATCGAGCCCTCAGAGGCGCCGGCGCCCACGATCGTGTGCAACTCGTCGATGAACGTGATGACCTCGCCCTTGGCGTCTTCGATCTCCTTCAAGACCGCCTTCAAGCGCTCTTCGAACTCGCCACGGTACTTGGCGCCCGCCACCATTGAGGCGAGGTCGAGGGCGATGATGCGCCGATCGCGCAGGCTCTCAGGCACGTCGCCCTCGACGATGCGCAGGGCCAAGCCCTCGACGATCGCGGTTTTGCCGACGCCGGGCTCGCCGATCAGTACCGGGTTGTTCTTCGTGCGTCGACTGAGGACCTGGATGACGCGTCGGATCTCGTCGTCGCGACCGATCACCGGATCGAGCTTGCCGCTGCGCGCGAGCGCGGTGAGATCGCGCCCGTACTTCTCGAGGCTCTGAAAGGTCTCCTCGGGGTTCTCTGAGGTGATGCGCGCGCTACCGCGAATGCCTCGCAGGGCGCCGAGCAGCGCCTCGCGCGTCGAGCCCACGAACTCGGCCCAGGCGACCAGGACGTGGTCGACCGAGAGATACTCGTCACCCAAGTCGCCGCGCAACTCATCGGCCGCTTCGAGGCCGCGGCGGGCCTCCGCCGAGAGGCCGGGCTGCGTGCCACCCACGGCGCGCGGCTCGGCCGCGACCTTCTCGCTCAGCGTCGCCGCCACCGCGATGGGATCGAGCGAGGCGGCCGCGAGCAGGGGCCGGGCCACACCATCGGGCTGATTGAGCAGCGCGAGCAGCAGGTGCGCCGGCGTGACGTAGGGGTTGCCGGCGGCGGCAGCCTGGGTGGTCGCGGCCTGGAAGGCCTCACGGGTCTTTACCGTCCAGCGTTGGGGGTCGAGGGTCATGATCGTCCTTTACGTCTCGTCTCAAAGAGAGCGAGGGCGTTGCGCACGGGCACCAGATCGCGCCGGTACTGACGGTGCGCGTCGGCTAGTGACGCCGCCGCGAGCTCGCGAAGTTCGGCGATCTCCGCGCGCAGGCGAGACGCCTCCGCCTCGAGGGCCATGATGCGCTTGACGCCCTCGAGGTTGACGCCCTCGGTGGTGAGTTGTTGGATACGGCGCAACGCGGCCAGGTCCTCGTCGGAGAAGCGCCGTGAGCCGCCACGCGTGCGCCGGGGGGCGAGCAGCCCGGAACGCTCGTAGTTGCGCAACGTCTGAGGGTGCACTCCGGCCAACTCGGCGAAGACCGAGATCACGTAGACGGCGTGGTCGCCGCGTCGCTCGCTCACGAAGGCTCCTCGCCGAGCGCGCTCGCGAGGCGCTCGACGGCACTGCGCTGGTCCTTGGTCAGCGTCGTCGGGATTGCGACTTGGATCGTCACGAGCAGGTCGCCCGCGGGGTGCTTGGCGTGCGCGGGCACGCCGCGACCACGCACGCGCAGCGTCTGGCCCGCTTGGGTACCCGGCGCCACCTTCAGAGTCACCGGCTCCTCGAGCGTGGGCACGCTCACCGTCGTGCCGAGGATGGCCGCGGTGACCGGCACCGACACGCTCGTCGTCACGTCACGCCCGCGCCGGGAGAACTGGGGGTCCTTCGCGACGTGCACGTCGACGAAGAGGTCGCCGGCCGGCCCGCCCTTGGTGCCGGCGCCACCCTTGCCCTTGAGTCGAATGCGCTGACCGTCGACGACCCCGGGCGGGATGCGCACGTTCACCCGTCGCGAGGAGGGCTCGCGCCCCGTCCCCGCACAGCTCGCACAGGGCGTGACGATGCGTCCGCCCCGTCCCTGGCACACCGGACAAACGCTCGACATCGCGAAGGGTCCCTGGTCGTCGTTCAGCACGCCACGCCCGCCGCAGCGTTCGCAGGTGACGTAGCCGCTGCCCGGCGCCGCGCCGCGCCCGCCACAGGTGTGACAGGCGTCATTGCTCGGCAGCGTCACGGTCGTCGTCACCCCGGTCACGGCGTCACGAAAGGCGAGGTGCAGAGCGGTCTCGACGTCGGCGCCTCGGGCCGCGCGCGCGCGTCGCCCACCGAAGAGACCTCCGAAGAGGTCGCCCAGGTCACCAAAGTCCGCGCCGTGGGCGTTGAAGCCGCCGCCAAATCCGGCCGCGGCCGGTCCGAGGCGGCGCACCTCGTCGTACTCCTTGCGCTTATCGGCGTCGCCGAGAACGTCGTAGGCGGCCGAGATCTCCTTGAACTTCTCCTCCGAGCCGGGATTCGTGTCGGGGTGCAGTTCCTTGGCGAGCTTGCGGTACGCGCGGGTGATCTCTTTGTCCGTGGCGCTCGAGGAAAGCCCGAGGACCTTGTAGTAGTCCTTGTCGAACCACTCTCGTTCGGCCATTTAGCCCTTCACTCTCACCATCGCCGGGCGCAGCACCGCTCCCTTCCAGCGATACCCCGCCCGCAGAATCTCATCGACCACCTGTCCCGCCTCGTCGTCGGCCTCGACGTGGGCCACGGCGTCGTGCACGGTCGGGTCGAAGGCCACCCCCACCTCGTCGATGCGCTCGAGACCCTCCTTGGTCAACGTGTCCACGATGAGAGCCCTCGACTGGCCCAGGGCGAGGCCCTCGTCGGAGTCGCTCTGGGTGAAGTGAGCCACGGCGAGGTCGAACGCGTCAAGGACCGGCAACAGCTTGGCGACCAGGTCGCCCGCCGCGCGCGTGGCCGCGTCGTCGGCCTGACGGGCCACGCGCTTGCGGTAGTTCTCGAAGTCGGCCTGGAGGCGTTGGAGTGCCTCGAGGTACTCGTCGCGCTCGCGCTCGGCGTCACTTCGCTCGTCGACCGCCTCGTTGGCTTCGGCCACGATCTCCTCGGCGGCTTCCACGGCCTCGTTGGTGGCGTCCTCGTCCACGCTCACTCCACAATCTCGGCGTCGACGATGTCGTCGTCGTTGCCGGCCGGGGCCGACTCGCCCGAGGCGTTGGCCTTGGCGGCCTCCTCGTAGAGGCGCTGGCTGAAGCCCTGGCTCGCCGTGAGCAACTTCTCGGTGGCGTTCTTGATCGCCTCGATATCGGTGCCGGCGAGGGCCTCCTTGAGACCCGCGAGTCCGGCCTCGACGTCGTCACGCTCGCTGCCCTGGAACGACTCGGCCTGATCCTTCAACAGCTTCTCGGTCTGGTACACCAAGCCGTCGGCGTTGTTACGCACCTCAGCTTCGTCGCGGCGCTTGCGGTCGTCCTCGGCGTGAGCCTCGGCGTCGCGCACCATGCGGTCGATCTCGTCCTTGGACAGTGACGAGCCGCCGGTGATGGTCATCGACTGGGTCGCGCCGGTCGCGGTGTCCTTCGCCGAGACGTGCACGATGCCGTTCGCGTCGATGTCAAAGGTCACCTCGATCTGGGGCACGCCACGCGGCGCCGGCGGGATACCCACCAGCTGGAACTTGCCCAGGGTCTGGTTGTAGGAGGCCATCTCGCGCTCGCCCTGGAGGACGTGGACTTCGACGCTCGGCTGGTTGTCGTCGGCCGTCGTAAAGACCTGTGACTTCTTCGTCGGGATCGTCGTGTTGCGCTCAATGATCTTGGTCATGACGCCGCCCTTGGTCTCGATGCCCAGAGAGAGGGGCGTCACGTCGAGCAAGAGGATGTCCTTCACGTCGCCCTTCAAGACGCCCGCCTGGACGGCGGCGCCCACCGCGACGACCTCGTCGGGGTTCACGCCCTTGTTGGGCTCCTTGCCGGTGACCCGGGTGACGAGCTCTTGGACCGCGGGAATGCGCGTGGAGCCACCAACCAAGATGACGTGGTCGATCTTGTCCAGTGTCAGTCCGGCGTCCTTGATCGCCTGGTCGAAGGGCTTGCGGCAGCGCTCGACGAGGTCGGCGGTGAGTTCGTTGAACTTCGCGCGCGTCAACTTGAGGTCGAGGTGCTTGGGACCCTCGGCGGTCGCGGTGATGAAGGGCAGGTTGACCTGGGTCTCCTGAACGCTCGAGAGCTCGATCTTGGCCTTCTCGGCGGCCTCCTTGAGACGCTGGACGGCCATCTTGTCCGCGGCGAGGTCGACGCCCTCGGTGTCCTTGAAGGTCTTGATGAGCCACTGCATCACCGCGTCGTCCCAGTCGTCGCCACCCAGGTGGGTGTCGCCGTGGGTGGACTTGACCTCAAAGACGCCATCGGCGATCTCGAGCACGGAGACGTCGAAGGTGCCACCGCCCAAGTCAAAGACGAGCACCGTCTGCTCCTGGGCTCCCTTGTCGAGGCCGTAGGCGAGCGCGGCGGCCGTCGGCTCGTTCACGATGCGCAGGACTTCGAGTCCCGCGATCTGACCGGCCTCTTTCGTGGCGGTGCGCTGGGCGTCGTTGAAGTAGGCCGGCACGGTGATGACGGCCTGGGTCACGGTGTCGCCGAGGTAGGCCTCCGCGTCACGCTTGAGCTTCTGGAGGATGCGCGCCGAGATCTCCTGGGGCGTGTACTTGGTCCCGTCGATGTCGACGGACCAGCTCTCGCCCATGTGGCGCTTGACCGAACGAATGGTGCGATCCGGGTTGGTGATCGCCTGACGCTTGGCGACCTCGCCGACCAGCACCTCGCCGGTCTTAGAGAAACCCACCACCGACGGCGTGGTGCGCCCACCCTCGGCGTTGGGGATGACGACGGGCTCGCCCGCCTCCAGCACGCTGACGACCGAGTTCGTCGTTCCTAGGTCGATGCCGACTGCCTTAGCCATGATGCTCCTTCTTTGTCGCGGCCGGACCTTCCAGATGCCCACGACTCACGCACGCCAGTGTACAGAGTTGAGTCCCTTCTTGTCAAGAAAGTATCTAGACGACGTGACAGATTACGCACAGCCCCGTGGCGCCCGGGGAAAGAGTTGGCCGGGGTGCAATTTTGCCCCCACAGTGGCCTGGGTACGCTACAACCGTGCCTGATCTGATCCTCCTACGACACGGCCAGTCGACGTGGAACGAGCTCAACCTCTTCACCGGCTGGACCGACGTCGATCTCACCGCCCGCGGCGAGGCCGAGGCCACCGAGGCGGGGCGCCTCCTCGCCGGCGCCGATCTGGACTTGCGCGTCCTGCACACCTCGGTTCTCACCCGCGCGATCCGCACCGCCGAACTCGCCCTGCACGCCGCGCAACGCAGCTGGCTACCGGTCACGCGCAATTGGCGCCTCAACGAGCGCCACTACGGGGACTTGACGGGTAAAGACAAGAGGGAGACGGCCGAGGCCTACGGGCTCGAGCAGGTCAAGGTCTGGCGGCGCAGCTACGACGTGCCGCCCCCCACGCTGGCGAGCGACGACTCGCGCAGCGTGAACGCGGACCCGCGCTATCGCGACGTGCCCGCCCAGTTCCTGCCGGCGACGGAGTGCCTGAAGGACGTCGTCGCGCGCGTTCGCCCCTACCTGGCCGACGTCATCAACGAGGACCTGCGCCGAGAGTCGAGCCGTGGCGGCAGCGTTCTCGTGGTCGCCCACGGCAACTCACTGCGCGCGCTGCGCATGATCTTGGAGAACGTCAGCGAGGACGAGATCACCGCGATGGAGATTCCCACGGGCATCCCCTATCGCATTCGCCTCGACGCCGGCCTCGACATTGTCGAGGCCGGCTACCTCGGCGATCCTGAGGCCGCGCGCGCGGCGGCCGAAGCCGTCGCGCGCCAGGCCGGCTAGTACGGAAACTACAGGGCGTCGGGTCCGCGCTCGTCGGTGCGCACGCGCACCACGCGCTCAATGTCGGTGACCCAGACCTTGCCGTCACCCACGGTTCCGGTCTTGGCCGAGGTGACGATCGCGTCGATCACCGCGTCGAGCTGCTCGTCGGTGCAGGCGACCTCAATGCGGATCTTGTCGATGAAGTCGAACTCGTACTCGCGGCCCCGGTAGATCTCGATGTGCCCGCCCTGGCGGCCAAAGCCGCGGGCTTGCGTGACGGTCATACCCGACACCCCGAGCTTGGTGAGAGCGACCTTCACCTCGTCGAGCTTGAACGGCTTCACTACGGCGGTTACCAGTTTCATTGTCTCTCCTTAGAGGTTGTCGCGGTGGGTGTGACTCGGGGTGAGGACCGGCTCGCCGAAGGTGGGCTCGGGGAACGCCTCCTCCTCGTGGATGCCAATGTCACCGAGGGCAAGTACCTCGTCGCTTTCGCGTAGTCCGACCACAGCCTTCACGATATAGAAGATGACGGCTGTGCCCGCAGCGGTGAAGAGGATGATCCAGGCCGCGGCGAGGAACTGCTCCCAGAGTTGGTGAAACGAGTGGGTGAAGAACCATCCACCTACCGAGAAGCCGCCCGCGCCCTTGTAGTGCGCGCCGGCGATCCCGTACTCGGTCATGCCCGGGTCGGCGAGGACGCCCACCAGCAGTCCGCCGATGAGTCCGGCGAATCCGTGGGTGTAGACAACACCCATCGCGTCGTCGACCAGAGAAAAGGGCTTGAGCTTCGAGAGGTGGTTCCAGGCGACCCACACCAGTGACGAGGCGATGAGACCCACGAGGATCGCCCCGGTGCCATTCACCCAGCCCGCGCTCGGCGTGATGGCGACGAGTCCGCAGAGCATGCCGTTGATCGCGCCCAGGAACGTCGGCTTCTTCTGGCGCGAGAAGAACATGTCCATGAGAAGCCACGTGAGCACACCCACCGCGGTCGCGACGTTGGTATTGAGAATGGCGCTCGCGGCGTCGGCGCCGGCGTAGAAGGGGTCACCGCCGTTGAAGCCGTTCCAGCCCATCCAGAGGATGCCCGCGCCCACGGCCACCATCATGAGATTGCTCGGGAACGCGTTCTCACGGTCCTGCCAGCGACGCGGACCCACGATCGCCGCGCCGACGAAGGCCGCGACGCCCGCCGAGAGGTGGATGACGTAGCCGCCGGAGTAGTCGACCGCGCCCTTTTGGGCGAAGAATCCCCCGCCCCAGAGCAGCGCCGCGTTCACGGTGTAGATGAGCGTGATCCACATCGGCACGATGAGAAGCCACGCCTTGAACTTGAGGCGCCCCACGAGCCCGCCGAGGAAGAGCAGCGGCGTGATCGCGGCGAAGACGAACTGGAAGTACGCGAGCGTCGCGGTCGAGAAGTGGAAGGGGATGAGGGTGTTCGCCCCCGAGACCGCCTGGCCCTGCTCGGCGCCGGCGGTTGAGAGGGGCTTGAAGTGGCCAATGAAGCCGCTCCAGAACGACCCCGTGGGCCCGAAGTGGGCCTGGGGGCCGAAGGCCATGTTGTAGCCCCAGAGCATCCAGACGACGAGCGTGAGAGAAAATCCGGCGAAG
>JAJYAC010000018.1 GCA_021779735.1 Actinomycetes bacterium
CTCCGATCTTTCATCACGTTGTCGGCTCGCTAGACGCGCGGCTCGACGTTGAAGCGTCGCGCGGCGACGACGAGGCCCACGGCGCCCCAGATGGCCACCACCGCGACGTCGCTCCAGTGAAACGCCGTGCCCAGGAAGCCCGACTGCATCCCCTCGGCGAAGTGGCGCACGGGAAAGAACTTGCCCACCCACACGATCCACGTCGGCGTGTGATCACCGAGGGGGATGAAGATCCCCGAGAGAAAGAGCAGCGGCATGATCGTGATGTTCACGACCGCCGGCGCCGCGTCGGCGTTGGGGATGATCGAGCTGACCGCGAAGGCGAGGGCGCTGAAGCTCAGCGCGCCAACGAGGAACATCGCGAGGAATCGCACCAGCGCGAGGCCCGTGGGCATGTCGGCCTGGTAGAAGACGCGCCCGAAGGCCGCCGTGATCACGATGAGCAGCCCCGCCACGGCGAGCGCGTGCAGAACCCGGGCGGCGAGGTAGGACGCCGGGGGCATCGGCGTGCCCTGGACGCGCTTCAAGATGCCGGTGTCGCGCTGGAAGGTCATCACCATCGCCAGGTTCACGTAGCACGCGCTGATGAGTCCGTAGGACGCCATCGCCGCGACGTAGTACGTCGTCTGGTGGGTGAGGTGGCCGTTCAACATGAAGGTGTGACGCCCGAGAAGCGACGTGAAGATCACGAGAAACATCAGGGGGAACGCGAAGGTGAACAGCGCCGAGCTGGGATTGCGCCAGTAGGCGAGATTCGTGTAGCGCAGCTGGTAGAGGGTGCGTCGCAGGTTGATCACGAGGTCTCGCCCTGCCTGATCAAATCCAAGTAGACGTCCTCGAGTGACGGGCGCACGACGTCGAGGTCCTCGAGGTTGACGTGCTGAGCGAGCGCCCACGTCGTCACCTCGTACAGGGTGCGCGCGAGATCGCCCGACGTCTCCACCCGTCCATCGGCGCTCGGCGAGAGCGACAGGGCCGGTGGGCTGACGCCCTCGGGCACGCGAAAACGCACTTTGGCCTCGCCCCCGCGACGCGCGAGAACGTCGGGGCTGCCCTCGGCGACGATGCGCCCCGCCACCATCACTGCGACGCGCCCCGCGAGACTCTGGGCCTCGTCCATGTAGTGGGTGGTGAGCAGCACGGTCTTGCCCAGGGCCGTCAAGTTGCGCACCATCTGCCAGGCCTCGCGACGCGCGGAGGGGTCAAAACCCGTAGTCGGCTCGTCGAGGAAGAGCAGTTCGGGATCGCCCACCAGACCAATCGCGAGGTCAAGGCGCCGTTGCTGACCACCCGAGAGCTTCGTGACGCGGCTGTCGCGCTTCTCCTCGAGCCCGACGATCTCGATGAGTTCGTCCACCGAGCGAGGGTGCTCGTAGTAGTGCGCGTACATCGACAGGGTCTCACGCACCGTCAAGTACTGCTCGACCGCGGTGGACTGTAAGACGATGCCGATGCGCGAACGCAGCGCCGAGGCGTCGCGGGCGGGATCGAGACCGAGGACGCGCACGGTGCCCGCGTCGGCGTGCCGGTACCCCTCGAAGATCTCCACCGTGGTCGTCTTACCCGCCCCGTTGGGACCGAGCAAGGCAAAGACCTCGCCGTCAGCGATCTCGAGGTCGACCCCGCGCACCGCGTTCGTCGCGCCGTAGGACTTTCGCAGTCCCTCGACGGTGATCGCGGCCATGGCAACCTCCCGCGACTCGCTCGAACGTCGAGACGCTCCCCCTTGTCTAGTCCAGCGTGATCGGCGAGTCGACGTCCAGGCCCAGGCTCACCTCGTCGGGCGCGAGTGCCTTGGCCAGGTGCTCTCGCACTCGTCCGTCGATTTCTGCCATCAATTGGGGGTTCTCGCGCAGGAACGTCTTCACGTTCTCGCGGCCCTGGCCGAGCTGCTCGCCCTCGTAGGTAAACCACGCACCGGCCTTCTTCACGAACCCGAGCTCGACTGCCACGTCGAGCACCGAGCCCTCGCGGCTGATGCCCTGGCCGTACATGATGTCGAACTCGGCCTGCTTGAAGGGCGCCGCGCACTTGTTCTTCACGACCTTGACGCGCGTGCGGTTACCCACGATCTCGGTGCCGTCCTTGATCGACTCAATACGACGAATGTCGAGGCGCACCGACGAGTAGAACTTCAGGGCACGTCCACCGGGCGTGACCTCGGGCGAGTTGTGCACGACGACGCCGTCGACCAAGTAGTTGTGGCTGTCTTCGACCTCGATGTCGAAGCGGTGCATCGAGCGGGTCTTCGGCTTGACCCGCACTTCGGTCACGGGCATCGCCACCATCTCATAGCGCATGGCCTCAAAGGTTGGCTCCACCGCAAACCGTCCACGAAAGCGCGGGAGCAACTTGTACTCCATGCTGGGGTGCACGAACGGCGCGATGAGGGCCTGGAACTTCGCGCTCTCCGCGTTGGTGAAGACGAGAATCGCCTTCTTGGCCGCGCCACTCTCGCGCAGTGTCGCACGCACGCCCCACGTGTCCGCTAAGTACGAGACGAGCCGTTGACGCGTCTCGTGCTCCATGGCCTCGACGCAGATCGTGATGCGACCCGTCAGTCCGTCGGTCCTCTCCTGAAGGCCCTTCGATCGCACGGTAAAATTGGCGTCATCCATGTACCACAGGGCGAGTGAGAGTGGTGTCAGCGACTTCAAGTAGTCGTCATCAAAGACCTTCTTGCCGTCGACGTAGACCGCGTGGCGCATGTCCGCGAGTTCGGGCATCGGGTGAAAGTCAAAGGTGACCACTCCGTCTTCGCGAACGTGGCGACTGGATTCAACGTTCGCGAACAGTGACGCCTTCCAGTCGGCGTATTCCGTTTGCGCCGGCCCGTGGGAGTAGCGAAAGCGTGCGCCGAGTCCGCTGCGTGTCGGCGACAGAGCACCGTCACCCATCAACGTTCCCCGTAGGGCGGTCGTCTGGAAGTCGGACAGGTAGCGCGGTAGGGCTTCCATCACCTGGTCACCGACCTTCAGGCGACCGGCCTCCGTCCATCCGGTGGGCGTGCGGATCAAGTGGTTCGGCGTGCACGAGAGCTGGGCTCGACCATTCTTCAAGGGCTTGGCGACGGTGATCTGAAGGAACTCGTCCGTGACGCCGTTATCAAACCAACTGACCACCCGCTTGGGCACGAACGCACCCTTCGTCGCGTCATAGGACAGCACCTCGACCGGCAACTTCTGATTGACGATCTTGCCAATCTTCTCCGTCGTGCCGTCCGCGAGGACCACTCGGGCGTTGTAGGAGAAGCACCCGTAAATCACGCCTATCTTTTCGCGCAACTGATTGATGAAGACGGCCACGGTATTGGACTTGGAGAGGCCACCGGTGATCTTGCGCAGGGCCTGGCTCATGAGGCGCGCCTGCAGGCCCACGTGCGAGTCACCCATGTCGCCCTCGATCTCGGCGCGTGGCGTGAGAGCAGCCACGGAGTCGATCACGATGACGTCGAGCGCGCCGGAACGGATCAGCATGTCGGTGATCTCGAGGGCCTGCTCACCGGTGTCGGGCTGGCTGATGAGTAGATCGTCGACGTTCACGCCGATCGCGCGCGCGTAGACCGGATCCATCGCGTGCTCGGCGTCGATGTAGGCACACGTGCCGCCGTTGCGCTGAGCCTCGGCGACGACGTGCATCGCGAGGGTCGACTTGCCCGAGGACTCCGGGCCGTAGAGCTCGACGACGCGCCCGCGTGGCAGTCCGCCGATACCGAGCGCCAGGTCGAGGGCCAGCGCGCCAGTGGGGATCGACTCGATGTTCATGTGCAGGTTCTGGCCCATGCGCATGATCGAGCCCTTGCCGAACTGCTTCTCGATCTGGCCCAGGGCGGCTTCGAGAGCCTTGCCGCGGTCGTCGGTTGCCATCACTGTCTCCTTGATCTTCGTCACGGGAGCACGCTAAGTACCCCCAGTGACATCGGTCGCTCCGCTGGGACTGAGCGTACTACGAACACTTGTTCGTAGTGAGGATTTTCTAGTCGACGAGGGTTGCGTAGACGAGACGCTGGAGTTCGCGGCGGATCGGGTACGTGCCACTGGGCAGTAGTTGCGTGAAGAAGCTCACCGTGATCTCCTCGAGGGGGTCGACCCAAAAGACGGTCGACGCCGCACCACCCCAGCCGAAGGTGCCCTCGCTCGCGAGGCTGCGGTTGACGCGCCGATCGGTGACGACCGAAAAACCCAGACCGAATCCCACGCCCGCGAAGTCGCTCTCGGAGAAGGAGTCCGTGGCGATGCTCGCGAGGTCGCCGTCGTCGGGCAGGTGGTTCTCGGTCATGAGGGCGAGCGTGCGCGAGGACACCAGGCGAACGCCGTCGAGCTCGCCGCCGCGCAGAAGCATGGTCATGAAGCGCTGGTAGTCACCCGCGCTCGAGATGAGGCCACCGCCGCCGCCCAGCAGCGAGGGCCAGGTCAGCGAGTGGCGGCCCAACGGGTCCATGGGCAGCGACGCGCCGCTGCTCGGCACGTAGATCTGCGCGAGGCGCTCGGCCTTGTCGGGTGGGCACCACCAGTCGGTGTCGACCATGGAGAGGGGGTCGAGAATGCGCTCACGAAAGAAGACGTCGAGTGGCTGGCCCGACCAGAGCTCGATGAGACGACCCAGAACGTCAGTCGCCACCGAGTAGTTCCACTTGGTGCCGGGCTGAAAGAGCAGGGGCATCGACGCCCAGTCGGCCACCGCGCGCGACAGGTCGGCCCCCGGGGGCCAGCCGAACTCGTAGCCGCGCGAGCGATACATGGCGTCTACCGGATGCGTGTGGTTAAAGCCGTAGGTGAGACCACTCATGTGCGTCAGCAGGTGGTGTACGCGAATCGGCTCGGTTGCCGGCACCGTCTCCGGATCGCTCGGCGTGCCCGCGACGTAGACCCTCGGCGCGGCGAACTCCTCAATCCAGCGCGCGACGTCGTCGTTGAGATCAAAGTGACCTTCTTCGTAGAGCATCATCGCGCCGAGCGTGGTCAGCGGCTTGGTCATCGAGTAGATGCGCCAGAGCGTGTCGGCTTCGACGGCGAGGTCGCGTTCACGATTCCGATGCCCTCCCCGGCCAGTCCAGGCCAGTTGCCCACCGCGCGAGACGCTCGCGAGCCATCCCGGCAGGCGGTGGTCCTCGACGTAGGCGTCAAAGTGGGTGGCGATACGTGAGAGGCGTACCGGGTCCAGGCCCACGTCACGCGGATCGATCTCTACGTCAAAACTCATGTTCGCTCCTAGGTTCGTTCGGCGTCGCGCGCGTCGAGACCCCGACGCAAGAAGTCCAGTGCGCTGATGGCGCTGTAGGCGCGAACCCTCGGCCGATCGCCCGGCAGCTGCAGGACCGCGTGAGAGGTGTGCTCACCGAGGGCGAGTCCGACGAAGACCGTGCCGGGTCGCTGACCGTCTTGTTCGCCGGGCCCGGCTACCCCGGTGACGGCGAGACCCACGCTCGCTCCCAGCACCCGGCGAGCGCCCTCGGCCATCGCCTCGGCCGCCAGAGCCGAGACGACGGGCCCCTCGGGCACCTCGAGCAGGTCGTACTTCACGTCGCTGGCGTAGCTGACGACGCCGCCGCGAAACCACCGCGACGCGCCCTCCACGTTCACGAGACGACTGGCGATGAGACCACCGGTCAGAGACTCGGCGAGAGCCAGCGTGTCGCCGCTGGCGAGCAGACGGGACGCCACGGCGTCTTCCATGGTCTCGTCGTCCACGCCGAAGATGATGTCGCCAAAGCGCGAGTGCACCGCGTCGCGCACCAGGGCCTCCTCGTCGGCGAGGAGCCACTCGGCGTGCTCGTCGTCCTCGGCCCGCGCGGTCAGTCGCACCTTGATGCCCTCGATGCCCGAGGCGAGGAAGGCAATCGTGATGCGCGGGTCCTCGGCGAGCGCCTCGAAGCGCTCAGCCACCGCTTCGGCCAGCCCGGACTCGCTCGCTCCCCACGTGCGCAGGACCCGGCTGCGGATGACCGACGTCTCTCCCGTCGCGCGCACGCGCGCAAGCAGGTCACTCGCCACCGCGCGCTCGACCATGTCGACCATCTCGTAGGGCACTCCGGGCAGGGCGTAGATGACCTTGTGGCCCACCGGACAGATCAGGCCCGGGGCCGTGCCTCGCGTCTGAGGGATGATCGTCGCCCCGCGCGGCACGTCGGCCTGGAGGAGGTTGTTCTCTGACATCGTGCGCCCCCGCGAGGCGAACATGGCGCGAATGACCTCGACGATGTCGTCGTGACGCTCGAGGGACACGTTCATCACGTCAGCGATCGCTGCGCGGGTGATGTCGTCTTGAGTGGGTCCGAGCCCGCCGCACACGATCACCGCGTCACTGCGCGCGAGCGCGGTACGCAGGGCGAGGACGATGCGCTCGTGGTTGTCACCGACGTGCTGGTGAAAGTGCGAGGCGATGCCGTGCGCGGCGAGGAACTCGCCGAGCCACTGGGAGTTGGTGTCGGCGATCTGACCGAGCAGGAGTTCGGTCCCGACGGCGACGACCTCAACGCGCATGCTCGGCCCGTCGTCCCTTCACGTAGTAGTCCCAGCCGGTGTAGAGCGTCAGCGCCACCGCCACCCACACGGTGACGATGCCCAACCACTCGTGGTGCCCCGTGAAGGGCAAGACGGCAAAGCCAATCGCCCAGTCCTGGAGAAAGGTCTTCCACTTCGCGAGCTTGCTCGCGGGAATGGAGATGCCACGACGCGCGGCCCGCGCGCGGTACGCGCTCATCCAGGCCTCGCGCAGCGAGATGATGATGGCAGGCACGAGGTACGCGCCGATGCCGTGGGGCCGGGCGAGAACGATCGCGAAGAGAGAACCGAGCACGATGACTTTGTCGGCGAGGGGGTCGAGGAACGCGCCCGACGTCGTCGTGCCGTGTCGGCGCGCGATGATTCCGTCGAAGTAGTCCGACGCGCCCGCGGCCAGGCCGACCAGCGTCGTCCACCACGACACGCGGTGGGTGAGGATGAGGTAGATGAGAACCGGAGCGATGAGCAGGCGAAAAGCCGTCATCAGGTTGGCCGGAGTGAGCAGGGCCGTCGGACCGTAGATGGGCCGCTCGGTCGTCATCGCACCACCGCCTCCAGATCCGTTCCGTGGCTCGCCACGATCTCGCATTCCACCATCGCACCGACCGGAAGTTGGCGGTCAACGAGCACGACGCCGTCAATCTCCGGGCACTCTCGCACACTACGACCCAGACCCGGCGCGTCGATCAATACTCGCTGACGCGTGCCCACGAGGGCGTCACGCTTTTGCGCGGTGATGGCGTCTTGGCGCTCACTCACCTCGCGCAGTCGTTCCAGGGCGAGTTCGTGGGGCACCTGGTGCGCCAGGTCGCGAGCGGGCGTGCCCTCCTCGGCCGAAAAGGTAAAGAACCCCGCCCAGTCGAGCTGCGCCTCGTCGAGGAAGTCCAACAGTTCGCGCTGGTCGTCTTCGGTCTCGCCGGGATAGCCGAGGATGAAAGACGAGCGGAACGTCGCCGTCGGTTCGGCTGCACGAATCGCCGCGATGCGCTCGAGGAAGCGCTCCGCGTCGCCCCAGCGGCGCATCGCGCGAAGCAGAGGTCGCGACGCGTGTTGGAGAGAAAGGTCGAAGTACGGCACGCCGCTGTCGAGGATGGCCTCGATGAGCCCACTCGTCAGACCCGAGGGGTAGAGGTAGAGAAGTCGCACGCGCTCGGCCTCGTCGCTGAGACGTCGGGTGAGTTCAATCAGAGGTTGGCTCCCGCCCTCGTCGAGGACTTCGAGCGCCTCGCCGAGTCGCGCGCGGCGCCGGTCGTGGCCCCAACTCGCGAGGTCCTGGGCGATGAGGACGAGTTCCTTGACCCCGCCGGCCACGAGACCACGAGCCTCGGCGAGCAGGTCCTCGCTCGAGCGCGAGCGCTGGTCGCCCCGAAAGGTCGGAATGGCACAGAACCCGCAGCGTCGGTCACAGCCCTCGGCGATCTTGAGATAAGCCCACGGCGCGCTGACCGCGGGGCGCGCGAGGTTGAGCAGGTCAAAGCGCGGCGTCGCGCGAAGGGTCACGGGGGTGGCGAGCAGCGACTCGCCAAAGCCCGCGACGAGGTCGACTTCGGGCAGGGCGGCGGCGAGTTCGCTGCCGTAGCGCTCGGCCATGCACCCGGTGACGACGAGGCGCGCGTCGTCGCGGCGTCGCTCAGCCAAATCGAGAACGGTCTCGATCGACTCCTCGCGCGCGGCCTCGATGAAGGCGCAGGTGTTGGCTACCACGAGGTCTGCGACTTCCGCGGACTCGGCCGGCGCGTAGCCCTGGGCGAGTAGCAGGCCCGCCAACTTCTCGGAGTCGACGTGATTCTTGGGACACCCGAGGGTCTCAATCCAGTACCGCACGTCGTCTCCTCTACAGAAGAACACCGAGCGCGCGGCGCTCGGTGTTCGTGGCGGAGAGGGAGGGATTTGAACCCTCGGGCCCGCGTTAACAGGCCGCATTCTTAGCAGGAATGTGGTTTAAACCGAACTCACCCACCTCTCCAGGTCTACCAATCATAGTGAGTCGAGCCCGCACCATGGCGGGCCCGCGCGTGGCGTTCTAGGAAGCCAGTGCGCGCAGCTCGGGCATGGCGCTCGCCACCGCAAAGAGTTCCTGGTCGCGATCCCAGGTGAGGTGATCGGCCACGGTCTCTAGCGCAAGCCAGACAAGCTCATCGACCTCATCATTCGGTGCGAACTCACCGCGGTCCACAGCCATGAGGTAGTACGCGACGATCTTGGGCCGACCCTTGCGATGCGTGTAGTTCGTGGTGCCCACGAAGCGCACGATCGAACAGTGCATGCCCGTCTCTTCGTGCACTTCGCGCACGGCAGCTTCCTCGAAGGACTCACCTGGATCGAGCTTGCCTTTGGGAAAGGTCCAGTCACCGCGCGCCTCGCGGTAGATGCAGGCGATCTCGGTGCGCCCGGGCGTCACCTCGCGCATCACGATGCCGCCGGCGGCGCGAATGAGGTCGCTCGGCGCGTCGGGTGGAACGATGAGCTCACCAGTCACGAGGTGCACGTCTCCCACGGTAGGCCCACCACGACGCGCGCGCGGGTTCTAGCAGGTGAAATCGCGGTGAGCACATTCGTAGAGTAGTGAAAATGTGGTCCTCGTCTCTCGCGCTGGGCTGGCGACCGAGCATCTACTTCCTGGCCGGAGTGGTGGCGGGCGTCTCCAACGGCGTCGCCGGCGGGACGTTGTTCGCGTTTCCCACCAGTCTCGCCAAGGGACTTCCGCGTTGACGTTGAACGTCATGACGAGCGTCGCCATCGTGACGAACTTCGTGGGGAGCTTGCGTGGGCTTCGCACGAAGTTCGACGCGCACCACGATCTCTTGCGCACCCTGGTGCCCATCACCGTCGGGGGCCCCTTGGCGGGCTGCGCGCTCTTGCTCGAGAGTTCGCCGAGCACCATCGCACGTGTGGCGCTCTGGCTCATAGGCGCCGCCACCCCGCTCGACGTCGCGCGCTCTAGGTGGGTGTCGCTCTCATCGCTTTTCGGCGACAACGTCGGCGCCGGGATTGGCATCTCGCTCCTCGCGGCGAAGTGGGTTAGCGCCCTCGTCATCACAACGGGCCTGGTCAAAAGCCTGAAATTACTCTTACAGAACTGGGGCGCAATTCCAGACTATTTCACTAGGATTTGATCCATGTCTCGCCTCTTTCGATTCCCCAACCCCGTCAACGACGCCGCCGCGCGCACGGTCGCCCTGGGTGTCGTGGCCATGAGCGTGCTGGCGCTGGTGACGAGCTGGGCGTGGCTGCTCATTCCGCTCACCTACGGCTTCGTCGCGCGCGTGGCCGCGGGACCGACACTCTCTCCGCTGGGTCAGTTCGCCACGCGCGTCGCCGCGCCGCGCCTGCGTGCCTGGCACAAGAGCGTCGCCGGACCGCCCAAGCGCTTCGCACAGGGCATCGGTGCGGTGCTGACGCTCACCGCGACAATCACCTGGCTCAGCGCGGGATTCTCGAGCGCACGCTGGGTCCTGGTACCTCTCATCGGGGCGGCCTCGCTCGAGGGCTTCATCGGGTTTTGCCTGGGATGTACGGCCTTTGGCTGGCTGATCCGACTCGGCGTGGTGCCCGAGGCCATCTGCGCAGAGTGCGGCGATCTCTCGGCACGCTACGCGGCCGCCGGGTTTCGCGTGGGTGACAACTCCTAGACAACAAGATTATGCAACGCGACACCGCGCTGACATTGAGGCGGCGCCGATTTCGTAGGCTAGGCCCATGAGGCGATCTCGTCGTTCGTGGCCCCTCGTGGCGTTGGTGCTCGCACTCGCATCGGCCACGCTTCCCGCGGCGTCGGCGCACGCCGCGGATCCGCGCGTGGTGGTCGTCGGCACGACACCCGTGCCGCGCGGCGACGTCGTCGTCACCACGCCGATCACCGCGACCTTTGACGTCGTCGTGGCGCGCGCGAACGCCGCCGCGCTCTCGAGGTTTCTTACCAACCTCTACCGACCGGGCTCGCCGTCGTACCGTCACTTCCTCTCCACCGCGCAGTTCGCCCGACGCTTTGGCGCGAGCGACGCCACGGTGCGAGCCCTGCGCGACTACTTCGCGAGCTACGCGCTGTCGGTGGGCGCGCTGAGCAAAGGTCGTATCCTCCTGCACGTCGCCGGCTCGACGGTCAACATCGCACGCGCCTTCGACACGCCCGTCGACACCGTGCGACGTAGCGACGGCGTGCTCGTGGCGCGCTTCGCGCGCGCCGCGACGCTGCCGGCCAGCATCGCGCGCGACGTCACGGGCGTCGCCGGACTCTCTTCGGTCGCAGCGCCCAGCGCTCCCGCACTCAGGCTCGCGCACGCGAGTGCAGCGGGCACGTGCGCCTCAGCTGGAAGCACCACGACGAACGGGCCCAACAGCCTCGGCGGCTACACCCTCGCCCAACAGGGCCAGCTCTACGGACTGAGTACCGCGTGGTCCAAGGGCATCGTGGGCACCGGCCAGACGATCGCGATCTATGAATTGGGCGTCTACCGCGCGCCGGACGTAAACACGTACGCGTCGTGCTACGGACTCTCACCCGCAATCACCAACGTCGACGTGGACGGCGGGGGCTCGAGTGGCGGCGCCGACGAGGCCACGATGGACGTCGAAGAGGTGGCTGGTCTCGCCCCGGGCGCGGCGCTCACCATCTACGCGGGACCCAACTCCGGCAGCGGTCCGACTGACACCTACGCGCGCATCGCCGATGACAACACGGCGTCGATCGTGACGACCTCCTGGGGCACGTGCGAGGGCGATCCCACCGGCGGTGCCACCGCCGAGCAGGCGATCTTCCAGCAGATGGCCGCCCAGGGTCAGAGCGTCTTCGCCTCGGCCGGTGACGAAGGTTCTTCGGACTGCACCGGCATCACCACCAACGCGCCGGCCGTCGACGATCCCGCCTCCCAGCCCTTCGTCACCGGCGTGGGGGGACTCACTGTCCAGTCGATCAGCCCCCTCAGCGAATCGGTCTGGAACGACGGGACCAACAGCAACGGGGGGGCGGGCGGCGGCGGCATCTCGACGCTGTGGTCTCGCCCCTCGTGGCAGAACGCGCCGGGCATCACGAGCACCCAGACGATGCGACTCGTGCCGGACCTCTCGGTGATGGGTGACCCCAGCACCGGCTTCATTGAGTACTTCAGCGGCAGCTGGGGATCCATTGGCGGCACCTCCATTGGCTCACCGATCATGAGTGCGGTCACGGCTGTCGCCGCCCAGGCCTGCGGCGTCGCGCGACTCGGATTCCTCAACCCCACCCTCTACAACATGGCGAGCACCGGATTCAACGACGTGACCACGGGCTCGAACGACCTCTTCGGCGTGGGTGTCTACAGCGCGGGCCCCGGCTACGACATGGCCTCGGGACTCGGCAGTCCCAATCCCGCGACATTTCTCACGGGCCTGTGCCCGCCGAGTGCCGGGTCACTCAAGGCCAACGCCGTCCTCTCGACGAGTTCGCCGGTCATCGGCGGCGCGGAACCGACGCTCTCACTAACTCTCACGACCGCGGCCGGACTGCCACTAGCCAACGCCACCCTGGCCATTTCGGCCACGGTGACCGGCGGCATCGCCCTCATTGACAACGACCAGTCCTCCAAGGGCGTCAACGGCAACGCCCACTACAACCTCTCCACCGACGCCAACGGCAACGTGAGTCTCAGCGTGTTCGCCTCGGGATCGGGGCCGGTCGTACTCGACGTGACGTATCAAGGTACGAGCGTCTACAAAACGACTCTGCACTTCGTCGATCGAGTCGTCGCGGCGCGCCCCGGCGCGCCCACCATCACCGCGATCAAACCCCTCGCGGGCGGCTTTCAGCTGATCGTAAAGGCGCCGGCGACGTCGGCGCACATCATCCGGTTCCAGTACTCGCTCAATGGGGGAGCGACGTGGATTAACTTCGCGAGCACCGCGCGCACCCTCAACGTCACTCACCTGGCCCGCGGGCGCCGCTACGCGGTGATCGTTCGCGCGGTGGGTAGCGCGGGCGCAGGTCAAGCGTCGCGGGCGTCGTTGGTCACGACGAGATAGCGGGACTGCGGCACGTTGTCATCGCACTCGCTTCGGCGCGAACCCGAATGCGCGGTGCTCACCCGTAGAGTGAGAGGTGCGTGGCCGTCACGACGCGCGCGCAATCCGCGAGGTGACGAGTGTTGAAACGAGTGTTGATCGCCGCCATGGTCCTGGCGAGTGTCATCGTGCCCAGCGCGGCGTCGCGGGCGACGTCGACGACGACCACGACGACGTCAACAACCACGACGACGACCACAACGACACCCCCGAGCGTGACGCCACACGGAGCGAGCCTGCCGCTCTACCAGTTCGCCGCGACGGGCACCGGCGCACTTCCCTGGAGCGCCCAGGCTCTGACGGGCATGATCAATAACTCCACGATGCTCGGTGGGCCCCACGGCGCGACCTCGTCCTCCGAAGGGGTCATTGCCTACCGCACTGCCTCTTCCGACGTGGCCCTCTTCACCCAGAGCGCGACCGGCCCGGCGCAGTGGACCGACCTTTCACGCTCGATCAACGCCGACGCGCCCGCGGCCGACCCCGTGCCCTTCTTCGATCCCTGGGGCAACGTCGACGTTCTCTACGTCACCGCCACCGGACAACTCGAATTGCTCACCCCCAACGACCCGGTCAGCGCCGTGTGGCTCCACACCCACCACAACGTCTCGTGGCGTCCGACGGTGTCCACCAACCTGTCGGCGCTCGGGGGATTCACCGCGGCCAACGGCGTGCCGAGCGTCGCGCTCAACGGCACGAACGCCATCGTTACCGCGCGTAGCGTCACCAACGCCGTCGTGGCGATGACGCTCTCGTGGGGCACTCAACAGCCCATCCCCTACCTCAGTTCACCGACGATCAATCTCACGAGCACCACTCACTCGCCGACGGCGACGAGCGACCCGGTCGTTCTCAGCGCCACGGTGCCCACGATCGCCACGACCACCCCCGCCGGCCACCTGGAGCTCTACAGCCTCAGCCCGACGAGCGGCGGATGGTACGCCCAAGACCTCACTCGCGCCACCGCGAGCGCGCGCGTGAGCGGCCCGCTCTCCGCCACCGCGACCTCCTACAACGTCTACGTCAGCGCCCTGAGTGCGAACGGCAACGTCGTCCTCTTCTCGACTCCCCTCGTCACGCTGAGTCTGCCGCCGACGACTACGACAACGACAAGCACCACCACGACTTTGCCGACGACCACGACCACGACGCCCGCTCCGTACTCGCCCTGGAACGTCGTCAACGTCACGAGCGCGGCCGCGGGCTCGCCCCCGCTATCAGGGTCCCTCTACCTCGCCGCGAGCACCACGCAGGTGACCATCGCTGGCGCGGCGGCCGCCTGGGGCGATCTCTTCGTCCTCTCTAGCCCCAACGGCGTCAACTCCTGGAGCGCCACCGACGTGTCGGTCACCGCTGGCAACGCCGCGCGCACGGTGGCCTCGTCGGTCACTGGTCTGGCCATGGCCACGGGAGTCTCACTCTTCGCCGCCGGCATCAACTCCCCTCCCCCCGAGGGAGTGGGCGTCTACGCGATCCCGAGCGCCAAGTGGACCCAGGCCGTTCACGACGGCTGGCCGATTCTCAGCGAGACGGGCGGACTGGGCACCAGGGCCTCGCCGTGGGTGGGCTGGACCGGGGCGACGAGCGTCACCGGGTCACCGGACTACCTCATGGGACAGAGCATCTACAACGGTCACAAACGAGTGACCTGGCTGTCGTACTGGACCATCAGCGGGCCGCTCGCGGGAGAGACGATCACGCCAACTACGTACTACACGCACGGCTTCGCCGCCGGGGCCTGGGTGGCCAGCCAGATCGATCAGTACGCCGGGCTCGGCGAGGGCCTCAAACCCGATTGGGTGATCTTCGACCCAGAGGGCTATCCCGACGCGCACTCGGGGCTCGACGCGCCCGGGGGAGCGAGCGCGGGGACGATGAACCTCTACGCCACCTACTGGACCTCGATGCTCTCGGGTTGGACCAAGGGCCTCGCCTCGGTGGATCCGTCGCTCAAGGCGGCCGTCTACGCCACGCAGTCCGAGTACCGCAACTACAAGCTCGCCGCCGCCCCCATGCCGGTATTCATCGCGCTGGCCTTTGGCGGCGGAGGTCCCATCCCGGTGGCCGGCGCCAGCGGTTCGAACGTGCGCGGCTTCATCGCCTTTAACGGCACGTGCACCCCGACGAGTGCGCTGGTCAGCCAAGAGCAGACCTTGGCCAACCCGCCCTGGGGTGGTCAGTTCAACACCCTGCAGTTCAACGCCGGCGTGTACTGCGCGCCGGCGCCCTTCTAACGCAAACCACGCCGGTAGTGTGAGCGAGTGGACGACGCCGAGGAGAACAAGCCCCACGACCTGCGCGATCGCCTCAAAGCCTTCGCCCAGCCCTTCGTGGACTCGCTCGACTCGAAGTTGCGCGACCAGGTGGACGCGCGTGTTGACCAGCGCGTGGACGCGACGCTCGCGGCCCGCCTCGCGGTGATCGAACGCGCCGTCGCCGACCTCGACCGCTCGCTGAAAGAACTTGAAGACCGCCTACGGTGAGTCCGGCGGCCGTCGGCGCAACTCACGGTCGCGCCGAATCGCCCAGCGCACGATGAGTACCGCGAGGACTCCCAGGGCTAGCACGAAGGCGCCAAAGACGACGGCGAACACGCCGACAGGCTAGTTCGACCGGGACGTGTCACACGAGGGGGCCACAGTGGTCCCGTGACCTACGCGCCCGCCATGACAACGATTCTCGATGTCATGCGCACCGATGCGCAGTCGCGCGCCCCCCACGATGAGTCGGTGGCGAGCGGACTACGTCGGCGTATCGAGACGTGGGCGGTCGCGCGCGACGAGACGCTCGTGGTGCGCGCGCCTCGCGCGCCGGGTCCCCTCGTCGCCTCGAGCGCGGGACGCGTGCGCGGCATGCTCGTTCACCACCTCGTGCGCCTCGCCGCTGCCGGCTACGACTGGCGCGACCCCGCGTTCGACGCCCTCGCGGCCTGGCGTACGAGTGCGCCGCGCGAACTCGTGGACGAAGTCGCGCGATTTGACGCCGAAGAGCGCGCGCAACTGCGCGCCGACGTCGAGGCCCACGCCGTGGTGCTGCGCCGCGCCCTCGGCACGATGGCACCGGGGTGGTTTCCGCGTAGCGCGGTGCGCGCGCGTGTCGTGCTCGCGAGCGGTCGACTTCACCTCGTGGACGTCATCGACCTCATGGTGGGTCTCGTCGGCCCGTACGCCTCGGTCGCCCTCGTCGACGTGACGTCGTCGCCGCTCGGTCCCGACGCCGAGGACCGGGTGGCGTATCACGCGCTGTGTCAGACGCTGCGCACGGCCCACGTGCCGCTCGCGAGCGCGCTCGTCTCCACCGCGACCGGTGACGTTCTCTCTCGCCCCGTCGACGACGAACTGCTCGAGCGCGGCGTCGGTTACGTGCGCGACTGCCTGGGGGCGTCGTGAGCACGTTGCGCGTGGGTGAGTCTCACGGATCACGCTGGCGCGAGCTCGTGGGCGATGTCGCGCGCGAAGCGCCCTCTCTCGACGATGAGCAGCGTCGCGCCCTCGCCGATCGCTTCGTCGCCCTGGGCACCGACGCGCACCGACGCCTCGACGCCTGGAGCGTCGAGCGCGCGCCGCGCGACACCCCCTTCGCCTGGAGTGCGGCGACGTCACGACGCGCGCTCGGTAACGCCGCGCTGCGTCGCCTCGTGAGCGAGCCGCTCTCGGTACTCGAAGCCGTGCGCGACGTCGTGACCGATCGCCTGCTCGGCGCCGCGGCGGGCTACGCGCGTCCTGGATCACTCGGCCACTGGCTGGCGGGCCTCGGCGACGCCGAACGAGCTCTCGTAGTGGCCGAGGCGACGAACTGGGCCACCACGATCGTCGAATTAACCCACGAACTCGACGGCGCCTGGCGTCCGGTCGCGAGCGACGCCTACTACGTGGTGGCCGGCGCGCGCACCACATTGCGCGCCCAGCGAGAGTTCGTGATCGAGGGACCCTCTCGGGTCGTGGTGCGCGTGCGCAGTGGTTCGCCCGGACGAAGTGCCGGTGCGGGCTTGCGCGCGGACCTGGCGGTGGAGACGCTCTCTCACCCCCACGGCGACGCTCCCGGTCGCTTCGTGGGCGTGTGGCCCGACGCGGGCCTGGCCCTGGGCGTCGACGGCACCCTCGAAGACGTGCGCGCTGGCGCCCGTCACCTCTTGCGCGCCGCCCGTTCCGGGGTCCCCGAGAGCCCCGCGTTGGCCGCCTAGAGAGAGACTTCGCCGCCAGCCATTAGCGTGGTTCAGTCATGACTCTACGTACCTCCCTGCGCAATGTCGCCATCATCGCCCACGTCGACCACGGAAAGACGACGCTGGTGGACGCCATGCTGCGCCAAACCGGGTCCTTCACCGCCCACGAGGAGCTCACCGAGCGCGTCATGGACTCCGGAGATCTCGAGCGCGAGAAGGGCATCACCATCCTCGCCAAGAACACCGCGGTGAAGTGGCGTGACCTGACGATCAACATCATCGACACCCCCGGCCACGCCGACTTCGGCGGCGAGGTCGAACGGGGCCTGGCCATGGTCGACGCGGTGATCTTGCTGGTCGACGCGGCCGAGGGCCCGCTACCCCAGACTCGCTTCGTGCTGCGCAAGACCCTGGAGA
The DNA here is from genome assembly GCA_021779735.1 of Actinomycetes bacterium. Lineage (GTDB taxonomy): Bacteria > Actinomycetota > Acidimicrobiia > Acidimicrobiales > RAAP-2 > RAAP-2. The sequence continues at coordinate 17,122 of JAJYAC010000018.1, forward strand.
AGCGCCTGCCGGTCGTGCTCGTCATCAACAAGGTCGACCGGCCCGACGCGCGCGTCAGCGAAGTCGTCCACGAGGTCGAGAACCTCTTCCTCGACCTCGACGCCGACGAGCACCAGATCGAGTTTCCCATTCTCTACGCGAGTGCCCGCCAGGGCTGGGCGTCGACCGACGCCACGCACACGAGCGGTGATCTCACCGCGCTCTTTCAGACGATCGCCGACTACGTCCCCGCGCCCGAGTACGAAGAGGGCCACGGCCTTCAGGCCCTCGTCTGCAACCTCGACGCCTCCCCCTACCTCGGCCGCCTGGCGCTGTGTCGCGTCATCAACGGCACCCTCGAGCGCGGTCAGCGCGTCGCGTGGTGTCGCATCGACGGCACCGTCGAGCACGCCAAGATCACCGAGCTCTTCATCACCGAGGCGCTCGATCGCGTGCCCGCCCAGAGCGCGGGACCCGGCGACATCGTCGCGGTGGCCGGCTTTGACGACATCACCATCGGCGAGACGCTGGCCGACCCCGAGAACCCCATCGCCCTAGAGCCCCTGCACGTCGACGAGCCGAGCCTGTCGATGACCATTGGCATCAACACCTCGCCGCTCGCCGGCAGCGAGGGCAAGCTCCTCACCGCACGCATGGTCAAGGACCGTCTCGACAAGGAGCTCGTCGGCAACGTGTCGCTACGCGTGCTCGCCACCGAGCGCCCCGACGCCTGGGAGGTCCAGGGACGCGGCGAGCTCCAGCTCGCCGTTCTCATTGAGACGATGCGACGCGAGGGCTTCGAGCTGACCATTGGCAAGCCTCAGGTCGTCACGAAGATCGTCGACGGCCACGTCCACGAGCCCGTCGAGCACGTCACCATCGACGCGCCCGAGGAGTTCGTCGGGGCGGTCACCACCCTGCTCGCCACCCGCAAGGGAACCCTCGTCGACATGGTGAACCACGGCACCGGCTGGGTGCGCCTCGAGTGGCGCATCCCGGCGCGCGGACTCGTGGGCATACGTACCGACTTCATGACCGAGACCCGCGGTGCGGGCATGATGCACTCGAACTTCGACGGCTACGCGCCCTGGTTCGGTGAGATCCGCAGCCGTCGCAACGGCGTGCTCGTCGCGGACCGACGCGGCTACACGACGGGCAACGCGCTGATCGACCTCGAGGCGCGCGGCGTCCTCTTCGTCGGCCCCGGCGTCGAGGTCTACGAGGGCATGATCGTCGGCGAAAACGCGCGCAGTGACGAGATGAATGTGAACCCCACCAAAGAAAAGAAGCTCACCAACATGCGCGCCTCGGGCAGCGACAACTTCGAGAAGATCGCCCCGCCCACCATCTTCACGCTCGAGCAGGCCCTCGAGTTCATCGCCGACGACGAGGCCGCCGAGGTGACGCCCAAGTCCGTTCGCCTGCGCAAGGTCGTCCTCGACCAGCCCTCGCGCGCGCGTCTGAGAAAGAAGGGCTAGGTCCCACCGCTACAGTCGTACCCGGAGGGATGACAGAGCGGACGAATGTACCGGTCTTGAAAACCGGCGTGGGCTTGCCCACCGTGGGTTCGAATCCCACTCCCTCCGCCAAGTGGGCTGAACCCCGTGTGGGGTCCAATGAGGTGAGTTGAGAACGCGGTCATTCGAACTCGCGAGCCACCGCGCAACGTGACTCGCTTCAGTACGCGTGGCCACTCCCGACTCTGCTCACTGATTCAGACGCCACCCATCGTCCACTCGGCCGTTGACGTCGCGAGTTCGTTACCGTGAGATGTCATCGGCCGAGTGGGCCGTGAAGATGTCACAGCGGCGCAGCGGCCCAATATCCGCCGAGGTGTCTAGACCCTCGACAGATCGAGGTGCGTTGGCGACACGTCGCCGCTCAATCCAATCGAACGATGGTGACCTGCGCTTTGGCCACGCTCCCCGCAAGTCCGCCCACATCGAACACCGACACGTGGTCGTTCGCCGACAAGGTGAAGATCTGCGACATTGAGAGCTCGCCTCCAGTAGAGGTGAGCCAACCGCTGGGTGACGTCACACCGTTCACCGCGATCGCAAATATCATCCCGGCATCTGCGAAGACGTTCGCTGTGACGAGGTACGACCCGGCCGTATTAATGACGAAGTTGCTCGGCTGTGGCGTGATGTCGCTGCCCACGGTTCCAGTGGTCGTGGGAAATGAGAGGGCGACCATTGCGATGCCAAGTTGAGGCTGCGAATCGTTCGCGCTCACGGCGCTAATGCTGAGGGGTCCGGCGGGTCCCGTCACACCGGGAGCGCCCTGAGGACCCGTCGCGCCTGTGGGACCTTGTCCTCCAGCACCACCCGCTGGTCCCGCTGGTCCGGCTAATCCGGCTGGTCCGGCTGGTCCCGCTGGTCCGGCCACTCCCGCGATTCCCGCGATTCCCGCAGTTCCCGCAGTTCCCGAGGGTCCCTGTGCGTTCCACGTTATGAGCCGGAAGTGACGCGGACACGACGGCGTCGCGTTGATCGTCACCCTGGACAGGGTCTTACTCTTGGCACTGAGACACGCCGCGTACTTCCAATTAGGCGCCGTCCTCGTGGCAGCTCCCGACACGACGACCCCCCCACTGACGAGTGCCGCTCCCGTTGCAACAGCCAAAATCATCTTCCACGTGCGCACGGCATCTCCCTGTTCTCGCGGCGTAGGAGCGCGAGAGAACCGAACTGAGCGTAAGGCGTTATGAAGCAGCGAGTTTCACGCACCTAAACGCGCCCACAGATTATGAGGCGTCACGTGGAACCAGAGTGACCAGTCCGGTCACTTCCGTGCTAGAGGATGATGGACCACGCACTCGTGTGGGCGTCTCGCGCGACGGCGCGACGGTGTGAGCGAGCCAAGCAACTCGACGTTCGCCCATGGCCCGAAGACCTCGAACGTCGAGCGAGGTGCACTACGTCAATCGGCCCGCGAGCCACGCCCGCACGCCGTCGAGAGCGACCGCGGCCATGGGCGTCGGGTGAGACGTGAAGCCGTGCATCGCTTCGGGATATACCCGAAGGTCGACCTCGTTACCGGCCGCGGAGAGTCGAGCCGCCATGGCGAGGTTGTCCTCGAGGAGGACATCGCGCGTACCGACGAGCATCAGGATCGGTGGCAGGCCACCCAGGTCTCCGAACAACGGAGAGACGTCAGGGATCGTTCGATCCTCCACGTGCCCGGCGTAGGCCTGAATAAACCACTCATCGGCGTACAGACGGCCACCAGGTGACAGGCCACTCAGGTCGTAGGCGCCAAAGCACAGCGCCGCGCCACGAACGCAGTCAACGAGCCCGCGTCCGCGCAGGCGCAGCAACGTCGTCATGGCGAGTGTGGCGCCCGAGGACGCCCCGCCGATGAGTATCGGCCCGCTAGGTATTTGGCCACCGGCCACCTCGATGACCCACCGAGCCGCCGTCTCACAGTCCTCGGGCGCCGCCGGCCACGGATTCTCGGGCGCCAGCCGGTACTCGACACTTACGACCGTCACCCCCAGCGCATCGGCCACTCGAGCGTTGCGGACGTCGCCTCGCGCCGCCGAGTCCAAGTAGAAGCCGCCCGGGTGGATGTCGAGGTAAGTGGCCCGCGAGTCACCCTCGGCCGGCCTCGTGACTCTCACTGGGACCTCACTCGCGCCGACGCGCGCGATCACCTCGACGGCACGTCCCTCTCCACTCACGCCTGGCATTCCTCGTCGAGCGTCGAGGAGCTCGTCATAGGTGCGGGGGCCCCGCTGGCCCCCGCGGGCCTCTCGGGCCAGGCGGTAGCGTCGGCTCTCCTCGACGTGTACGAGCGACGCCGGGTCGACGAACCTCTCTAGCGCGATCTCCATCGTTCCCCCGAGGGCGTGCTACCCGCACCATCGACGGGCGCCGCGACTCCAACGATAGATCCGAGATCTCGCCCTCTGGAAGCGACGCGTCGCGCGAGCCCCCGTCGCGGGTCAGTTTGCGATCGGCGCGTCGCGAATCGTGCCAACGATGCCCATGAGGATCTCGTAGCCTTGCTCGGTGGTGATCTCCTTCGCCGCGATCAGGTCCCAGAGTCCAAAGACCGCGTGAAACAGCGCCCACACTCGCGCTCGGCCCAGGGCGTCGTCGGGGTAGAGCGGCAGTCCGAGCGACGTCCAGCGGCGGATCAAGCGATCTCGCACTTGGGCGACGGCCGGCGCGAGGTCCGGTTCGAGTTGGTCGGCCCCACTGAAGACGCTGCGCGTGAGGAGTTGGTCGCGCAAGGGCATTCGCATCGACCGGGCAAAGCGCGAACGAAGCAGCTCACCCGGATCATCGAACTCGCTGGCCGCCTCGGCGAAGCTGCCCTCAATGATCGAGTAGTGGTGCTCGACGAGGCCCACGAGCAGCTCGCTGCGACTCGTGAAGTGCCGGTAGATGAGCTGACGGCTTACGCGCGCCTCGTGAGCCACCCCAATCATGGACAGGGCGCCGAGCCCGTCTCGTGCGATGACGCGTTCGGCGGCCTCGAGGATCATCTCCCGGCGAGCGTCGGCCCGCAGGTAGGGGCGCTTACCCCCCGCGGTCACCTCTCGTTCCAGCACCACCTATTACCCCTCTGACTAGCCGAAATCGACGCTATCGCGGCTCTGCCACAACACGAGGACAACTTATGAGGACCTCACGCGGGAGCGCAGGTCCTTGATCCAGTCGGCCGCATGGGAGCGCGCGGCGACCACCTCGTCGCGCCGCTGGGCCGCGACCTCCCCCTCGACGGGGTAGGAGCCGAGGAACTTCACGCGCGCCAGGTGGGCCTGGAGATCAGCGAGGCAGTCCGCGACGAGATCGTCGGCGACGTGACCCTCGAACTCGATGACGAAGCAGTAGTCACCCAGCCCCTTCTTGGTCGGGCGGCTCTCGAGCTTGGTGAGGTTGATGTCGCGCGCGGCGAAGCGACCGAGAATGCCGTAGAGCGAACCTGGCCGGTCGGCGTCTTGGAAGCAGACGATGGTCGTGCGATCGTTGCCCGAAGGCGGGGCGATCGAGCTGCGCCCCACGAGAACGAAGCGCGTGGCGTTGCCCCCGTGATCCTCGATGTCGCTCGCCACTCGCACGAGCGAAAAGAGGTCGCCGGCGAGGGCCGAACCCACCGCCGCCCACGGTTCGGACGACTCGGCCACGAGACGCGCGGCTTGGGACGTCGAGGTCGTCTGAGATGTGGTGGCCGCGATCGAGCCGAGGAACTGACGACACTGCCCGAGGGCGTGCACGTAACTCCACACCGTCGTCACCTCGGCGAGGGACACCCCGGGGCGAGCGAGCAGGTGTAGGTGAATGGGCAAGACGACTTCACGCTCGATGTAGAGGTCGTAGTCGAAGACGAGGCCGTCGATGGTGGCCGACACCGTGCCCTCAATCGCGTTCTCCAACGGCGTGAGGGCCAGGTCCAGGGTTCCGTCGGCGACCCCGGCGAGCAGGTCGCCAATCGTCTCGCGGGCCACCGCTTGGTGGACGCCGAGGCTAGAGAGCGCCTCGTGGGAGAACGATCCCTCGGGACCGAGGAAGCCCACGCGCGGCGTTGTCATGACGAGAGACTACCCGCGACCCCCGCGGACGATGGTCCTAGAGCCAGTGCGTACGATAGCGAGGGGTCATTACGAAAGGCTGGCGCAATGGGGCACCACATGTTCAAGTACAACGCCGAGGTCACGGAGATGATCTTCGAGTACTGCCGAGAGCGTCTCTCGATGGACCCCGTGCCGCTCGACTACGGCAGCCTGACGCCCGAGCCCCTCGCCAGCCTCGACGGGCTCATCACCTCCGAGGGTCGCAGCCCGGCCGAGGTCTTGGGGTTCTTCCGCGACGAGCTCGCCCACGCGGTCGTCTCCATCGACGCGCCCAACTTTCTCGCGTTCATCCCCAACGCCCCGACGAAGAACTCCCTGCTCTTTGACATGGTGGTCGCCTGCAGCGGCCTCAACGGCACGAGCTGGCTTGAGTCGGCCGGCGTGGTCGTGGCCGAGAACCAGGCCCTCGAGTTCCTCGCCGACCTCGCCGGTTTGCCCGCGAGCGCCGGTGGCGCCTTCGTCTCGGGCGGCTCGACCGGCAACCTCTCCGGGCTCACCGTCGGGCGCGACGTCGGGCGCGCGCGTCGCCCCGAAATCCCGGCCCACACGCTGCGCTTCGCGGTGTCGGCCGACGCCCACTCGAGCATCGGCAAAGCCCTGCACGTCCTGGGCGTCGAGGCGCTCGTGGTGGACGCCGACGACCACCGCTTCACCCTCGAGAGCCTGACGCGCGCTCTCGCGAGCGATCCCCACCCCGAGACCGTCATCGGCGTCATCGCCACGGCGGGTACGACGAACGCGGGCATCGTGGACGACCTCGAGGGCCTCGGCGCCTACGCCCGTGAACACGACCTGTGGTTTCACGTCGACGGGGCCTACGGCGGCGCCTCGCTCTTCTCGCCCACCCATCGCCACCTCCTCGGCGGCATTCGTCACGCCGACAGCTTCGTCGTGGATCCGCACAAGTGGCTTTTCGCACCCCTCGACTGCGCGGCCCTGCTCTATCGTCAGCCCCACGTCGCGCGCAAGATCCTCGCCCAGCAGGCGAGCTACCTCGACATCTTGCACGCGGGCGATGACGAGGAGTACGAGTGGAACCCCTCGGACTTCGCGATCCACCTTTCGCGACGCGCGCGCGGACTGCCGTTTTGGTACTCGCTCGTCACCAACGGGACCCACGCCTACGAGACTGCGGTCCAGGCGGCCATCGACATGGCTGAGCGCACGAGCGCGATCATCGACGAGCTCGACCACGTCGAGATGGTGCGCCCGGCGAGCCTCTCGGTCGTGCTCTTTCGCCGCCCGGGCTGGGAGGAAGTCGACTACGTGACCTGGAGCCACCAGCTACTGCGCGACCAGATCGCCTTCGTCACTCCCACCAAGTGGGAGGGCGAGACGATCGCCCGCTTCGCGTTCCTGCACCCCGACACTGACGAGACGCTCGTACGCGAGGTGCTCGAGACGATGCGCTAGCCGAGCAGGGGCGCGGCCGGCGATCGACCGCCGTGACGACGCCACGCGACGCCGCCGAGGGCCTCGAGCACGACCCGATTACCCAAGTACGCGGTGATTTCGGCGTGGTCGTAGGGGGGAGAGACCTCCACGACATCCACGCCCGCCAGGTTCGACTCCATCGCGATGCGCCGCACCGCGTCGAGGAGCTGACGGCTCGATAGCCCGCCGGGCTCGGGCGTTCCCGTGCCGGGCGCCGCGCCGGGGTCGACGACGTCGACGTCAACCGAGAGGAAGACCGCGTCGCAGTCGTCGGCGGCCAGGGTGAGAGCGTCATCGATGACGGCGTCGAGGCCGCGCGCGACGATCTCGGACATCTCGAAGGAACGCATTCGCTGCTCGGCCATCCAGGCGAGCGTCTCGGGTTCGGGCCAGTAGCCCCGCAGTCCAATCTGAATGAAGCGGTCACCCCGGCAGGCGCCGGACTCGATGAGGCGTCGCATCGGCGTGCCGTGCCCGTAGAGCGAACCCATCTGCGTGTCGCCGGTGTCGGCGTGTGCGTCGAAGTGAATCACCGCGACGCGTCCCCAACCCACGTGGCGCGCGACGCCGGTCACGTCGGGCAGGGCGATCGTGTGATCCCCGCCCAGAATGATCGGCAGCACGCCGGCCGCGGCCACCGTCGTCACCCGCTCCTCGAGGGCCGCGAGCGACCGCTCCGTCTCGCCCGAGGGCATCTCCACGTCGCCCAGGTCCACGACGCCGAGGGCGATGAGCGGATCGACGCCGAGCGCGAGACTCGGACGCATCCCGTCGTGGGGCAGGTAGTCCGTCGTGCGAAGCGCCTGAGGTCCGAACCGCGTGCCGGGGCGATGCGAGGTGCCCCCGTCAAAGGGCGCGCCGATGATGGCGGCTCCCGCGCCGCGCCAGCTCGGCGCGTCGTCGGGGTCGGCGCCGGGCACGCCGAGAAACGTGGCGTCGGGCCCGTAGAGGTTGCCGATGCGCGTCATCGGCTGGCCATCGCCAGTAGCGACACAGCGAGATCATCAGCGTGGGAGGTGAGAAGTGACACGTGACCCTCGGCCGGACGGTGTACCGCGATGGCGGTGGGAACCGTGCGCGCGAGCCAGTCGCCGTGGGTGGGTGGAACCATGAGGTCCTGGTCCCCGAACCAGACTTCGACGGGCACCTCAATGGACGCGGGGTCAAAGCCCCAGGGAGAAAAGAACGCCCGGTCGTCGTCGATGAAGCCCGCGGCCGACGAGACGAACGCGTCGCGGCACCCTCGCGCGAGCGTCTCTCGCGTGGACTCGTCGGCGAGGGCGGCCCGGTCCGCGTCACTGAGCAGTCCCCCGAAGAGCGCGACGATACTCTGCGCGCGAGCCGTCGCGAACTCGCTCGCCACCGCGTTCATGTGCGCGACGTAGGCCTCGCCACCCTCGCGCGCGAGGGCGAACTCCTCGAGATTCTCCGGGCCCATTCCCTCGGTCCAATCGAAGTCCGCGTCGATCGGCGCCACGCCCGCGACGCTCAGCGCGCCCAGACAGTCGACGTCGAGCGCGGCGCAGGCTAGGGCGTGCGGCCCACCACCGGACCAGCCCATCGCGACGTAGCGCGAGATCCCATAGTGGCGTCGCAAACTGACCACGTCCTCGACGACGCTCGCGACGTTGCGGCCGGGCCGCGCGTCGGAGTGCCCGTAGCCCGCGCGTGACATCGTCACGATGAGCAGTCCGTGGCGGCGAGCGACGGCTTCGAGCGCACCGACCATCGATGCCGCTCCCGGAGAGCCGTGGTGAAAGACCACCGCGGCGCCGTCGTCGACTCCCACGCGCGCGACCTCGAGGGCGCGTCCGTCAGGCGTGGTGATGATCTCAATGACGTCGTCCACGGTGCCTCCCGACCTACCCTACGCTCGACGTGACCGACATCGGGCCGCCGCTGTACTGCAACTCGACCCACGTCTGGCCCGCCGTGAGAGCCAGCGGTTGGCCGTTGGCGAGGGTGTAGTTCAGGACACTGGACTTCGAGGTGCGTGACCACGTGCCGCGAACCTCGCGCCCGCCAATGAAGGCCCACACCGGTCCGGACCCCTGGAGATTGGCGTAGGAGGTGAAGGTGCCCACGCCATTGACGTAGGGGACGAACATGACGAGCACGTTCTTGGGCGAGACCTGCACGCCGGTACCGGTGACGATCTTCTGTCCGAAGAGCGACCGGTCCCAGGAGGCCGTCGTCGCGTTCCACGTCCAGGTGACCGAGTAGATGCTCGGAAAGCCCACCGTGAAGTGCGCGACCTGCACGCCCGTGGCCGCCTGGGAGGAGCTGCGGTAGTGAAAGAGCGCTGGTGGCGGCGTCGGCGTTCCCTTGAAGGCGAACAGGGCGGCGGCGTTGGCGTAGAGGTTGTGGGGCGCCTGGCGCGAGGGATCGCGAAACATCGCCGCACCCGCACTCGACTCGTCCACGAGCTTCACCGGCGCCTGAGATATCGAGGCCACCGCGTAGGGTGCGCCACCCGAGTAGGCGAAGATGCCACCCAGCGGGAAGACGATCTGCTGGTCGGTAGGTCGCACGGAGCGCACCGGGCCGACCTTGGTGGGCGCGTGAGAGTTGAAGACTGCCGCGAGACGCGTGATGCCGCCGTTGACGATCTCCTCGTAGACGACGTCGGCCTGGTCGAGTCCGTACTGGGGCAGCGCCTCGGGCGTGTTCTCGATCTTGACCGTCAGGGCCGGACGTGTGAGCGACGCCCCCGAAGGATCAGCCAGGCCCGTGAGGGGCGCCGTCGCATAGTGGGGCGCGCTCGTCGAGGTCGAGCTCGACGGCGTCGACGCGCTCGGAGAACTCTTTCGCAGATGCTTTACCGCGAGGGCCGCTCCCACGGCGAGGGCGAGCACGAGGACGACGACCACCAATTTGCGCATTGGCCCAATGTAGTAAAGGCAGTGTCAGCCCAGGGTCGCGCCAAGATCCTTCACGATCACCGTGTGGGGAATCTGGGTCTCGGCGCTGAGGTGCTCGGAACCCTCGACGACGCGCCAGTGGCATCGCCGGTAGAAACCCAGGGCACTGTCACGCGCGTTGGCCCACAGGGTTGTAACGCCCTCGGCCGCGAGCGAGGCCTCGGCGACGGCGAGCACCGCGGCACCGAGGCCGCGACCCTGCACGTCGAAGTCAGTCGCCATGTAGCGCAGCTGCCTTCCCCCCGGGCCCGCGGGGCCCTCGACGGCGAAGAACGACGCGCTGACGACCACGCGAGCGCCCAAGAAGCCGGCGAAGTGGCGGGCCAAGGGGTCCTCGTCGGCGGGGTTGGTGACCACCGCCTCGGGCCGTCCCCCGCGCAGCACGCGCCGACGCAGGTCGAGCAGCTCCCCGGGCGACACCCGGGCCACGCGAAAGTCGCCACTCGCCTCAGTCAAGGCGCACGACCATTGTTTGGATGGCGCTGGAGCCGTCGCGCTTCATGTAGCGCACGTCGCCCACCTCAACAAAGCCCCGACGTCGGTAGAAGGAGACGGCGCGGGTCATCTCCAGGGCCACCGCGAGGTGCAGGGCCGCCGCGCCGCGCTCGCGGGCCCAGTCCTGGACCGCGTCGACGAGCAAGTCGGCGAGGCCGTTCGCGCGCGCGTCGGGGCCCACGTACATGCCAAAGAGCCACGTCTCGCCGGGGAAGTCGCCGTGAGTTCCCCCTCGCGCCATCCCGCGCACGCGACCGTCGACTTCGCCCAGGATGTGTCCCGGTTCGACAAGCGTGTCACGCCACTGCTCGATCGTCCAGCCGGCGACGTCGTCGTAGATCGTGCCGTAGGCTCCGGGCGAGTCGAGGAGCGCCTCGAGTCGGATCGCTCGAACAGCTTCGGCGTCCTCGAGACCCGCCCGTCGCACCAACATGTTCACAGGTCGCGCATCTCTCGCCCGAGGGCGCGCTCGAGGTCGCTGCCGCGCGCGAGCGCCGTGCGCACGCCCTCGATGTCGATCGCCGCGCGATTTTGCGAGAGCTTCGCCTTGGCTTCGATCGAAGTTACCTCGATCTCGAGGCCCACGATCGCGCGCACCTGGCGCTCCAGGTACTCCACGGGCGCGTCGTCAGTGAACCACCTCGGGTCGCGCGCCGACTCGTAGCGCTCGACGAGAGAGCGCGCCTGGGCTTCCACCCACGAGGGATCGTCGTGCACGCGCAGGCGGCCGTGCACTTCGACGACGACGTAGTTCCACGTGGGCACGACCGCGGGATTCTCCGCCTTCGAGGGGTAGTAGGTCGGTGACACGTAGGCGTCGGCGACGTGAAAGAGCGCGAGCACCTCACCGGCCTCGGGCGCCTCGCGCCACCAGGGGTTGGCGCGCGCGACGTGGGCGAGGAGACGGCGCCGATCCTCGACGATCACCGGCACGATCGCGCTGGAGAGCCCGCGCGACGTGAGGGCCACCAGCGTCGCCGGGCCACCTCGCGAGAGCACGGCCCACGCGTCCTCCTCGTCGAGGGCGAACGCGGGAGGGTTGTACACGCCCCCCATTGTTTCACGCGCTAGCTAGGCGGACTCGCTCAGCTCGCGCCGCGGCAGGCGCGCCGAGTACATAGAGTACCCGTCGACGTAGCGCACGATCATCGTGGCGATCGCCGTGGCGGCGATCATGGGCACCATGAGGGCAAAGCCCGTGTGGGTCATCTCGAGTACGAGTACGAGGCCCGCGAGAGGCGCCTGCATGGAGGCGCCGATCATGGCGGCGGCGCCGACGAGCGCGTAGGCGCCCACCGGCGTGCCCGGCCACAGGTGCGACCAGAGAAGCCCGAGCAGCCCACCGAGCACCGCGCCGGTGGAGAGGAAGGGGGTAAAGACCCCACCGGCCGCCCCGCTACCCAAGGTGAAGGCCGTCACCAGTGGCTTGAGCGCGAAGAGCGCGAGGAGCAGACCAGTGCTGCCCACGCCGAGAAAGACCATGTGCGCCATGTCCTTGCCGTTGCCAAAGAGCTGCGGGTACCAGATGCCGAGGGCGCCGACGCCGGCGAAGACCACGGGCATCGTCCAAAAAAGGTGCGCGCCCTTGGCGCGGTGGTGCGAAACCCAGCCGATGCTGCGCACGTAGACCACGGTCACGAAACCAATCACGACCCCCGCGAGCAGCGACCACGTCATGATCGCCGCACTGAAGTGATAGAGCGGTAGGTCCGCGTAGGTGGCGCCGCCAGGCAGGTAGAGCCACCCGACGTAGGTGGCGAGGCCGGTGCACACGAGGGCCGGCGCGACGACCGGCAGCGAGAGGTTGCCGATCAAGACTTCTGCGGTGAAGAGCGCGCCGCCGAGGGGGACGTTGTAGACCGCGGCCAGACCGGCCCCGCCCCCGCAGGCCACCAGCAGTCGCTTCTGCGCGCTGGTGAGCTTGAACCAGCCGCCGAGCACGCTGCCCGAGGCGCCACCCATCAGCTTGGGTGCCGCCTCGCGTCCGATCGAGGCGCCCATGCCAATGACGACCTCGGAGACGAGTGAGGTGAGGATGCTGCGCCGCCACGAGAGGTCGCCGTCGCCGCGCCAGAGCGCGTCGTCGATCTCAGCGTGCTCATTGCGCAAGAGACGACGGATGAGGTACCAGCCGGTCGCGCCTATGAGACTCGCCAGCACGAGGGAGGTGACCCGGCGCGCCGCCGAGACGGCGGCCACCGCGTCTTGGTAGCTGCCACGGTGGTAGTGGAATGCCGCGTTTTCGGCCAGGGCGAGCACCCACATCAAGAAGTCGCCCAGCAGGCCCGTCGCCACGCCGGTGAGAATGAGGGCGATCCAGAAGGGTCCGGTCAGTGCGGCCGCGCCGTCGTGGGTGACGTTGGGTTGCTCCATGGCGCCGCGCCCGGACGCGATGCGCCTTTTGATCAGGGGTTGAGGGACTCGCTCGCGCTCGCTGCCCTCGCGTTGCCTGCTCACGTCACGTCCTCAGCCGCGGGCCGCGCACGCTCGACGGAGCCCTGTCACGTGGAGAAGTCTAGGACGAGCGGTCCGAGGAGCGACCCGACACCCGCGGCGTCGAGCACCCGTCACGGTGTTCGCCTCGATCGTTCAGTACCATCCCGCACTCGGGACACAGCAGGTGAGCCCAGCAGACCGCGTCGCCTCCGAGCTCGCCCCACGACACCAGTCTCTCGTCTCTCCCAGCGTTTTGCTCCACTGCATCGCACCCTATACCGATGACGCGACAAAAGCCCCCCGCGCGGCGAACTCCTGGCCCGACGTCCTTAGCCACCACGTGGCTCACGCTCGACGCTAGGCCCGGCTCGCCGCCCGCACTCTGGAGCCGGTCGTGGCGCGACGCGCAGTTACCCGCTTCGTCGCCGCCTAGAGAGGTGGGCCGAAGTGACGCTCGTAGGTGACGTCTGCCACCGTGATGTCGTAGGACGCGTAGAACTCCTCGCGGCCACGCCGCTGGGCCTCGCGGTGGCGCGGATGTGCGGCCCAGGCGTCGTGGCTCGGGCGATCAGTGAAGCGCACGATGGTCACGCGCTCGCCGCTCGGCGACTCGAAGTGCACCTCGTCGACGAATCCCGCACTCGCGCGAACGAGATCGCTCATCTCTCGCGCGACGAGTTGGTAGGCGCCGTCGACGCCCGGGCGTAGCCGGCTGCGAAAGACCGTCAGGATCACGCGGTGGTCGCGTCCGCGTCGAGGAACGTGAAGAGCCGCCGACCGAGGCTGAAGTGACCCGGTGCGCCCTCGAGGCGGTGAGTGCCCACGGCGTAGAGAACGTCGTCGGGCGCGCAGAACTCCTCCTCCACGAAACCGACGCGCTCGAAGGTGGCGCGCAGTGACCCCGTGATGTCGGGCTCTCGACGATGTCGCGTCCAGATGACACGCGCCCCGGACGCGCACAGTGACGGCATGTACGACACCGTGCGCGCGATGTCGCGCTCGGAGATGTTGCCAAACACCCCGCACACCATGACGAGCGCCGCCGGGACCGCACCCTCGTACGCGTCCGTCGTCGACGCGTCGGCGACGACGACCTCGACGTTGGTGAGTGAGTGACTCGCGGCCAAGTCTCGAGCGAACGCCGCGTTCGCCTCGTCGAGTTCGATGAGACGCGCCCGGGCGTCGACGCCGCGCGGGTGCGTGGAGAGGGCGCCGATGATGTCGCGGCCTTGGCCCGCGCAAATGGAGAGCACCGGTATGGGCCCGGGCGCGCACGTGTCGAGCACGCGGGTTATCTGGCGCTGCACCTCGGCGAGACGCCGTGACAGGTAG
>JAJYAC010000001.1 GCA_021779735.1 Actinomycetes bacterium
CCTCGGCGAGCTTCCTGATCACCTGCTCGGGGGTGTGATGCCGCTGCTTCATGCTGTCCTCCTGGCTCCATTCTGGAGCATCGGGACTCTCAGTCGCGCTGGATCATTTCAGAGGGGACCCCGCAACCACACACAAGTTCTCGCATTCTGTACCGATGCAAAAATAGTTCTCGAGCCGCCCAAAGAACTGATATTGATAATGCTCGGTGTGGACGGCGTGTTCGATGCACCCGCAGAGATGAAGGTCAATCCGGCGACGCTAATGACTGCGCAGACGACGACACGAGCGATGCGAGTTCTCATGGAACCCCCTCCCCAGGTTGATGGTACATCTTCAACTATTGAGACTGCTGAATTGATTTGGGAACAGGGCGCCGCTGTCGGTTTAGTTGACGTCACGAGCGAACCGCGCGGTTTACACTGCGGCCCGCACAATTCTCCCTAGCCAGTGGCGTCGGACGTGAACCGGCTCCGATCCACTCGTCAAAGGGTCGGCCGCTTCGTCGGCGTATCATGCGATCGAGAAATTCTCGGCGCCCTGGAGCGCGATCGTGAAGGGAGATACGGTGGCCGAAGAAACCCTTTTGACACCTGCGTCCGCTTCCCCGGTCGCGGTTCGCGAGCTCGTTGCCCCGGCTCGAATCGAGATCGAGAGACTCGCGGTGATCTTCGACCACTATCGCGTCCACTATGGTAAGGCCGCCGACCCGTCGCGCACGGCCAGTTGGTTAGCATCGCACCTTGCGGGTGGAATTACTGCCTTCGTCGCCCACGACGACGGCGAGTTCATCGGCTTTGCCCTCGTGATGGACGTTCCCGCTTCACAGCGACTAGGCCACTTCTGGCAGATCAGAGACCTCTTCGTAGTGCCAACCCAGCGACGCACTGGCGTTGGACGGTCTCTTCTCGAGTTCATCCGCGCTGCGGCGATCAGCGCGGGTGCGTCGCGCTTGGCCCTACAGACCGAAACCGACAACACGTCCGCCCTACGTCTGTACGAAGGACTCGGCTTCACGAGTGTTGATGGATACCGCTCGCTGAGTTTGCCACTCGAGACGCGCGGACAGGAGAGCTAGCCCCGATGGCGAGCTCGACGATTCTGACCCAGACGGAACCAATAACAGCACGGATCACTACCCCATCTCTGGAGGCGCCGTCCTAATTGAGCAGGTGCTTTGCCACCACGACGCGCTGAATATGGTTGGTGCCCTCGTAGATCTGGGTGTTCTGGCCAAACAGTCCACCGCGTCCATAAAGCCTTTATTTGTAAGGAGATTCGTCCACCTTGTTCGCCCCGACAAGGGTGTTTCCACCGATTAGTAGGGATGAAGTAGGGATGACCAACCCTGGCGTACGGGTGCGTGTCGGAGGCCCGACGTGACAGTTCTGCAACGCCGCACTGGCGATTGCGCGATCTGACCTAGATGGTCTCGCAGGGCTGGCAAAACGGAAGTGCGACCTTCGACCGGCAGCTTACTGAAAAGAACATCACGAGTTCTCCAGGCGTATTATCTTCGGGAAGATGAGTGAGAATCGCGGTGTGTGGTTGGCTATAGGACTGGCAATGATGTCGCTCGCAGCCAGCGGGTGGGCCACGGCCGCTCTTGCAAGTAAGAGAACATCTGAGTATCGACTTGCAACTTCTGTGCTCGGCGCTATTGGAATTCTTGGTTTCACATTGTTTGTTTCCGTATTTCTACTCGTGTTGAGAGCAAATAGTCTCAAGAGGAAACTTGTGCATTTCAAACACCAGTACACACAACTTCAGAGGGAGAGCTTCGAAATCTCTCAGAATGATGTCGAAGCCATAGATGGGCTATTAAAGAAGGTGCAGTATCTCAGTTCCGAGGTCCGGAGGTACCTTGCTCGGAGAAGTAATGACACCCTCTTACACTTCTCGATTGACTCTGAGTACGAGGATGTGGCATACATCGAGGGTACTTTTCCGATTGGACGGGCACGAACCGAAATTAGTCTTCGGTTGAAGCGGCTTACAGAATTGACAAGTTAAGAAGTCAGGTTGCCGCAACAAGAATTTTGGGATTTGAGCTTTGCTAACGCCCGGGGCCCGGCTCGACAGCTCTGCCAGTATGCACTGGCGGCTTGAGCCAGATGCGTACTAGTTGGTGTAGGAGGCACGAACTGAAGGTCTTACCAGCGCGCATTGCTAACTCGCCTGATGCATGGTTTCCGGCATCTGTTAGTCGGTGTTCACAATCTGCGGACAGAAATGCACACTTTAGAACCTATCTCATTCCTCTAAGTAAGTCCGTTCGCGATCAGTTGATCAAGATCATTCTTCCAATGGGAAATCATGTCTATTGAATTACCTTGAACCGTAAATGTTTTGTAACTTGGATCGTCAATTCCTGCTGTCATTGTATAGGAAGTAGGATCAATATAAGGGGTCTTGATTACTTCATACGGAATGAGAAGTCGGTGGTGGGTGGAATCGAATACGAACTCGACTCCTCGGTCTAATAAGCAGACCGTCGACGCAACCAAAATTTCACCAGCTAAATTCACGACCGTAGCACGAAACTCGAGTGCACGGAAATATTGATTCTCTTGATTCAGAATCATAATTGCCGCGTTCCGTTTTCGATCTTGGGCATCGTAACTGGCACGTTGCGTCACGCGATTTTCCCGATCAACTGGATTGAGCTGGCTTTCATATTCATCAATTTGCTCGGCGATAACCTCGGCGAGTGGACGATGACTTCGATTCGTGTGAACCTGGCACTTATGACCGCTTAGCTGGCGCCAGTGGATAAAGTTATCTTGAAATGAGCATTCCAGAACATCGCTCCATTCGTAGCGACGTTGTAATCCGTAAGAGTGAATGTAAAGGGCTGCATTGGTAGCGATTAGATCAATTCGCCTGGCCCTTGGTGGAAGCGGCGTTGGAAAGTCCAGGGGCAGGATGAGATATAGAGGGTCGCCTATATCAAATTCAAGGATCGTCTCCGTTGGGGAAACCTGTAGGCGAGTTGCTGCGCGCCTGAATGCATTTCTCTCAAGCCAGTTCATACGTTTTGGTCAATGGTCGGACCCATAGGTGGATGCTAATCGATTGGACGCCCCATAGTCCATTGACGACTACTTGATAGATGTACAGAAGGGTTCATCAGATTCGTCTCCCGGATGACCATGCTGAGTCAGGCGCCCCTGCCCGGGGCCGACGAGCGCGCAGCGCTCCGGCGGCCCAGCGGGCTCGCTGGATGATCTTCAAAATCGTTGAAAATTGGGGTGTTTCAAAGAGACTTGGAATCTCGCTCCAAGTTGTCGTTCGAAAATGGCTGAAAAGAGTGGCTACTTCTATAGAGGGCGAGTTTTTCGACACCCGTAGAAGGAGATCCATGAGCGCAGTGTCTGTCACGAAATCCGTCGATGTCGCCGTGTCACGTCACCCAGCTGCGGGGCACTCAGGCAGAACCGAGCCGCTTCCACGGATGCTCGTGAGCGTGACCGAGGCCGCTCGGTCCCTCGGCGTGTCCCGCTCCTTCGCGTACGAACTGGTCGCCGCGGGAGTCCTGAGATCGATCCGGCTCGGCCGGCGCGTCCTGATACCGGTCTCGGCGCTAGAGAATCTCCTCGCCACCGGCGACGTCGAGCTCTGAGTCAGTGGGCTTCATCTCGGGCGCATCGAGTACCGATCCGAGAGCGGCGGCGATCGGTGCGTCAGTCGAGTCGACGGCGTGGGCGTACGTGCGCAACGTCATCGAGGGGTTCGCGTGCCCCAGGCGATTGGCGACGGTGCGGATGTCGTGGCCTCGAGCGATCGAGATCGTCGCCGACCAGTGGCGCAGATCGTGCAGTCGCCACCGGGCTGCCACGCCGGCGTGATCGCGCGACCTGCGCCACCATGCGGTGAGACGCTCCGGATTCACCGGTGTCTCTCCGGAAGACAGGATCCACGGGCCGAAGGCGCTGAAGTTGGTTCGCAACTCATCGAGCAGCGTGAGCGTCGTCGCGTCAAGTGAGATCACGCGTCGATTCGCGGTCTTGGTCGGATCGTCACGCAATGTTGGACCACTAGCGCCACTTCGAATGATGGCAATGCTCGAATCGATCGTCAGGCGCCCATCAACGAGGTCGATCCAGCGCAACGCGGCCAGCTCGGACCGGCGTGCGCCGGTCACCGCAGCCAGGCGCAGTGCCACCGCGGCCTGAGGCTCGATCGTTCCGTCGGCCACGAGAGTCGCCGCGCTCTCGAGCACGCGGCGCACCTCCTCGACGCTGAGGGTTCCGCGAGGCTCACTCTTTCGTCGTCCGAGTCGCGCGACCGCGACCACGTTGGTCAACAGCCATCCCCAGCGCACCGCCAGCGTGATCGCCGCGCGCAGCACGGTGTGCTGATTCTTGATGGACCCCTCGCCCACCCCTCGGCCGGCCAGCCGTGCGTGCCACCGGTCGACCTCGACCGCGCTGAGTCGCGACAGGGGCAGCGCGGCGATGCGATCCGACTGCACCAGTCGGATCCGACTCCTCTGGTCACGTTCGGTCGACGGGGCCCAGGTGGGTCCCTCGGTCTCGGCCCACAGGTCGAGCATCTCGGCAACCGAGAGGCGTCGCGCGGCGACCGTAGAGGGCTTCAGGGTCATCTCCGCGGCGACGCGCTGGGCGTCTCTCCTCGTTCCGCGCACCGTCCTACTGACCTGAACCGGCCGGCCCTTCTCGTCCTTGCCCGCGAAGCCGCGCACCTCCCAGACGCCCGGCCGTCGTTCTCGTATCGTCGCCACGCATCCCAACGGTCGCGCGGTAGGGATGAAGTAGGGATGAAATGCGAAAAATCGCGAAAAGTCGTCGCGACGCGGAAAGAAAAACCCTACTTGAGCAGGTGCTTTGCCACCACGACGCGCTGGATCTGGTTGGTCCCCTCGTAGATCTGGGTGATCTTCGCGTCGCGCATGAAGCGCTCGACCGGAAAGTCCTTCGTGAACCCGTAGCCGCCGAGCAGCTGCACCGCGTCGGTGGCGACACTCATGGCGGTGTCCGACGCAAAGGACTTGGCGGCCGCGCCCAGGTAGGAGAGGTCCTTATCGGGATCGCCCGCGTCGATCGTGGCACAGGCTCGGTAGACGAGTGCGCGGGCGGCTTCGGTGCGAATTGCCATGTCGGCCAACATGAAACGCAGACCCTGGAGCTCGCTGATGGGCGCACCGAACGCCTTGCGTCCCTTCATGTACTGACCCGCGTAGTCAACTGAGGCCTGGGCGATGCCCACCGCCTGGGCGCCAATCGTCGGTCGCGAACGATCGAGCGTATGCATGGCAATGAGAAAGCCCTGTCCCTCTTCGCCAATGCGGTGCGAGAGCGGCACGCGGACGTTGTCAAAGACGACTTCGCCCGTGGGCGAGGCGCGAAGTCCGAGCTTGTCCTCGTGCTTGGGGAAACTCACTCCGGGCCAGTCCTTCTCGACGAGAAAGCACGTGATGCCGTGGCTCTTCGCGGTGGGGTCGGTCGAGGCGAACACGGTGTACGTCTGAGACACTCCGGCGTTCGTGATCCAGTACTTCGAACCGTTGAGCACGTACTCGTCGCCGTCGCGCACGGCGCGAGTGCGCATCGCGGCCACGTCGCTGCCGGCGTCGGCTTCGGAGAGGCAGTAGCTCGCCTGGATCTCACCGGTGGCGATGCGCGGAAGGTAACGCTGTTTGATCTCCTCGGAGGCGAAGTTCATGATCGGCAACATGCCGAGCTTGGAGATCAACATCGTCACCGACGTCGAGGCGCAGCCCCGTGCGAGCTCTTCAGCCATGATCGCCTGGGTGACCATGTCGGCGCCCGCGCCACCGTAGGCCGCGGGCACCGCGAGTGAGGGCAGTTCCATCTCGAGACAGGCGTCGAAACTGTCCTGGGGAAAGACTTGCTCGCGGTCGTAGCGCGCGGCGTGGGGGGCGACGCGCGCGTCCACGAAGTCGTGCATCACTCCTTGAAAGGCTCGTTGCTCGTCGTTGAGAAAGAAGCTCATGGTTCCTCGCTGCTCTAGTGGCGGGTGATGACGTCGCGCGGACGCAGTTCGTCTTCACTCACCGAATCGACGAAGCGGCGCTGGGCGACGTAGCTGTGCGCGAGACCTGCGAAGGGCGCGGCCAGCGCGTGAGAGACCGTCCCGGCGAGGCCGAAGTGGGCGAGCACGAGAGTGACGTCGTCGCGGGTGGGTGCGCGTCCCACGAGGCTCGCGCGCTTGGCCGCCACGAGGGCGACGCCCACGACGACGTCGTGGCGGTCGTGCTCGTGCGCGAAGTCGAGGTGACCCACCTCGCGCGCGGCCAGACCCAGTGCGTAGCCCGCGTCGGGGGCCGGCGTGCCGCGGTTCGCGCCCGCTGTCGGACGCGCCGAGCGCACGAGACCGGCCTTTCGTGGGCGGGAGTACTCGGCCGGGGGCGTGGCCATCGAGGGCCGCACCTCACCGACGGCCGAAACCGGGACAAAGGTAGGTTGTGTCACCCTTCGACACTACCGCCGCGTCGAACTACACCCGGGCGAGCCACTCTTCGTACTCGGTGCGCTCACCGCGCACGGCCTGGAAGTAGATCGACTGCAGCGCCTTGGTGATGGGACCGGGAGTTCCCGCGCCCACGACGCGGTCATCCACTGAAGAGATCGGCACCACCTCGGCGGCGGTGCCCGTGAGGAAGGCTTCGTCGGCGAGGTAGAGATCGGTGCGAATCATCGCCTCAAAGCGCACCTCGTAGCCCAGGTCGTTGGCGATCTTGACAATCGTCTGCTGGGTGATTCCCGGCAGGGCCCCCGCTTCCGAGGGCGGCGGCGAGAAAATGACGCCATCGCGCACCACGAAGAGGTTCTCACCAGTGCACTCCGAGACGCGCCCGTCGGGTCCGAGCAGGATCGCCTCGTCGTAGCCGGCCTTCATCGCCTCGACCTTGGCCAGGGCGGAGTTGAGGTACATCCCCGTGCCCTTGGCGGCGGTGGGCATCGCGTTCACGCCGTGGCGCTGCCACGACGAGATCTTCATCCGCACGCCCTTCTCGAGGCCCTCGTCGCCGAGGTAGGCCCCCCAGGGCCAGGCGGCGATGGCGACGTTGACCGGAGCGGGCAGCGGATTCACGCCCATCTCGCCGTAGCCCAGGTACACGAGGGGGCGCAGGTAGCAACCATTGTCGAGCTCGTTGACCCGCACGACCTCGAGGGCCGCGTCGCAGAGCTCGTCGAGGGTGAAGGGCACGTCCATCATCAGGATCTTGCAGCTGCGCAGGAGTCGGGCCATGTGCTCGCGCAGGCGAAAGATCGCCACACCGCGCGGGGTCTTGTAGGCACGTACGCCCTCGAAGGCCCCCGTGCCGTAGTGCAACCCGTGGCTGAGCACGTGCACCGTCGCCTGGTCCCAGTCGACCAGGGCGCCGTCCATCCAGATCTTCTTGGTCGGGGTGATGGGCATCTACAACCTCTCTATCAACTGCGCCGTGACCCCGGCGGTGCCGAGGGACGCGACGTCTCCGTCAAAGTCTGTCACCGCGCGAGCCAGGCGCTGTGCCGCGGCCATTTCACCGAGGTGCTCGAGCATGAGAGCGGCACTCGAGACCGCCGCGAGAGGGTTCGCCCGACCGGTGCCCACGATGTCGTGGGCGGCCCCGTGAACGGGCTCAAAGAGCGACGCACCGGTCTTGGACGGGTTGAGGTTCGCGCTCGCGGCGAAGCCGATTCCCCCGGTCACTGCCCCCGCGAGGTCCGAGAGGATGTCGCCGAAGAGGTTGTCGGTGACGATGACGCCGTAGCGCGCCGGGTTCTCGACGAGGTAGATGCAGGCCGCGTCGACGTGGTTGTAGTCGACAGCCACCTCGGGGTACTCACGACCCACCTCCTCGACGACCCGACTCCACAGATTGCCCGCGAAAGTTAGAACGTTGGTTTTGTGCACCAGGGTGAGGCGGGGGCGGGCAAGCGCGCTCGCGCGCTCAAAGGCGTAGCGCACACAACGCTCGACACCAAAGCGCGTGTTGACCGAGCCCTGGGTAGCGACCTCGTGGGCCGTGTTGTAGCGCAGCGTGCCACCCTCGCCGGCGTAGGGGCCCTCGGTGTTCTCTCGCACGATGGCAAACGACGTGCCTGCCGCGAGCGAGCCCGCGACGCCGTGGAAGGGTCGGTAGTTGATGTAGAGGTCGAGGCCGAAGCGCATCTTGAGAAGCAGCCCGCGCTCGAGCACTCCGCCGGGAATGCGCGTGTCGCCAATGGCCGGACCTACGGCGCCCAGGAGTATGGCGTCGTGCCCGCGCAACTCCTCGAGTGTCGCGTCGTCCAAGACGAAGCCGTCACGCAAGAAGCGTGCCGCCCCCAGGTCGTACTCGGTGGTCTCGAGGGCGACGCCGGTCGCCGCGACGACACGCAGAGCCGCGGCCGTCACCTCGGGGCCGATGCCGTCGCCGCCGATGACCGCGACGCGGTGGGTCTGGTGCTCGCTCATGATTCCTCCACCGCCAGTCTGCTCGGCGCGAGCCCCCGTGAGCAAACGCGCCACTAAGAGCACCACTCGGTAAACTCAGGCTCTTACCAGAGGCGGAGTACCCATGGCCGGCGAGATCCATCGCATCACCCAAGAGACCCTCGCGAAACTCCGCGAGGAGTTCGAGCACCTCACGACCGTGGGACGTACCGAGATCGCCCGCGTGATCGAAGCGGCGCGCCTCCTCGGGGACCTGTCAGAAAACGGTGACTACCACGCGGCCAAGGACGACCAGGGAAAGATGGAGTCTCGCATCCGCCAGATCGACCACGTCCTGCGACACCACGAGATCGTCGAGCGTGACACCGGCGCTCAGCAGGTCCAGCACGCCTCCATCGTCCAAGTTGTCTACGAGGGCGACGACGACGAGGACTTCCAAGAGTTCTTCATCGGCTCCATCGAGGAGCGACCGGAGGGCGTCTTAGTGGCCTCACCGAGCTCGCCGCTCGGCGCGGCTCTCCTGGATCACAAGGTGGACGACGAGGTTGAGTACGAGGCGCCCTCGGGGACCCTGCGCGTCAAGATCATCGGGCTGCGCTAGTCGTGGGCCGCACGCTCTACGAGAAGATCTGGGACGACCACGTCATCGCCGGCGAGGGCGAAACGCCACTGCTCTACGTGGACCTGCACCTCGTGCACGAGGTGACGAGCCCTCAGGCCTTCGACGGACTGCGCCTGAATGGCCGGCGCGTGCGACGACCCGAGCGCACCCTGGCCACGGCGGATCACAACGTGCCCACCGACCCGTTGAGCGTGCCCGTGTCCGATCCCGTGTCCCGGCGCCAGCTCGAGGCGCTCGAAGAGAACTGTGGGGAGTTCGGGGTCACTCTCTTTCCCCGCGGACACGCCAACCAGGGCATCGTCCACGTCATCGGTCCCGAGCTCGGGGTCAGTCAGCCCGGCACCGTGATCGTCTGTGGCGACTCGCACACGTCAACTCACGGCGCGCTCGGCGCGCTCGCCTTTGGCATCGGCACGAGTGAAGTAGAGCACGTGTTGGCCACCCAGACGTTGGTTTCACAGCGCGCCAAGACCATGGCGGTCACCGTCACGGGCCGCCTACGTCCCGGAGTGAGCGCGAAGGATCTGGTGCTCGCCATCGTGGCGCGCTTGGGCACCGGCGGTGGCGCGGGCTACGTCATCGAGTACCGCGGCGAGGCCATCCGCGCGCTCTCCGTCGAAGGTCGCATGACGGTGTGCAACATGTCGATCGAGGCGGGTGCGCGCGCCGGTCTGGTCGGCGTCGACGACGCGACCATTGACTACCTGCGCGGTCGGCCCGGCGTCGCGAGCGGCGACGCCTTCGAGGCGCAGGCCAGTGCCTGGCGTCGCTTCACGAGCGACGACGACGCGGTCTTTGACGCTGAGGTGGTGCTCGACGCGACTGCGATCGTGCCCAACGTCACCTGGGGCACGAACCCCTCCCAGGTCGTGGCGCTCGACGGCGTCATTCCCTCATCCATCGACGCCGAGGCGGATATGCGCGAGGCCCACGAACGCGCCCTCGCCTACATGGGCCTAGAGGCCGGCACGCCGGTGCGCGACATTGCCGTCGACGTCGTCTTCATTGGCTCGTGCACCAACTCGCGCATCGAGGACCTCCGTGCGGCCGCCGAGGTGGCCGCCGGCCACCACGTCTCGCCCCACGTGCGCGCGCTCGTCGTCCCCGGGTCCCACCGGGTTAAGGCACAGGCCGAAGCCGAGGGCCTCGACCGCGTGTTCCTCGCCGCGGGCTTTGAGTGGCGCGAGCCGGGCTGTTCCATGTGCCTCGGGATGAACCCCGACCAGCTCACGCCGGGCCAGCGCAGCGCCTCGACGTCGAACCGCAACTTCGAGGGCCGTCAGGGCCGCGGGGGCCGCACGCACCTCGTCTCACCCGCCGTCGCGGCCGCCACGGCCGTCGCCGGACGCTTCGCGGCTCCCGGAGACCTCTCGTGAAGTCCGTACGCGTCGTCGAAGGCCGCGCGGTCCCGCTCGAGCGCGCCGACGTCGACACCGACCAGATCATTCCCTCGGAGTGGCTCAAGCGCGTCGAGCGCACGGGCTTCGGTCGCGGACTGTTCTCGGAGTGGCGCGACGACCCGGGCTTCGTGCTCAATCAGGCCGAGTACGCGGGCGCGACGATTCTCGTCGCGGGTCCGCGCTTTGGCACGGGCTCGTCGCGCGAGCACGCCGTCTGGGCGTTAATGGACCACGGCTTCGCCGCGATCGTGGCGCCCTCCTTCGGTGACATCTTTCGCAACAACTCCTCGAAGCAGGGACTGGTCATCGTCCAACTGCCGAGCGAGGACGTCGAGGCTCTCACCGCGCTGGTGAAGAACTCCCCAACTCTCCTCGTGGTCATCGACGTGGTCAACCTCGAGATCGAAGTGCCGCAGGCCAACTGGCGGCGCCCCTTCGTCCTTGACCCCTCCACGCAAGAGCGACTACTCAACGGCTGGGACGATATTGGTCTCACGCTGCGCCGCGACGAGGAGATCGCCGCGTTCGAGAGCCACTACGCGCCACCGAGCTGGACCGGACTCGTCGACGCGTAGGCGTCGCGCCACGCCGGCCGCTACATTCACGCTGTGGCGATCTCCGGCGTAACGACGTTCCTGTGGTTTGACGATCAGGCCCTCGAGGCGGCGACGTTCTACGTCGGCACGTTTCCCGACTCACGCTTGGGGCAAGTGACCCACTACCCCGCCGATGGCCAGCGTCCAGAGGGATCGGTTCTTACGGTCGAGTTCTCACTTTTTGGCCAGCCCTTCGTCGCGCTCAACGGAGGACCCGGCTTTCCCCACAACGAGTCCGTGTCCTTTCAGGTCTTTTGTGACACGCAAGACGAAGTCGACTCCCTCTGGGACACACTGACCTCTCACGGTGGCGAGGAGGGGCGATGCGCGTGGTGCAAGGACCGCTGGGGCGTCAGTTGGCAGGTCGTGCCCCGCACGCTGGGCGAACTGCTCGCGAGTAGCGATCCGGCGGTCTCGAAGAAGGCCCTCGACGCGATGATGACGATGGGGAAAATCGAAATTGAGCGCTTGCGATAGCGCGTCTCGTGAGTGCTCGCACGCCGCGGTACTAGCGTGACGGCGTGAGCGCGACACTCGAGCTTCGAGGATTAAGTCGACGATTCGGAGAGCTCCAGGCGCTCGATCACCTCAGTTTCACCGTGCCGTCGGGCCACGTCATGGGCTTCCTCGGGCCCAACGGCGCGGGCAAGACCACGACGATGCGCGCGATCTTCGGCCTCACAGATCTCGACGGGGGCGCGGTGCTCTGGAACGGCGAACCCGTCGGCGAGGCGCAGCGGCGTCGCTTTGGCTACATGCCCGAAGAGCGGGGCCTCTATCCGAATATGCGAGTGGGCGAGCAACTCGAGTATCTGGGCCGGCTCCACGGCCTCTCGATTCCGAGCGCACGGCGGGCCACGACACAGTGGCTCGAGCGCCTGGGTATCGGCGAACGGGCGACCTCGAAGGTCGAAGAGCTCTCCCACGGCAACCAGCAGCGCGTCCAGCTCGCCGCGGCCCTCGTGCACGAGCCCGAGCTGCTCATCCTCGATGAACCGCTCGCCGGACTCGACCCCGCCGGCATCGAGACCATCGGCGCGGTCCTCGTCGAACGAGCTCGTGCGGGCAGTGGCGTCATCTTCTCGAGTCACCAGCTCGACCAGGTGGAGGACCTGTGCGAGTCCGTGACCATCATCAATCAGGGCCGCCTCGTCGTCGCGGGGAGCGTGGACGAACTAGCCACGAGCGGTGACCGGCGCCTCGCGGTGCGTGTCGAGGGCGACCGCGACGCGCAGTGGGTCCGAGGTGTCCCTGGTGTACACGTCTCGGAAGTCACGGGAGGCGAAGCCCGCCTCGTGCTCGACACCGACATCGACTCCAACCAGGTCCTCGAGCGCGCGTCGCGCGCGGGCCGGGTGACGAAGTTCGTCTTCGAGCGCCGCCGGCTCTCCGAAGTCTTTCGCGAGGCGCTCCAGTGAAGTCGCTCTACGTCGGCGCCTTCGTGGTGCTCGCACTCGTGCTGCGCGTCATTGTGCGCAAGCGCACGCGCACCGCGGCGCCTCGCGTGACGACGGAGTCCACCCGTGAGGGCACGCGAAACGTGGTCGCCCTCGTGGCGGGGCGTGAGATTCGCCAGCGCGTTCGTGGGCGTGTGTTTCGCGTCGCCACGATCCTCATCTTGCTCGGCGTGGGCGCCGCCATCGTCATTCCCTCGCTGAACCACCACCGCACTCCGCAAGAGCGCGTGGGCGTCGTCGGCTCCTTATCCGCGTCGCTGCGCGCGCGCGTGGAGGCGACGGCCGTCGCTACGGGAGTGAAGGTGCAATTCGAGTCGCTGAGCGACTCGAGCGCGGCCTCGGCCGCTCTCAACGCCGGCAAGGTCAACGTCGTGATCCTCGACGACGCGACCATCGAGATCAAGTCTCCCCTCTCACTCACCGACACCTCCTCGGGCGCGCAGTTTGTCCGCGCGATCGCCGTGACGCTGGGCGTGGCCCGAGCTCAGGCGAGCGCCGGCCTCACCGCGAGCCAGATCGCCACGCTCGCCGGCGCGAGAGCGCTGCCCATCACGAGCGTGAGCCATGCCGCGACCAGCCGCGGTCCTGATCCGACGTCGATCGTGGGCGTCATTCTCATCTTCATGATGCTCTCGCAGTACCTGGGCTGGATTCTCGTGGGCGTGATGGAGGAGAAGTCCAGTCGCGTCGTCGAAGTCCTTCTCGCTACCGTCAGGCCGATTCAGGTCATCTTGGGCAAGGTACTCGGTATCGGCGTCGTGGCCTTCGCCCAGGCGGGACTCATCGTCACCTTTGCGCTCGTGCTGGCCAAAATCGTCGGATCGAGCTTGATCCACGGAACGGCGCCCTGGGTCATCGTGAGCATTCTCATCTGGCTCTTCCTCGGCTACTCCTTCTACTGCTGGATCTACGCCGCGGCGGGGTCGACCGTCGAACGCCAGGATCAGGCCCAGACGCTCGCCTTCCCGCTCACCTTGCCCCTCCTCTTTGGCTACATCATGTCGCTCACGGCGGCGAGTTCGGGTTCGGCGTCCCTCTTCTTCAAGGTCCTCGCCTACGTGCCCCTCACCGCTCCCTTCGCCATGCCCACGCTGGTGGGCCTCGGCGAGGTGTCGTGGTGGCAGTTCACCATCTCGGTGGCCATCGACGTCGTCTGCACCGTACTCGTGGCGCGCTTGGCGGCGGTCATCTACCGACGGGCCATCTTGCGCACGGGCACGAGGGTGAAGATTCGCGAGCTGCGCGCACGGCGCGCGAACTAGTCCCCACGCCGTGCGTGGGCGCGACATCGCGGGGGCCGCGTAATTGCGATAGCGCTCGGGCCCGTTGGTAGGGTTGACCATGGCCGAGGAACCCCGTCATCGGCGACGGCGCAGCTCCGACTCCTCGTCCGCGCCGCTCGCCAATGAGGAGGGTCTACGGGCCCTCGGCGAGACGATCACCCCCACGAGGTCCCGTCCACGGGCGCGCCGAACAGGTCGCACGTGGATCATCGTGGGCGTCTCGCTCGTCGTCCTCGTCGTCGGGGTGATTGGCGGGGGCTACCTCTACGCCCAACACCGCTTCAATGAGATTCCCAAGCTGCGCGTTCCCCACGAGGTCTACGCTGCGCCCGGTAAGCCCTTCAATATCCTCGAGATTGGCTCGGACTCGCGGGTGGGTCTCACGGGCGCGCTCGCGCGCCAGACCGGTGCGTCGACGGGACAGGCGGCGGGACAGCGTAGTGACGTCGTCAAGATCATGCACGTAGACCCCAACGCGGGCACGATCACCATTCTCTCCATCCCGCGCGACACGACCGTGACCCTGCTCGCCAACCAGTCCCTGTACGGCAAGTTCAATCGCATCAACGTCAACTACGGCCAAGGCCCCTCGCTGCTGGCCCAGACCATCACCGCCAACTTCGGCATCCCCATCAACTACAGCGTCCAGGTCAGCTTCGGCGGCCTCGTCAACGCCGCCGAAGCCATTGGCGGTGTCTACCTCGACTTTCCCTACCCCGCGCACGACTCGTACTCGGGACTGCGCATCACCCACGCGGGTTGTCAACTCGTCAACGGCGCCGCGGCTCTCGCGGTGGCGCGCAGTCGCCACTACTACTACAACGTCAAGGGTGTGGGCGTCTGGCCGGCGAACGCCATCAACATGACCTACGCCCAGCTCGCCCTGGACGGCTGGATCTACGACGGCACGAGTGACTTCGGGCGCATCGATCGTCAAAACGCCTTCTTGCGAGCGATGATCAGTCGCGTCAAAGGCAGTCTCGGCAACCCGCTCGCGATCAACAACTTCCTGTCGAAAATCCCCCAGGGCGTGGCGATCGACAGCAAGTTCACGCTCAACCAGATGATCGGCCTCGCGCTCAAGTTTCGCCACTTCAACCCCGCCGCGATGAAGACGTACACGCTGCCCACGACCGGAGCCACCGTCAACGGCGCCGACCTCCTCTTCATCCAGCAGCCCGTCGCCCAACAGATGCTGGTAAACATCTTCGGCTCCGAGCTGATGGCGCCCACCAACCCTCCACCGAACGAGTCATTCGCGACACCACCGCCGCCGCTCATTACGACGACGACCGTGGCTTCGAACCCCACGACGACGCACGCGGCGCACGCGTCAACGACCACCACAGTGAGCGCTTTGCCTACGACGTCAACGCCCTCCTTTGATCCAGCGCCCTGTGCAGGTCCCTGACGCCGAGATCTCGGGCCGAGATCGCGCGCGGGCGCGTCCCACGTTGGTCTCACAGAGTAAGTTGCAGCGGATGTCGTCAGATTCCCTCATTGAGACGCTCCAGCTTCGACTCGTGGCTCTCACGGACGCTGCGCTTGAGAAGCTCCTCGACGGCGACGCTGAGGGCGCGTCTCTCGCTCAAGGCATCGCGTTCACCGACGAGTTTCTCGGGACGGTCAACGCTTCTTTTCTCACCACTCACCTCGAGGGCCTGCGACGTCACCCCGAGACTCCGGGGTGGTTCGTGCGCGCCATGGTGAGCGCGTCGGATGATCGTCTCGTGGGACACTGTGGCTTTCACGGTGCTCCCTCTGACATCGGTCGAGCCGAGGTGGGCTACACCGTCTTTGGACCTTACCGACGACAGGGATTCGCCCGGGAGGCGGTCGGTGGCCTCGTGACCTGGGCGATGTCCCAGGGCTGGCCCCGCGTCGTTGCTACGGTCGCGTCCACCAACGCGCCGTCCCTCGCCCTCGTGTCAGCCCTGGGATTTGAGCGTGTGGCAGTGCAGACCAACGGCGCGGGCGAAGAGGAGTACGTCTTCGAGAGTCGCCCGTAGCGCCGCGCGATGCTCAGTGCCCACGGTCGATGACTACTGGAGTCACCGACTCCCTCGAGCGACACCGTGACGGCGCTCTCCTTTAGGACTCGCCGTCGGAGTGAGTCTTAACAATTCACCCAGTGGGCGATGCCGTAGGCGGTCGCGGGCAGCAGAACACACACCGTGACGGTCACCGTCTTTGGTGAACCACTCGACCTCGACGTCGAGGTTGTCGTGAACTTGGCCACGCCACCCTGACCGCTGCTAAACGTGGGTCGCACGGCGAGCTTCCAACCAGAGCGCGCGGCCGCCGCGACCACGTCGGCGCCTGAGACCGCCTGGCCGCGCGACGCCGCGAGCGCCACCGCGTTACGAGCGATGAGCAGAACGGTGGGCTCGCTGTACCACTCACCCAGGGCCCGGGACGGGCACGGGGTGATCACGGGCGCGGCGCCGACGGAGGCTGGGAAGTCCACGCAGGTCAGCGCGAAGGTCGCCGAACTGAGAAAAGCGGCCACGCGTGGGTAACCCGGCAGATCGCCGATGTTGGCGACGAGGGACACCTTGGACGCACCCGTCGCTGACGCATTGATGATGGAGGCCGCGGCCGCGTTGGTGATGTCCTCACTCGTCACCGCGTGCGCGGGGCGCTCGTGCGCGGCGGTGGCCACCGCGTACTCGGCGACCTTGATCACTATCGAGGGTGGGGCCGCGATCGCACTCGACGCTCCCAGGACCACCGAGACCAGTCCGACCACCACCGACGCGGCCAGCGAGATCCCCGCTCGAGAGATAGCGCGCACGCGTTGACCCGTCGTCATCGTCTCTCCACGACGCGATCCTACCGAGGCTGGTTGAAAGAACCGCTGCGTGAGACTGAGCCACTCGAATTGGTCACCGAGTCCTCGACGCGGCCCGGCTCACCAGTCGCGCTCGCGCCGCGTCAGTTCGAACGCTCGACGCGGCGCGCGCGTTCCGCCACGGCGAGCTCGACGGGGCCACGCCGTTCACGACGTCCTCGCCGCGGAAGACCCCGCGAAAGCCGAGCCCGAAAGTCCTCGTGAAGGGTCGTATTTGCTGAGGCCTTTCGCCACTGGCCCTTCAGCGAGTTACGCACCATGATGGAGACGGTCGTGGTGCGCACCGAGGGTCCCAGTGGGAGGTTGGTCGTGCGATTCGTTCCCTGGACGCAGAGAGTGCTTGGACGCACGAGATGAAGTCCGTGACGAATGTCATCGAAGTTTCCAACCTCACCAAGCGCTTTGGCCGTCTCGTCGCCGTGGACAACGTCAGTTTTGCCGTGCGCGAGGGCGAGATCTTTGGGCTCCTTGGAGAGAACGGTGCCGGCAAGACCACGACCCTCGAGATTCTCGAGGGATTTCAGAAGCCCGATCGCGGCACGGCTCAGGTTCTCGGGGCCAATCCCCACTCGGCCCATCGCGACTGGCGAGACCAGATAGGTCTCGTCCTCCAAGAGTCCGACTTCGACCCCGTGCACACTGTCACCGAGACCGTGCGGCTCTTCGCGGGCTTCTTCTCTCACCCGCGTGGCGTCGCCGAGACGCTCGAACTCGTCGGGCTCGCCGACAAGGCGAACGAGCGCGTCGGACGCCTCTCGGGGGGCCAGAAACGCCGCGTTGACGTCGCGCTGGGGATCATCGGCAATCCCCGCCTCCTCTTCCTCGACGAGCCGACGACGGGCTTTGACCCGGTGGCGCGCGTGGACTTCTGGTCCGTGATTGAGGGGCTGAGCGCCAGCGGCACGTCCATCGTCTTAACAACGCACTACATGGAAGAGGCCGAGCGGCTGTGCGACCGGCTGGCCATCATGGCGCGGGGCCAAATCGTGGCCGAGGGGACCTCCTCGACTCTCATCAGTGAGATGGGGGCGACGACCGTGCGCTTCGAAATGCCCCCGGGACTCGATCCCAGCGCCCTGTGTGCACTGACGAGGGCCAACTTTGTCGTGCGCGACAATATGGCGACGGCCCTACTGGGTTCCGACCTCCAAGGCGTCTTGTTGCGGCTCATCACGTGGGCCGCGTCTCACGACGTGACCCTGCACCGCCTAGAGGTTCTTCGCCCCTCTCTCAACGACGTCTTTCTCGGCGCCACCGGAGGTGAACGATGAGGTACTTACGTTTGACCGGCGCCCAAGCCCTCTACAACCTGCGGGCCTACGTGCGAAGTGCGCGCACGGTGCTCTTGGGGCTCATCATGCCGGTGGGCCTCCTCGTGATTCTCAGCTGGGTCTTCGCCCACCAGGGAGCGATCGTCGCGGCGGCCGGGTACCCCATCAGCGCGATCGCTTTCTACGCCGGAGGACTCACGGCCTACGGACTCATGCTCGGCACTTTCACGGGCGTCATGGTGGCGGTCGTGAGCGCGCGCGAGGCTGGCTGGCTCAAGCGTTTCCGCGCGTCGCCCATGCCTCCCGGGGCCTACCTGGCCGGACAGATCGTCTTTAATGTCATCGTCTCGATCGCCCTCGTCGTGGTGATGGTGGCGACGGCCACGGTTGTCTACGGGCTGCGGCCCCGTCCCGTGCCCCTCGTGGCCGTGGGGTGCTACACGCTGCTCGGTGTCTTTTGCTTCACCGCCATCGCCCTCGCGATCACGCGGATCGTGACCACGGCGGAGATGGCCTCCTCGGCGGGGCCCTTCGCGACGATCACGCTGAGCTTCACGAGTGGCGTCTTCCTACCGCCGAACCTGCTTCCGCACTGGCTGGTGACGACGTCCAACTACTTGCCCCTCGAACCGCTCGCCCAGTCGATGCAGAGCGCTCTCGCGACGCACGCCGCCACGGGGTTCCAGGGTCGCCCGTTTCTCGTCCTCGGTGTCTGGGGCGTCATCGCCTTTGTCGCCGCGCGATGGACGTTCACGTGGCAGCCACTGCGTAAGTGAGATCACCCCGAAGGGCGAGCGCTCGCGCCCACGCCCTCAGTCGCTCTACGCTCTGGTGAACCAAGGAGAGAGATGAGTGAGTTTCCCTACGCCGATCGCTTCGCGGTGCACCGCGCTCTACCCGAAACGGGCGAGGGCCGCGACGACGTGCTCGCGACGTTGGCCGCGATGGCCGCAGCCGAAGACCCGACCTGGGAGACCGGTCAGTGTTCGGGGACGATGTACTGCGGGGACCACGAGCACTACGAATTCCTCAACGAGGCCTTCGGCCACTTTTCGCACGTCAATTCGCTTCAGCGCGACATGTGCCCCAGCTCGACGAAGTTTGAAGCTGAGATCATCGCGATGACCCTCGACCTCCTCGGTGCCTCACACGTCAGCGCGAGCCAACCGGCGGGACTGGTGACCTCCGGCGGCACTGGCTCCATCATGCACGCGGTGCTGGCCTATCGCGACGCGCGCCCTGACGTGTCGCGCCCCAACATCATCAAGCCCGAGACGGCCCACCCGGCCTTCGCCAAGGCGGGGCATCTCTTTGGCGTCGAGGTGAAGGTCGCCCCCATCGATCCCGCAACAACCCAGGTGGACCTCGACTGGGTTGCGAGTCACGTCGACGCCTCGACGATCGCCCTGGTGGGCTCGGCCTGCAACTACGGCTACGGCACGGTCGATCCCATTTCCGAACTCGGCGCCCTGGCCCTCGCACACGGCGTGGGCCTGCACGTCGACGCCTGCCTCGGCGGCTTCCTCTTGCCCTTTGGGCGCGAGCTCGGCTACGACATTCCGGCCTTTGACTACTCGGTGCCCGGCGTCACGTCGATCTCGGCCGACACCCACAAGTACGGCTACGCCCTCAAGGGCACGAGCGTCGTGACCTTCGCGGACCAGGCGCTGCGCAATGCCCAGTACTTCTACCAGACCGACTGGTCCGGCGGTAAGTACTGCTCGCCGGGCATTGACGGCTCGCGTTCGGGCGGCCTCTTGGCCGCGACGTGGGCGGCCATGGTCTCCCTGGGTAAGGACGGGTACCGCGCGTACGCCCGCGACATCTTCGCGACCGCGGCCGCCATGATCGAGGCGGTCGGCGAGCACGACGCTCTTCGCGTCATGGGTCGGCCGAGCTTCCTCTTTTCGATCACCTCCGACGAGTTCGAGATCTATCACGTGAACGACTTCTTGCGCACGCGCGGCTGGCGGCTCAACGGC
The DNA here is from genome assembly GCA_021779735.1 of Actinomycetes bacterium. Lineage (GTDB taxonomy): Bacteria > Actinomycetota > Acidimicrobiia > Acidimicrobiales > RAAP-2 > RAAP-2. The sequence continues at coordinate 19,870 of JAJYAC010000001.1, forward strand.
CAGCAGTACCCCAACGCGATTCACATGGCGGTCACGCGCCCCCAGACCCAGCCCGGCGTCCTCGAGCGCTGGCGGCGCGACCTCGCCGACGCCGTTGACTACGCGCAGACCAAGGGCTTCGAGCCCGCCCAATCGGGGTCGATCTACGGCGGCGTGGCCGGTGGCTCCACCAGCGACGTCGATGCGGTCGTGAAGTTCTTCATGGCCGACATGATGGACCACCAGATGTCCCTGCCGTGAGCGACCTCTGCCTCGCGATCGACCTGGGGACCGGGGGCCCCAAAGTCGCCCTCGTCGACCCCCAGGGAATCGTGCTCGACTACGAGGTGCACCGCGTCGCGACCACCCTCAGCGACAACGGCGCCGCCACCCAAGACGCCAGCGAGTGGTGGGAACTCATCAGCGCCGCCGCCGCACGTCTCACCACCACCCACGGGCGTGGGCGGGTCGTCGGCATCGCCGTCACCGGCCAGTACGCCTCGACCGTGCCGGTGGACGCGAACGGTGAACCCACGGGGCCCTGCCTGACCTGGCTCGACACCCGCGGCGGCCCGCACTCTCGACGCGCCTTTGGCGGACCAATCCAGGGATACAACCCGCGCAAGGTCCTGCGCTTCATTCGCGTCAATGGTGGCGCTCCGTCGACCGCGGGGGCCGACCCCATTGGCCAAATCCTCTACCTCACGCACGAAGAGCCCGAATTGGTCGCACGCACGCGGTGGTTCCTCGAGCCCGTTGACTACCTGACCATGCGACTCACCGGCGTGGCCTCGGCGACCCACGCGTCGCGCCTCGCCCTGTGGATGACGGACAACCGCGATCTCACTCGCCTCGCCTACGACGAGGGGCTTCTCGCACTCGCGGACTTCGATGCCACGAAGTTGCCGCCGCTCATCTCCTTTGGCGACGTGGTCGGCACCGTCACCGACGTGGTTGCCAACGAGTGGGGAGTTGCCCCCCACACAGTCGTCGTCACCGGCATACCCGATCTGCACGCGGCGGCGATCGGCGCCGGCGCCACCGCGCCCTACGCGACGCACCTCGCGCTCTCGACCACGTCGTGGGTGAGTTGTCCAGTGCGCGAGAAGAAGACCGACCCCGCGCACTCCATCGCGACGGTGCCGGGCCTGTCCAATGACTCGTACCTCGTGATCAATAACCAAGAGACGGGCGCGGCGGCCCTTGACTGGATCCGTCGCCTCTTGGGCGACGAGCCCTTCACGTCACTCACCGCGCTCGCGGCCACGTCGCCCCCGGGGGCCAATGGCGTGCGCTTTCGCCCCTGGCTCGCCGGTGAGCGATCTCCGGCGGACAACAAGGCAGTCCGGGCGGGCTTTTCCAACCTCTCGTTGTCCTCTGACACCGCCGACCTCGTACGCGCGGTGCTCGAGGGCGTGGCGGCCAACAGCGCGTGGCTCTTTGGCCACGTCGAGCGCTTCGTCGGACGCCGCCTCGAACCGGTGCGCCTTCTTGGCGGGGGCGCGCAATCTGACGAGTGGGCCCAGATCTTCGCCGACGTGCTGGAGCGACGCATCGAGCGCGTCGATGAACCGCTCGTGGCCCAGGTGCGTGGCGCGGCACTGCTCGCGTGGTCGCGCGTTCTCGCTCGTCCGCTCGAGGAGTTGGTCACCTCGCCACCGGTCAGCGTCTTCGAGCCCACCGGCCGCGATCTCTACCGCGAGCTCGTGGCGGAACTGCCTCGGCTTTTTCGCGAGGAGGGTCGCGCCCGCCGACGCACGAAGCGGGCCACACAATCGACGTAGGTTACAGACAGATCAAAGTGAGGAACCATGCCCTACCAGTTCACGCCCCAGGGCCTCGAGGTCCAAGAGTCGGTGCGACGCTTCATGGATCACGTGATCTATCCGCACGAGGAGACCTTCTACCGAGAGTTGGCCGAGGTGGGCACCGATGGCTACCCACCCGTGATGGACAAGCTCAAGGCCGCCGCCCTCGATCGGGGACTGTGGAACCTCTTCCTGCCCCACCTGAAGGCCGACGACCCCGGTACGCCGCTGTCGAACCTTGACTACGCGCCGGTGTCGGAGATGCTCGGGCGCGTCGGCTTTGCCTCCGAGGCCCTCAACTGCAACGCGCCCGACACGGGCAACATGGAGATCCTCAATCTCTACGCGTCCGAGTCGGTTAAGGCGCAGTGGCTCGTGCCGCTGCTGGCCGGCGAGATCCGCAGCGCGTTCTCCATGACCGAGCCCGACGTGGCATCCTCTGACGCGACCAACATCGGGCTTTCCATCGAGCGCGACGGCGACGAGTACGTCCTCAACGGGCGCAAGTGGTTCTCCTCGGGGGCGCGCGCGGAGCGCTGCCAGGTCTTGATCGTGATGGGAAAGACCAACCCGTCCGCCTCGCGCCACCTCCAGCAGTCCATGATCGTCGTGCCCAAGGACTCCCCCGGCGTCGAGATCGGCATGGACCCGCACGTCTTTGGCTACAACGAGCGCGGCGGACACCCCGAGATCATCTACCGCGACGTGCGCGTGCCGGTGGAGAATCTTCTCGGCGAGGAGGGCAGCGGGTTCGCGATCAGTCAGGCCCGACTGGGACCAGGTCGCATCCACCACTGCATGCGCTCCATTGGCGTCGCCGAGCGAGCCCTCGAACTGATGGTGACCCGATCACTCGAGCGCTCCACCTTCGGCACCAGCCTCGCGCGCAAGGGCCTCATCCAGGACTGGATCGCCGAGAGCCGCATTGAGATCGACATGGCGCGAGAGTACGTGCTGCGCACCGCGCACCTCATGGACACGGTGGGCAACCGCGCCGCGGCGACCGAGATCTCGGGCATCAAGGTGGCGGTGCCGCGCATGACCTTGGCGGTGATTGACCGCGCGATCCAGGTCCACGGGGCCGCGGGCGTCACGCAGTTCTACCCCCTCGCGTCCATGTACGCCCACCAGCGCACCCTGCGCATCGCCGACGGTCCCGACGAGGTGCACAAGATGACCATCGCCCGACGCGAGATCATGAAGCACCAACCCGACTTTCGCATGCACGAGACCACGAAGTAGTTGGCCCCAATCCCGCGGGGCCGCCGCGTGGGTGGTCTTCGTCGGCCCTCGCGCTATTTGAGTGCTACTCAGTTGCGACAATTGAGTCAATAGTTACCCCAACACCCCTTCCGTCGCCTCTGTTCGCGCAGAGACATCTGTGCGTAATTGAGGCGAGTAGTCGCGTCCGCGCATCCCCTTATCGTTAGGATCAGGAAATGTCCACTGATACTCGCCCGGTCCTGGAACTTCGCGTAAACCCACCAGAGAACCAGCGTCGCTGGACCGTATTCTTTCGATCACTCCTCGCGATACCTCACTTCATCGTCCTTGGAGTCGTCAGCTACGCGGCCCTCGTGGCGGGCGTGATCGGGTGGTTCGCGCTGCTCTTCACCGGACGCAATCCCCTGCATCGCTTCACCGTGGGGTACCTTCGCTGGCACGCGCGCGCCTACGCCTACGCCTGGTTACTGACCGACTGCTATCCGCCCTTTAGCGTCGAGGCCGACGAGACCTATCCGATCGACCTCACGTTGGAAGTCGGAGCGCTGAGTCGGTTGTCTGTCCTCTTTCGGATCATTCTCGCCATCCCCGCGTACCTCGTGGTGGCCTGCCTGATGGCGGGGGCGAGCGTGTTTGGCTTCGTGGGCTGGTTGATCACCATGTTCCGCGGTTCGCTCCCCACACCCCTACACGACGCCTTCCGGGCCACGTTGCGCTTCGCCCTGCGCACGGAGGCGTACGTCTTGCTCGTCCAGCACCGCTTCCCGGGCGGTCTCTTCGGCGAACGCGCGAACGAAGAGGCACTCAACACCGCGGCGTCGACGGTCGCCCTCTCGTCAGCCATCGGCGCGAGTGAACCTGTAGATCTGGCCCACGACGGCTCTGCGTCTCTCGAGGCCAGCGGCCAAATCCACGAAGGGTCCCCCGCGCCCGGGGCGCCGAGCACGATCATCCTTGCCCGCGGCGCCAAACGAGTACTCATCGGCGAACTGATCGCGGGCGTCGTGGTCTTCGTCGCCTACGCGATCGTCATCGCGCTCGTCGCCTCGACCCTGTCGTCAGGTCGATTCTGGTACGACAACTACGGCGGGCGCGTGTCGACGATTCAAGTGACGGTCTCGACGACCATCGACGATATCGCGGCGAAGCCGCCCAACTGGGCCGTCATTGCCCACGACTGCGCCCAGGTCTCCGACGCGCTCTCGGCCATCGCCCAGGTCCGCCAGTACCCGATCGCTCGGCCCAACGCCGACCTACTCGCGGGCATCACCGAGATCACGATCGCCGACCACGCCTGCGTGGCGAACATCGCTCCCGGCCATCTCACTCACTACCTACCCGAACTCGCCCAGGCCTTCGCGTCGGGCAACGCCCGACTCGCGGCCTTTACCAACGCGATTCCCTAGGTGATCGTCGCCGGCGTCTCAGTCGGTGAAGGCGGCCGCCAGCGAGACAGAGCGCCGGTCCATCTGGTGGCGCCACGTGGCCAGAACGGCGATGGTCAGACTGGCCAGACCCGCCAGGCCCGTGGCGATGAAGGCGGCCCACAGGTGGGCCCCCACGTAGAAGATCATCCACAGAGCGGCGCCCACCGCACCGAGGGCCCACGATGACACCGACACACCCGAGGCGTCCTCGGATCGCACGAGCTCGAGAATCTGTGGGCCACGAGTGATCGACATGGCGATCCCGATCCCGTACACGCCATCGGACCATCCGCCGAGGATCGTCGGCACGACCCCGAAGAGGCCAATGAAGGCGAGCGACTGCAGCACGACGCGCGTGTGACGCCACGGCTCGAGCCGTGCGAGAATCCCCAACTGCACGGGAAGCACGAGCAGGCTGCCCAGAATGATCTCGAGCGATCCCTTCACGAATCCGTAGGTGATCCAGAAGACGCCCATGTAGACAAATATCACCCACGTGGCGAGCGAGACTCCCTCGACGCCGCGCGAACTGACGCGGCGAAACTGCGCGACAGTGCTGATCAGACCCAGTGACACGGCCGTCCAGCCCAGCACCACGGTGAGGGCGTGAAAAGTCATGACACCAGGCTAGCGGTGAGGCGTTCTAGCGTCGGCGGTTGGCGGCGGAAATTACGGCCTCGAGTGACGCGTCGAGGATCGAAGAGCTCATGCCCACCCCCCACCACGTCGTGCCGTCCTCGCCCTCGGCTTCGACGTAGGCCACCGCCGACGCGCTCGAGCCAGCGGTGAGTGCGTGTTCGTGGTAGTCGCGCACCTTGAAGTCAATCGCCATCTCGTTGCGCAGTCCCGCCATCATCGCGTCGATGGGACCGTTGCCCTCACCCTTGACCGTGACGTGCTGACCCGCCACGACGACCTGAGCGAAGATCCGCGTGCTCGTCGCGTCCGTCGAGACCTCCGAGGAGAGCAGCTGAATCGTCGGATTTTCGGGTAGGTACGTGGTGGAAAAGACGTCCCAGATCTGCGCGGGCGAGATTTCGGTGCCCGAGGACTCCGTGAGCTCCTGGACTTGCTTGGAGAATTCCACTTGCATGGCGCGCGGCAGCTCCAGGCCATGCTCGGTGGACAACAAGTAGGCCACTCCTCCCTTGCCCGACTGGGAGTTGACGCGGATGATCGCTTCGTAGGTGCGTCCCGTGTGCTTGGGGTCGATCGGCAGGTACGGCACCTCCCACACGTCGTACGTGTCGCCGATGGCCACCATGCCCTTCTTGATGGCGTCTTGGTGAGATCCGGAGAACGCCGTGTAGACCAGTTCACCCACGTAGGGGTGACGGGGGTGAATGGGCAGGCGATTCGCGTACTCGGCGACGTGTCGGACCTTGTCGATGTCGCGAATGTCGAGCTCGGGGTCGACCCCCTGGCTAAAGAGATTAAGAGCGAGATTCACCACGTCGACGTTGCCGGTGCGTTCACCGTTGCCAAAGAGAGTCCCCTCGACGCGATCGGCCCCCGCGAGCACACCGAGCTCGGCGGCGGCGACGGCGGTCCCCCGGTCATTGTGCGGATGCAGGGAGATGACGACGGCCTCGCGATTCTTCACGTGACGTCCGAACCACTCGATCGCATCGGCGTAGAGGTTCGGGGTGTACATCTCGACCGTGGCCGGCAGGTTCACGATGAGGGGCCTCTCCACCGTGGGTTCAATCACGTCGATCACCGCGTTGCAGATCTCGAGCGCGTAGTCGAGCTCTGTGCCGGTGAAGCTCTCCGGGGAGTACTCGTAGACGAATTCCGTCTCCGGCGAGGTCGACTCCAGGCTGCGACACAGCGCCGCGGCCTCGAGGGCGATCTTGGTGATGCCCGCCTGATCGAGGCCAAAGACCACGCGACGCTGGAGAGTCGAGGTGGAGTTGTAGAAGTGCACGATGGCCCGTCGCGCGCCCGCGAGCGACTCGTACGTGCGTCGAATCAAATCCTCGCGGCACTGGGTGAGCACTTGAATCGTGACGTCCTCTGGTATGAGGTCGTCCTCGATGATGTGACGCACGAAGTCGAAGTCGGGCTGTGACGCCGAGGGAAAGCCCACCTCGATCTCCTTGAAACCCATCTCCACCAACTGGTGAAACATCATCGACTTGCGCTCGAGGTCCATGGGGTCAATCAGCGCCTGGTTGCCGTCGCGCAGGTCAACACTGCACCAACGCGGCGCCTTCAGAAGTCGTCGGTTGGGCCACGTGCGATCGACCAGGTCGACCGGCACGCTCGCGCGGTACTTACTAAAAGCCATGGGACTGGACTGCTGGGGGCTGCTCGGCACGTCATTCCTTTCGTTCAACCCTCACGCGAGAAACAAAAAACCCCCGCAAAAAGCGGGGGCGTCGGGCGGGCGTGAGCCCGCCCTAGAACAGCAGCAGCTCGGCGTGGAGGTTATACGTCACGACGCCAGTTTACCCCACTTGAGCCGTCTGTCCAGAGGGGCCCTGAGGCTAACCTGAGGCCATGAGCCTCGTGAAGAAACTCGCCAAACTGGCGCTGCTCGCCATTGTGGTGGCGGCCGTGGCAGCCATCGCACTGGCCGTGAAGTCCTCACGCGCCCAGCGAACGGTGACCATGGACGAGTGGCCCGACGTTCCTCGCAACCCCGCCGCCTAGATCACCAGAGAGGTCCACTATGGAATATCGCCGCCTCGGACGTGCCGGACTCAAGGTGAGCCTGCTCTCCTTTGGCAGTTGGGTGACCTTCGGCAATCAAGACCAACTGGCGAGCGCCCACGCCGCCGCCGAGTGCCTCAGCGCGGCTAAGGACGCGGGCGTGAACTTCTTTGACAACGCCGAGACCTACGCGGGTGGCGAGTCGGAGCGAGTCATGGGTGGCGCCATCAAGGAATTGGGCTGGAAGCGTCACGAGTACGTCATCTCCACCAAGCTCTTTTGGGGGCTGCACGACCAGGTCAACATGAAGAACACCCTCAACCGCAAGTACCTGACCCAGGCCATCGAGGGATCCCTCGAACGCCTGGGACTCGACTTCGTGGACCTCGTCTACTGCCACCGCTCCGATCCCAAGACGCCCATCGAGGAGACGGTCTGGGCCATGAGCGACATGATCACTCGCGGACAGGCCCTCTACTGGGGCACGTCGGAGTGGTCCGCGGACGACATTCGTGCCGCCTACGAGATCGCCGAGCGCCACCACCTGCACAAGCCCGTCGTCGAGCAGCCCCAGTACAACATCTTTTGGCGCGATCGGGTTGAGAAGGAGTATCGACGCCTCTACGACGACATCGGACTCGGCACGACGATCTGGTCTCCGCTCGCGTCGGGACTGCTGACGGGCAAGTACCTCAACGGCGTGCCCGAGGGATCGCGCGCGACCCTACCGGGATATGAGTGGTTGCGCGGCATGCTTACCGACGAAGCCCGCAACAAGAAGGTCGCCGAAATTAAGGTCATCGCCGACGAACTCGACCTGTCGCTCGCACAACTCTCGCTCGCCTGGTGCGCGAAGAATCCTCACGTCTCCTCGGTGATCACGGGCGCCTCAAGCGCGAACCAGGTGCGCGAGAACATGACGGCCCTCGACGCACTGCCTCTCCTCACGCCCGAGGTGATGGAGCGCATCGACCTCATCAGCCTCTTCTAGTCCGAGTCGCCGTCGTCGACGCCGTGTCCGTTCCGTCCGCCGAGACGCCGGCGAATGCCCTGAGACGCGTCGCGGTCATCGCGAGTGCGAGCGGCAACGGCAAGACGACCTTCGCGCGAGAGCTCGCCCACCGCACGGGCACGAATGCCATCGAGCTCGACGCACTCGTGCACGGTCCGAACTGGCGAGAGACGCCCGACGACGAACTGCGCGCGACCCTCACCCCACTTCTCCGACAGGAGACCTGGGTCTGCGATGGGACGTACCGACACAAGATCGGTGACCTCGTCCTTGACCGGGCCGACACCATCGTCTGGTTGGACCTGCCCGTTTCTGTCTGGCTGCCTCGCCTCGTGCGCAGGACGTATCGACGCATCCGGGGACGTGAGCCGCTATGGAACGACAACGCCGAGTCCCTCGCGAGCGCGCTCGGCTCGAGGGATGCGCTGATCCCCTTCGCCCTACGCTCGCACTTCCAGCGACGACGCGAGTGGCCGCGCGACCTCGCGAACCGACCCGTGGTGCGCCTGCGCTCGCGACGCGAGGTCGCGGAGTACCTTCATCGAGTGCCTCCGCCCACGACACCGACGTGAGCCAGCGTCGCGTGGCGGCGAAGGTTGCGCCAAGGCGCTAGCGAAGCGTAATGAGGTGGATGTCCTCGATACCGTTGGTCTCGCGTAAGGCTTCAATAACCTTCGCGGGCGTGGGCGTCGTCGTCGAGAGAACCATGAGGGCCGTCTTAGACGCCGGATCCGGTCCCACGGCCATGGAGGCGATGGAGATGTTGGCCTCGCCCAACGCGACTCCCACGACGCCAATCATACCGGGGCGGTCGTCGTTGCGTACGACGAGCATCGAAGCCGTCGGCGGGATTTCCACGCTGTGTCCGTCGACGGAGATGATGCGCGTCTCCACGCGCGTGCCCATCGTCATGAGAGTGCCCGACACCGCGTGGTCTCCCGATCGCACCGTGATGAGATTGACGTACTCGGGCGACTCCACCGTCGACACCTCACCCCAAGAGAGATTGTGGTCTTTGGCCAGTTGGGGCGCGTTGACGAAGGACACGCCCTCGAACCCCGCCGAGCTGAGGAGCCCCTTGAGGGCGCACAGGGTCAGAATCTTGGTGCCGGCGCCGGCGAGCTCGCCCTGGTAGATGACCTCGAGGTCGGCTGGCTCGCCGTCGAGCAGACCGCCGATGAAGCGGCCCAGCAGCTCGGCGAGACCCATGAAGGGTCGCACGACGTTCGAAACCTCGCCCGCAGCGACGTTGACCGCGAAGGGCACGAAGTCACCCGAGAGCGCCAGCTGGACCTGCTCGGCGATGGTGACGCCCGCCTTGTCCTGGGCTTCGGTGGTCGACGCGCCCAGGTGGGGCACCACCACGACGCTCGGCAACTCGAAGAGGGGCGACTCCGTGGTGGGCTCCTTGGCGAACACGTCGAGGGCCGCGCCCTGGACGTGACCCGAGCGGATGGCCGCGGCCAGGTCAGCCTCATTGACGATGCCGCCGCGCGCCGCGTTGATGATGCGCACGCCCACTTTGGTCTTCTTGAGGCTGTCGGCGTTCAAGAGATCGGCCGTCTCCTTGGTCTTGGGCAAGTGAATGGTGATGAAGTCGCTCTGTCCCAGCAGCGAGTCAAGGTCCATCAGCTCCACGCCCATGTGACGAGCGCGCTCTTCAGAGATGTAGGGGTCGTAGGCGACGAGATGCATGCCAAAGGCGAGCGCGCGCTGGGCGACGAGGGCGCCGATCTTGCCGAGCCCGATGACGCCGAGGGTTTTGCCGTAGAGTTCCACTCCCTCCCACTTCGAGCGCTCCCACTTGCCGTTCTTCAGCGCCGCGTGGGCCTGGGGAACGTTGCGGGCCTGGGCCAGAAGCAACGCCATAGCCTGTTCGGCGGCCGAGAGAATGTTCGACTGGGGCGCGTTGACGACCATCACGCCCAAGTCCGTGGCCTTAGCCACGTCGACGTTGTCCAGGCCAATGCCCGCGCGGCCCACGACGATCAAGTCACTCCCCGCTTCGAGGGTGGCCGCGTCGACTTGCGTCGCGGAACGAATGATCAGCGCGTGGGCGCCCTTGACCACGTCGAGCAACTCCGCGGGCGACAGCCCGAGGCGAACGTCCACTTCGTGACCGGCGTTGCGCAACTCTTGGAGTCCCGACTCCGCGATCTCTTCGGTTACCAGTACTCGAGCCACGGCCCGTCCTTTCTCTCGACCCCAGGCTAAAGGCAGCCGGAGGCCCTCAACCCTTGGCGACGAGCTCGCCCAGTCGTACGAGGCCCTCGGCGAGGTCGTCATCGCCCAGCGCGTAGCTCAGTCGAAAGAAGCCCGGTGTCCCGAAGGCCTCCCCCGGCACGACCGCCACCTTGATTGTCTCGAGCAGCAGAGCCGCGAGTTCTGAGGACGTCGTGGCGATACGCCCACCCAGGGGGCGTCCCAGCAGTCCCTCGACGTTGGGAAAGCAGTAGAACGCGCCCTCGGGTTCGGCGCACGTCACGCCGTCGATCGCGTTGAGCATCGTCGTCATCGTGCGCCGACGCCGGTCGAACGCCTCGCGCATCTGTCCCACGGCGACGAGGTCACCCGACACCGCGGCGAGGGCCGCGCGCTGGGAGACGTTTGAGATGTTCGAGGTGGTCTGGCTCTGGTAGTTGACGGCCGCGTCCATTACGTCGGGCGCGCCAATCATCCACCCGATGCGCCAACCCGTCATCGCGTAGGTCTTGGCCACTCCGTTGACCACCACCCACCGGTCGCCCAGTTCGGGCGCCACGACGGGCATCGACACGTGACGTGCGTCGCCGTAGGTCAGGTGCTCGTAGATCTCATCACACATGACCCAGATGTCGTGCTCCGCCGCCCAGGCGCCAATCGCGGCGACCTGCTCGGGCGCCACCACCGCTCCCGTCGGGTTCGAGGGCGACACGAAGACGAGCAGCTTCGTGCGCGGCGTGCGCGCGGCCTCGAGGTCCTCAATCGTCACACGAAAGCCGTGGGCCTCACTCGTGGGTACCGCCACGGGCGTGCCCCCCGCGAGGTAGACCGCTTCGGGATACGTCGTCCAGTAGGGCGCGGGGATCAGCACCTCGTCACCGGGGTTGACGAGCGTCATGAACGTCGTGGCGACCGCGTGCTTGCCGCCGTTGGTCACGAGCACCTGATGGCTGCCCACGTCGAGGCCCGAGTCACGCATGGTCTTGAGCGCGATGGCCTCGCGCAGGGCGGGTAGACCGGCGGTGGGCGTGTACTTGTGCATGCCCACATCGGTGCACGCCTTGACCGCGGCTTCGACGATGTGCGCAGGAGTCGGAAAGTCAGGTTCGCCGGCGCCGTAGCCGATGACGGGCTCGCCAGCGGCCTTGAGTGCCTTGGCCTTTGCGTCCACGGCCAGGGTGGCACTGGGGGCGAGCCCCCCGAGGAGGTTGCTCACTCTCGCACCCATCAGCCGCTCCGTTCGTTTTCCGTAAGAATGTAAGTCTATGAGTTCCCCCGACACCCTCCGCATCCCCACCGAGTTACTTCCGCGAGACGGACGCTTTGGCTCCGGCCCCTCCAAGATCCGCGACGCTCAGATCGCCGCGCTCGTCGCGGACGCGCCCACGTACCTCGGCACGTCACACCGCCAGGCGACCGTCCGCAACAAGGTCGGGGAGGTACGCGACGGGTTGCGCGCGCTCTTTGGCCTCCCCGACGGCTACGAGGTCCTCCTCGGCAATGGTGGCGCCACGTGCTTCTGGGACGCCGCGACGTTCCACCTCATCGAACGCAAGAGCCAGCACCTCACCTTCGGCGAGTTCTCCGCGAAGTTCGCCTCGGCGGCGAAGGACGCTCCGCACCTCGAAGATCCCGAGGTGATCTCCGCTGATGCCGGCTCGCACCCCTACGCACTCGCTCACGAAGACATCGACCTCTACGCGTTGACTCACAACGAGACGTCGACGGGGGTCATGATGCCCATCGAGCGCCCCGCGGGCGCGAGTGGGCTCGTCGCCGTCGACGCCACGAGCGCGGCCGGAGGTCTGATGGTGGATCCGACCCAATTCGACGTCTACTACTTCGCCCCCCAAAAGAGTTTCGCCTCCGACGGCGGACTCTGGCTCGCGGTGTGCTCGCCGGCGGCCGTCGAGCGCATCGAGTCCCTCGCGGCTTCCTCGCGCTGGACCCCCGCGTTCTTCGACCTCAAGGTGGCGCTCGACAACTCGCGCCTCAACCAGACCTACAACACCCCCGGGCTCGCCACCATCCACCTGCTCGCCTCCCAGATCGCCTGGATGAACGACAACGGCGGACTGGCGTTCTCCGCCGGGCGCTCGACGCGCAGCGCGGAGATCCTCTACGCCTGGGCGGAGGCGTCGGAATTCGCGACGCCGTTCGTCACCAACCCCGCGCACCGCAGCCACGTGGTGGGCACGATCGACTTCGCCGAGGGCGTCGACGCGAGCGTCATCGCCAAGGTTCTGCGGGCCAACGGTGTCGTTGACACCGACCCGTACCGCAAACTCGGACGCAACCAGCTGCGCATCGCCATGTTCCCGAGCGTGGACTCCGAAGATGTGGCGGCCTTGTGTGCGTCAATCAACTGGATCGTCGGCAACCTCTGAGCGACGCGCGGCGCGTTCTCGTCACCGGCGCGACCGGGTACGTCGGGGGCCGCCTCGTCCCGCGCCTGATCGACGACGGTTACATCGTTCGTTGTCTCGTGCGCACGCCGGCCAAGCTTGACGGCGCGAGTTGGCGAGATCGGGTCGAGATCGTCACGGGGTCTCTCGCCGATGCATTGGGGGGCGCCATGGAGGGTGTCGAGTGCGCCTACTATCTCGTGCACGGAATCGGAGACGGTCCGGACTGGATTGCTCAGGAGATTCGCGACGCCCACTCGTTTCGCGTGGCCGCCGAGGCGGCGGGCGTCTCACGCATTGTCTACCTCGGCGGCATGGGACGCGACGACGCCGCGCTGAGTCCGCACCTGGCTAGTCGCCACGCCGTCGGGCGCGAACTCGCGTCCGGGACGATACCGGTCGCTGAGTTGCGCGCGGCAGTCATCATTGGCTCGGGGTCGGCGAGTTTTGAAATGCTGCGCTACCTCGTGGAGGTGCTGCCGGTGATGGTGACGCCGCGCTGGGTGGCGACGAGGTCTCAGCCGATTGCGATTTCCGACGTCCTCGACTACCTCGCGGGGGCCATCGCCACACCCCAGCCCCTCGCGGGAGTCTTCGAGATCGGCGGACCCGACGTGGTGAGCTACGCCGACATGATGGGTCTCTACGCCGAGGAGGCGGGCCTGAAGCGACGCCGTCTCCTCGCGGTCCCCTTCCTCTCGCCTCGACTCTCGAGCCACTGGGTCGGACTGGTCACGCCGGTGCCGGCCTCGCTCGCTCGTCCCCTCGTCGACAGCCTGGTCAACGAGGTGGTCGTGACCGACGAGCGTCTGCGCCAACTTCTGGGCGAACCTCAGCGGTCCCTACGCGAGGCAATTCGCCTGGCCCTGGGTCGCACGCGTCAAGGCGAGATCCCCACGGCTTTCACCGACGCCGACCTTCGGCCCTTTCGCTCCTACGCCACCGATCCCTCGTGGGCCGGTGGCACCGAGCTGCGCGACGTACGCACCGGCACCACGTCGGCGAGCATCGAGCGTGTCTTCGCCGCGATCTCGGCCCTGGGCGGTGAGACGGGCTGGCACGCCGGCGAGTGGCTCTGGCGGGTGCGTGGCTGGATCGACACGCTCTGGGGTGGACCGGGACTACGCCGAGGACGGCGCGACCCCGCGACGTTGCACGTGGGTGACTACGTCGACTTCTGGCGGGTGGAGGTCGTCAACGCGCCCACGTTCGCCGTTCTACGCGCGGAGATGATTCTGCCCGGAGACGCGTGGCTCGAGTGGCACCTCGACTCCTCGCACGGCGTGACCCGCGTGACTCAAATCGCGCGTTTCAAACCGCGCGGACTCTGGGGCCGGCTCTACTGGCTCGGCGCCATGCCGTTTCACCACTTGGTATTCCCGGGGCTCTTGCGAGGAATTATTGCTGACGCAGAGGGTCCGCGAAAGCGCTAGCGCCGAGACGACTCCACGATGTTGCTTCGCACCGGCAGTCGGCCGGCGTCCACGTCGGCGATCCACGACGCGGTCGTCGTCACGGCCGCGAACTCTGACTGCACGACAACCGCGACCGTCTCGTGGATGTCGCGAGCGCTGCGCGAGCCCGCCTGATTCGCCAGGTCGAGGGTGCCCGAGGCGTCGCTGAGAAATTCGACGTCGTAGCCACGGTGCACTGCGTCGCGAATGGTCGACTCCACGCACAACTGCGTCATGAAGCCCACGACGACGATCGTGTCGACGTCGCGAGCGCGAAGCCACGCATCCAGTCCGGTGTCGGTGAACGACGAGGGCAACTCCTTGTCGAGGCGCACGTCGTGGTGGCGCTCGGCTACCACGTCACACAGCGCGTAGCCCTCGCTATCGGCGGCGAAGATGGGAGAGTCGCTCGGACCTCGGTGCTGAATCACCGCGATCGGGTAGTGGTGGCGCGCGGCGGCGTCCATCGCCCGACCAACGTTGGCGAGGCTCTCGTACACATCGGGATAGGTGATGGGCATCTTGCCGCTGACGTACTCGTTCTGCACGTCCACCACAATGAGGGCGCGACTCGTCATCAGTCGGTGTCGCCGCCGGAGACCTCGGAGACTTTCTGCTTGCCCGCCGAGACGAAGGGCATCATGGTGCGCAGCTTCTTGCCGATCTGTTCAATGGGGTGCTTCTTGCCCGACTCACGCAGCTCGCGGTAGCGAGGACGGCCAATCTCGTTCTCTTGGATCCACTCCGCGGCGAACGTGCCGTCTTGGATCTCGGTGAGGACCTTCTTCATCTCGGCCTTGACCGACTCGGTGATGATGCGCGGGCCCCGGGTGAGATCTCCGTACTCGGCGGTGTCCGACACGCTAAATCGCATGCCGGTGATGCCCTCTTCGTACATCAGGTCCACGATGAGCTTGAGCTCGTGCAAGCACTCGAAGTAGGCGCTCTCGGGCTGGTAGCCCGCCTCAACGAGGGTCTCGTAGCCCGCCGTCACGAGGGCGCTGACGCCCCCGCAGAGGACCGCCTGCTCGCCGAAGAGGTCGGTCTCGGTCTCCTCGGTGAATGTCGTCTCGAGCACGCCCGCGCGCGTCGCGCCGATGCCGTGCGCGTAAGCCAGCGCCAGGTCGCGCGCCTGGCCGGTGGCGTCGTGGTGCACGGCGATGAGAGCCGGCACGCCCCCGCCCTCGACGTAGGTGCGCCGCACGAGGTGGCCGGGGCCCTTGGGCGCGACCATCGTCACGTCGACGTCCTCGGGGGGCGTGATGAGGCCAAAGCGGATGTTGAACCCGTGGGCGAACATCAGCATCTTGCCCTTGGTGAGGTGCGGCGCGACTTCGACGTCGTAGATGCGCTTTTGCTCGGTGTCGGGCAGGAGCATCATGATCACGTCGGCCTCGGCGGCGGCGTCGGCGATGCCGAGTACGCGCAGCCCCGCCTCCTCGGCCTTCAAGATTGACGAGGACTCCGGGCGAAGACCCACGCGCACGTCGAATCCACTGTCGCGCAGGTTGAGCGCGTGGGCGTGGCCCTGAGAGCCGTAGCCGAGGATGGCGATCTTCTTCGCCTTCAGCAGTTCGGGCTTCGCGTCGGCTTCGTAGTACATCGTGGTCATGGTCTAACTTTCTGCTCTCTCGGACACCGTTCGTCCAAGTCTAGGGAGTGCCACGCGGCCCGTCCGGTGAAGTTCCACGCCCGCGAATATCTCCAGCGACCGTTCGAACGCGTCACACGCCCCGGGCGTGCCCGCGAGCATCGCGGTCACGCGCCCCGCGTCAACGTCGACGATCGCCGCGCCCGCGCCGGCCACCGCGTCGAGGACCGCGCCGCGGCTCTCGTCGTCGAGGTCGATCGAGGCGAGTAGCAGCTCGCGTTCCAGGGCGTCCTTGGGGGCCAAGTCCGTGATCGAGACGACGTTGACCAATTTGTCCAGCTGGCCGACGATCTGCTCGAGCGGCGCCGACTCGGCGTCCACGACGATCGTCACGCGAGAGAAGCGCGCGTGACCCTCCGAGGGCGCCACGGCGAGGGAGTAGATGTTAAAGCCGCGTCGCGCGAAGAGCCCCGCGATGCGCGCGAGCACGCCCGCCTTGTTCTCCACGAGCACCGAGAGGATGTGGTGGCGCACCGGCGTGTGACTGATCACTCCGGCGAAGGGTTCGGGGGCGTTCACTTGGCACCTCGCTGGCTCGGGTGGACCATGATGTCGTCGTTGCTCGCCCCCGCGGCCACCATCGGAAAGACCTTCTCGGTGACGTCGGTGCGAAAGTCGATGACGACGGGCACGTCGTTGATCTCATTGGCTTCACTGATCACGTCATCCATCTCCTTGAGGTTGGTCGCGCGAAGTCCCACGCAACCCATCGACTCGGCCCACTTGACGTAGTCGGGCAGATCCGCAGAAAGGTAGACCTCGCTGTAGCGCTCGTCGTAGAACATCTCTTGCCACTGACGAACCATGCCGAGGTAGGCGTTGTTGAGAATCGCCACCTTGATGGGAATGCCCTCGGTGCGCGCGGTCACGAGCTCTTGGGCCGTCATCTGGAAACAGCCGTCACCGTCGATGCACCACACGGTGCGATCGGGTCGCCCGGCTTTAGCCCCGATCGCGGCCGGCACGCCAAAGCCCATGGTGCCCGCGCCGCCGGAGTTGACCCAGGTACCGGGCTCCTCGAACTTCCAGTGCTGGGCCGCCCACATCTGGTGCTGACCCACGCCCGAGGCGACAATGGTGCCCGGCTCAGAGGAGCGGGCAATCGACTCGATGACGTGCTGGGGCCGCAGGGGGCCATCGGTCGCCGGAACGTCGTAGACGAGGGGATACTGGCGCTGCCACGAGCGGATCTCGCCCCACCAAGCGTCGAGGTTTCGCGGCGTCGCGCCGGAGGCGTCGAGAGCCTCCAGCGCCGCGGCGACGTTGGCCTGAATCGCCACGTCGGCGCGGCGCACCTTGTTGAACTCGGCGCGGTCGATGTCGACGTGGATGACCTTCGCCTCGGGGGCGAAGGCCGAAACCTTGCCGGTCACCCGGTCGTCGAAGCGCGCGCCGAGCGAGATCAACAGGTCCGAGCGCTGAATGGCCGTCACCGCGGCGTAGACGCCGTGCATGCCGGGCATGCCCAGGTGCTGGGGGTGCGAGTCGGGGAACGCTCCGCGGGCCATCAACGTCGTGACGATGGGCATACCCGTGCGCTCGGCGAAGGCGAGAAGTTGCGCCGACGCGTGGGACTTGAGCGTGCCGCCGCCCACGTAGAGAACGGGGCGCTGCGAACGAGCAATGAGAGCCACCGCCGCGGCGACGGCGTCCTCGTCGAGATCGACGTCGGGCCGGTATCCCGGCAGGTCGTACTCGGCCACGCTGGTGGGATACCACCAGTCCATCAGTGACTGGCTGACGTCCTTGGGCACGTCGATGAGAACGGGACCGGGACGGCCCGTCGTCGCCAGGTGGAAGGCCGCCGCCACCGCCCGGGGCAGCTCTTGGGCTGACTGGACGAGAAAGTTGTGCTTGGTGATGCCCATCGTGATGCCCGTGATGTCGCACTCTTGGAAGGCGTCAGTACCGATCGAGGCGGTGGCGACTTGTCCGGTGATGACCACCAGCGGCGTGGAGTCCATGTGGGCGTTCGCGATGGGCGTCACGATGTTCGTAGCCCCGGGACCGCTCGTGACCATGGCCACGCCGGGACGTCCGGTCGCGGTCGCGAAGCCCTCGGCCATGTGGCCCGCACCCTGCTCGTGGCGCACGAGGATGTGGCGGATGGTCGAATCGAGCAACGGGTCGTACACCGGCAGAATCGCCCCTCCGGGCAGGCCGAATACCGTGTCGACGCCCTGTTGTTCAAGGCTCTTGATGAGGGCTTGGGCGCCGGTGAGTTGCACGGTGGTCCTTTGAGTGTCGGGGTAAATAAAAAAGGCCTCCCTTAGCGGGAGGCCTCGAGTCTGCGGATACGCGTGACTAACGAGGCCAGTCGCCTACTACTACCAGGAGAATGGACCGCGTTGTCACCCCAACATCTAAGCACATGGACCTGGGGGCCACAACCGCGTCGAGTGGGGGACGCACCGCGCGCCGGTCCGACCCCCACTCGACGAGGGACTTGGTGGGTCAGCCTCGGCCACCATCGCCGTGAGACGAACCGGACTGGCCCTGGTCACCACGAGCGTCGCCACTCGCGTGACCCGTCTGAAACGCGATTGCCGGCACGTAGTACGGAGCGAGATCGTAGAGACCGTTTGCCGCGTCTAAGCCGCCCCAACACGAGGGTGTATTCGGCGAGTCGAGACGGAACGTGCCCGTGCCCGCCGCGCCCGCGTCGCAGTAGGCGCTGCCCGATGGCGAGTTCTGAAACAGCGTGCCGGGCACGGTGTCCGCACCGACGCTCACGTTGGTCGGGTCCTGTGAGAGAGCGATGTTCAGCGAGTCGTAGAAGCACCCCTGCTCGGTCGAGTAACACGGCGCAGACGCGCCAATGGGCGAGGGACCGTAGGTGGTCGTGTTGTAGGAGATGCCGTAGACGAAGGTGGTTGGCAACCTCACGGGGTCGACGTGAAAGTCAACGGTCGTGTACAGCCCGTGGTAGCAGGACTGCGAGGCCGGGTCGTACCACTCGCCGGCGCTCGTACCCGTGCACTGGCTACTAGCCGACGGACGGTATGGGATGTCGAAGGTCTTGGTCACCGAGGTGATCAGGCTCCCCGGCGTGTCCGATCCGCTCGCGGGGGCGTTGTAGATGTTCAACGTGATGGGCATCGAGAAAGTGGCGTCTTCTGGCGTCACGCAGTCCTTCGTCGACCAGCCGCCCGACACGCACGCCCAGCTGCTCAGGCCCAGAATCACGTTCGTGAGTGGGCGATTGCTGAGAGCCCCCACGGTGACCTCATCACCCAACTCGTTGAAGGCGTAAGCCTGCGCGCCGACGCTCGGCACGTTGGCCGGCGTGGGCACCGGCAGGCTCGAGTACAACACCCGTCCACCGCCCGCGTCGGCTGAGGCGACGCTAGATGACACTCCCACCAGCGCCGCGCTACAAAGTACGAGCGCCCCCGCCCAGCGGTACAGTCCGAGATGCTCCATGACCGGTCCTCCCTCGTGGCAGTCGCATCGTGGTGACGCGACGTTGCCCATGTCCTCGCCAGCGACGAACGAACCGCCGTTCTACCCAGCAACTGGTGAATCGGGGCCAACGTAGCACCGCGCGTTCGCGAGTGATGTTGACACGTCACCACCCAAAAGTGGACCCTAGAACGGCACTCAGGAACGCGGATCGCCTCTAGGCCGAGGTGACGGCACCCTTCTCGGCCCCCTGGACCAGGCGCGCGAACTTCTCGAGCACGCCGGTCGTGTAGCGAGGCACAAAGGGCTTGACGTGCGCGGCGCGCTCGGCGAGAACAGCGGGCTCGACGAGGAGATCTATCGTGTGCGTCGTCACGTCGATCTCGATGAGGTCGCCGTCGTGCACGAGGCCAATGGGTCCCCCGTCGAGCGCCTCGGGCGCGACGTGTCCCACGCAAAATCCGTGGGTGCCGCCGCTAAAGCGCCCGTCGGTGATGAGTGCCGCGTCGGCGCCGCGTCCCACGCCCTTCATCGCTCCGGTCACCGCGAGCATCTCTCGCATGCCCGGACCGGACTTGGGACCCTCGTAGCGGATCACGACGACGTCGCCGGCGTTGATCTCATCGGCCATGATCGCGGCCATGGCGGCGTCTTCTCCGTCAAAGACGCGCGCGGGTCCCCGGAAGGTCAAGTTGTCAATTCCCGCGACCTTGACGACCGAGCCCTTGGGGGCGAGCGATCCCGTCAGAACGGCGATGCCGCCGCGCTCGTGGATGGGGTCACTGAGGGGGTGAATCACCACGCCGTCGGGGGCCTTCGCACCGTAGGCGGCGAGGTTCTCGGCCATGGTCTTGCCGGTGACAGTCATCACGTCGCCGTGGAGCAGACCGTGATCGAGCAGGAGCTGGAGCACGACCGGGACGCCGCCGATGCGATCGATATCGGCCATGTGGAACTTGCCGTGGGGCTTCGTGTCGGCCAGGTGCGGCACGCGCGCGGCGATCCGGTTGAAGTCCTCGAGCTCGAGCGCGACGCGGGCCTCGTGGGCGATGGCGAGCAGGTGAAGAACGGCGTTCGTGGATCCACCCAGGGCCATGACTATGGCGATCGCGTTCTCGAAGGCCTTCTTGGTCATGATCTGACGCGCCGTGATGCCCAGGTCCAAGAGGTTGAGCACCGCGAGTCCCGAGGCGTAGGCGTACTCGTCACGACGCGGGTCGACTGAGGGGACCGACGCGCTGCCCAGCAGTGACATCCCCAACGCCTCCCCGACGCTCGCCATGGTGTTGGCCGTGAACATCCCCGCGCAGCTGCCCTCCCCAGGACAGGCCGCGCACTCAATCGCCTTGAGCTCCTCGTCGCTCATCTTGCCCACCGCGTTGGCGCCGACGGCTTCGAAGACCGAGACGATGTCGAGTGCTTCACCGTCGTGCTCGCCGGGCAGGATGGTCCCGCCATAGAGGAAGACGGCGGGCACGTCCAATCGCGCGGCCGCCATGAGCATGCCGGGCAAGGACTTGTCACAGCCCGCGAAGGTGACCATGGCGTCAAAGCGCTCGGCGTGCATCACCGTCTCCACCGAATCCGCAATCACCTCGCGCGAGACGAGTGAGGCCCGCATCCCCTCGTGGCCCATCGAGATGCCGTCGGAGACCGCAATCGTGACGAATTCAAAGGGCACTCCCCCGGCGTCGCGCACGGCGACCTTGGCGCGCTTAGCCAGGCGGTCGAGGGGCAGATTGCAGGGGGTCACTTCGTTCCAGCTCGAGGCCACGCCGATCTGGGGCTTGACCATGTCCGCGTCGCCCAGGCCCATCGCGCGAAGCATCGCCCGTGCCGGGGCGCGGTTCTTGCCCAGGGTGACCTCGGAGCTGCGCGGAGTGGGGTGCGGTGTCATGTCCAAAGTCTACGAGAGGCGCTCTCGTGCCTCGGCGGCGCGACGTGGAAGTCGCCGTGGCGCGGTTACGCATCGTTGAGCGGCGACTCGCGGATCCCACGAGTCAGCACCGCGACATCCCTGCCACGCCCTAGGCAACGGCGAGAAGCGAGCTCGGGTGTCTGAGAGTTGCTAGCGGCCCGCGACGATGCTGACCGACTGATACGGGTCGAGCAGCTCGACCCACGTTTGTCCCGGTCGAAGCGTGATGACCTTGCCCGCGGCGTCAAAGAGCACCATCGGTTTGTCGATGTTCGAGCGTCGCCAGGTGCCTCGCTCGAGGCGTCCGTCGCTAAAGACTGCAACGGGGCCCGTGCCGGTGAGAATCGCCTCTGATCCCTCGACGCCGGCTCCCCCTCGATAGGTCACGTTCATCACCACCACGTTGGCGGGCGAGAGTCTCTGACCCGTGGCGGTGACGTCGGCGTGGCCAAAAATCGAACGATCCCACGACTTGCTTAGCGCGTTCCACTGGTACGACGTCGCGAAGCCCGCGGAGAACCCCACGCTGAACGAGGAAATGGGCCGCCCGAGCGCGGGCGCGCTCGCCCTCGCGTAGCGAAACTGCGCGGGCGGGGGAATCGGACGACCCCCCATCGCCATCAACTTCAGGGGATAGGCGTAGAGGTTGTGGGGTGCGTAGCGCGCGCTAGAGCGAAACATCGCCCCACGCGAGAGCGACTCATCAACGAAGTGCACGGGGGCCGTCGCGATGCTCGCCAGAGCGTAGGCCGCACCGCCAGAACAGACGAAGATGCCCCCGAGGGACGACACGATCTCGCGATCGCTGCGTCGCACCGAGCGAATCGGACCCACCACCGTGGGCAGGCGCGAGTTGAAGATCGCGGCGAGGCGCGTAATGCCGCCCTCGACGATCTCCTCGTAGACGATGTCCGCGTCTTGAAGACCCGACTGGGGGTGGGCCTCGGGGGTGTTGTCGATCTTGATCGTGAGAGCCGATCGCCGCTTGGTGACTCGGGTGGGATCTGCCACCCCGGTCAGGGGCGCCACGTAGGCAGCACGCACCGTCGTGGTGGTGCTCGACGGCGTCGTCGTCGAATCGGCCCCCGCCAGCGTCACCGAGCCCGCGAGCAACGCGGGAACGAGCACGAAGAGGCTGAAGCGGCGCACGAGGGCGAACTTAGTGGATGTCAGCGACGGGCCTGCAGCTCGGCGATAACCGCCTTGCCGTTGGCCTGACCGCGCGTGGCCTTCATCACGAGACCAATGAAAAACTGGGCCAGCTTGTCGTCGCCGTCGCGGTAGCGCCCCCACTCCTCGGGGTGCTCGGCGATGAGCGTCGCGACGATGTCGCCCAGGGCGCTCGCCGCGAGTTGCTCAAATCCGCGCGCGGCGGCGACGTCGCGCGGGTCCGCGCCGCTCGCGAGCACCTCGGCGAGGACCGTCTTGGTCTGGGTGGCCGAGAGCTCCCCGCGCTGCTCCATGGCCAACGTCGCCACGAAGCCCTCGACGCGCGAGGGGTCTAGCGACTCCAGGCCGGCGAGCTCGTTCGCCGCGCGGTTCAGGGCGAGCCCGGCGTCCACCCCGGCGAGGGCCGCGGCGCGCACCCACGGGTCCAGTCCGAGGTCGACCACCACCGTCACGGCGTCGAGCTGGGCGTCGGAGGGACTTCCCAGCAGGGCCGTCATCTCGCGACGCCGCTCGGCGGGCATCGGCGCGAGCGAGGCGCGCACGCGAGCCTGCCACTCGTCGCTCGGCGCGAGGTCCACGAGGTCGGGTTCGCGGAAGTAGCGATAGTCCTCGGCCTCCTCCTTGATTCGCATCGTCGAGGTCTCGCCACGCGTTTCGTCCCAGTGGCGCGTCTCCTGGCGCACGGTGCCGCCGTCTTCGAGGAGATCGACCTGACGAGCGGCCTCGTAGTCAATAGCTCGCCCCAGGGAGCGCAGCGAGTTGAGATTCTTGATCTCGCAGCGCGTGCCGAAGGCGTCACCGCTACGACGCACCGAGACGTTCGCGTCAATACGCATCGAGCCTTCCTCCATGCGCCCGTCCGAGGCGTTGGTCGCAATGAGAATCCCACGCAGCTCAGACGCGTAGGCCCGCGCCTGGGCCGAGGACCGGATGTCGGGACCCGAGACGATCTCCACCAGGGGCACTCCCGAACGGTTGTAGTCCACGAGAGAGCGGTCCGCGCCGTGCAGTCGACCCGAGCCACCCAAGTGCGTGGACTTGCCGGTGTCCTCTTCGAGGTGGGCGCGCTCGATGGAGACCCGCGACCCGTCGGGCAGATCGATGTAGCCCGCGGCGTTGATCGGCAGGTCGTACTGGGAGATCTGAAAGTCCTTGGGCATGTCGGGATAGAAGTAGTTCTTGCGGTGAAACGTCGAGGGCGCAATCGTGCAGTGCAGCGCCGCGCCGATCGCCATGGCCAACTCCACCGCGCGCTCGTTGAGCACGGGCAGTGACCCGGGCAGTCCCAGGCACACCGGGCAGACGTTGGTGTTGGGCTCGGCGCCGAAGTTGTTCGCGCAGCCACAGAACATCTTGGTCTTGGTGAGTAGCTCGGTGTGGACCTCGAGGCCCACGACCATCTCCCATCCGTCGGGCAAGCTCACGAGGCCTCCAGCACCGCGGCCGCCGCGAAGAGCCGCGCCTCGCTACGCCCCGGGCCGAGCAGTTGGACGCCAATGGGCAGTCCCGACTCGCCCACGCCAAAGGGCACGGAGATCGCGGCCTCGCCGGCCAGGTTGGTGGGAATGGTGAAGACGTCTGAGAGGTACATAGCCATGGGGTCTTGGGCCTTAGCCCCGATCTCGAAGGCGACCGTGGGCGTCGTGGCCCCGAGGAGGAGGTCGCACTGGCCGTAGGCGCGCGCGAACGCCTCGATCATGCGAGTGCGTACCTTGAGGGCCTGGCCGTAGTACGCGTCGTAGTAGCCGGCCGACAGGGCGTAGGTGCCGAGCATGATGCGCCGCTTGACCTCGTCGCCGAAGCCCGCGCTGCGCGTGAGCTCGTTCGTGGCCGTCACGTCCTCGCCCTCGACGCGCAGCCCGTAGCGCACGCCGTCGTAACGCGCGAGGTTGCTCGAGGCCTCGGCCGGGGCGATGAGGTAGTAGGCCGAGAGTCCCAGGTGCAACTCGGGAATCGAGATCTCGATGACGTTCGCGCCCGCGCCCGCGAGGGTGTCGGCCGCCCGTCGCACCGCGGCGACTATCTCGGGGTCGGCGCCCTCGAGCAACTCGCGCACGAGTCCGACCGTACGCCCGGCCACCCCGTCATCGAGGTGTTCGAGCAGACGCGGCGACGCCTCGGGCAACGAGGTCGAATCCATCGGGTCGTGGCCTGCGATCACCTCGAGTACCAGGGCCGCGTCGGCGACGTTGGCCGCGAAGGGCCCGATCTGATCGAGCGAACTGGCGAAGGCAATGAGTCCGTAGCGCGAGACGAGCCCGTAGGTCGGCTTCACCCCGACGAGGCCGCAAAGCGCGGCGGGCTGGCGGATGGAACCACCCGTATCGCTGCCCAGGGAGATCGGCGTCATTCCCGCGGCCACCGCCGCGGCCGAACCACCGCTCGAGCCGCCGGGAACGCGTGAGGGATCGAGTGGATTGCGCGTGGGCCCGAACGCGGAGGTCTCCGTGGACGAGCCCATCGCGAACTCATCTAAGTTGGTCTTGCCCACCGGCACGGCGCCCGCGCCCACCAGTCGCTCGACGACCGTCGCGCTGTAGGGGGGGCGCCAGCCCTCGAGGATGCGCGAGGAGCACGTGGTCGGCACGCCGCGCTGGCAGAGGTTGTCCTTGAGAGCGACGGGCACGCCGGTGAGCACGCCGGGATCGAGTCCCTCGGAAATGCGCTCGTCGACTCGTCGCGCGGCGCGGTACGCGCCCTCGTCGTCGACGTGGAGAAACACGTTGAGCTCGCCGTTGCGTGCGGCGATCGCCGCGAGCGAGTTCTCGAGCTCGGATACCGCGGTGGTCTCGCCCGCACGAACACGCGCCGCGATATCGCGGGCGCTCACGGCGCCTCGCCCATGATGCGCGGCACCGCGAAGCGGCCGTCCTCGGCGTCGGGGGCCATGGCGAGCACCTCGTCACGGTCGAGACTCGTGCGCACCTCGTCCGCGCGCACGACGTTCACGAGACCAAAGGGGTGCGCGGTCGGCTTCACGCCCTCGAGGTCGAGCTCGTTCATGTCCGCCGCGTGCTCGAGCACCTGGCCGAGCTGGGCCGTGAAGAGATCGAGCTCGGTGTCACTGAGGCGCAGACGAGCCAGATGGGCGACGTGGGCGACCTCGTCGCGTGTCAGAGGGTGGGTCACGGGCGAAGGGTCCGCTCGAGGAAGGAGAGGGTCGCCGACTCGACCAGCGCCTGGTCGTTGTCGAGGGTGGCGACGTGGTACGAGTCCTCGAGCCAGATGCGCTCGAGGGGTCCCCCGCAACGAGCGACGAGCTCGTCGCCGTTATCGGCCGTGACGACGTGATCCTCGCGGCTCTGCAGCAAGAGCGCGGGCGCGCTGATCGCCTCAAGCTTCACGTTCAGCGCCGCGACGCCGTCGAAGAGGCTCTTGGCGCACGCGAGCGGCGTCGCCGGGTAGGAGCCCTCGCTGACCCCTTCCTTCTTGATGTCCTCACCTACCGAGTCGAACTCCTCGATCCCCGCGGCGAGCAGTTCCTCGAGCCCGGCGTAGAGCTCGGCGGGCACCGCCTTGACGAGAGGGTTGATGAAGACGCAGCCCGCCACCTCGCGCTCGAGGGCGACGTGGGCGGTCAGCCCTCCGCCCATCGACAAGCCGACCACCGCCACCGCCTCACAGCGCGCCGCGAGGTCGTCGTAGGCCGCGAGCGCGGCGCCGCTCCAGTCGGACCAGTCGGTGGACTTCATGTCCTCGATGGTGGTGCCGTGGCCCGGCAGGCGTGGCAGCTCAACCGTGAAGCCCGCGTCGGCGACCGCCCGGGCGAGGGGGCGCATCGAGGCGGGACTCCCCGTGAAACCGTGCAGCACGAGAACCCCAAAGGGCCCTCCGGAAAAGGAGAACGGCTCAGCGCCGGGCATCAAGGGTGTGCTCATGAGAGAGACTTTACCGGTCGCGCTGACGAGGGCGAGTCGGTCGAGGCACGTCGCGCAAGAAGAGTGCCGCCACCACGCCCGCCCCGGCGACGACCGCGCCGACGCTAAAGGGGGTGCGAAACGTCGCGAGGAGGGCCGGACCCGCGGCGGCGTCGGTAAGGTGGCCGCGACGCACGAGAGACTGCTGGATCGTCTCGAGGATTTCGATGCCGGCGACCTCGCCCACCTGCACCGAGAGCATCTGCGCAGCCGACATCACTCCGAACTCGCTGGCGCGCACCTCGTTGGCCATCACCGAGCTCGACGACGGCATCGCCACGCCCATTCCGAGGCCCGAGAGAGCGAGAGCGATCACGACCTCGAGGGCGCCCGAGGAGGGCGTGAGCAGGGCGAAGATGCCCATGGAGGCGGCGAGGAAGCTGGCACCGGCGATCGCACTGACACGCTCGCCGATGCGCATCGCCACGTAGCCCGCGATGGGCGAGCTGACGGCGAAGACGATGGGCCGCGCCACCGCAATGGCGCCCACGCGCGCGATCGAGTATCCGTAGCCGCGCTCCATGAGCAGGGGGAAGAGAAAGAAGCCCCCGAAGTAGGCGAAGGTCGCGGCCCCGCGCATCACCATCGGCATGACGAAGTTGCGCCGGCGAAAGTAGTGCGGTGGGATCAGCGGATGGGCGGCGTGGTTGAGCCGGTATATAAACACCACCACCAACACGACGCCCCCCGCGCCGAGCGCAAGGATCCATCCGCTCGTCCAGCCACGCGTGGGGGCCAGTGAGAGAGCCAACATCACACACAGCACGCTCGCCGACAGCGCCCAACTGCCGAGCCAGTCCATCGAACGAAACGCCTCACGGGCACCATCGCTTTCGCGCACCCCCTCACCGCGCGGCAGCACGATCCACACCACCACCAGTGAGAGCGCGATGAGTACCAACTGCACCCAGAACAGGGCGCGCCACCCAAAGGCCGCGATGATCGGCGAGCCCAGTGACACGCCGATCACCGGGCCCCCCGCGCCCACGAGTGACCACCAACCCATCGCCTTGACGCGTGTCTCGGGCGAGAAGGCCAGTGAGATGAGCGCTCCCGATGCCGTGCCCGTCGCGGCGCCCTGGAGCCCGTCGAGCGTGCGCGCGGCGAGCAGCCATCCCGCGTTGGCGGCGAGCGCCGTGAGAGCCGCGGTACCTATCGCGCTCGCCAGGCCCGCGAGGTAGAGCCGGCGATGCCCCCATAGGTCGCCGACCTTGCCCAGGATCGGTGCGGCCAGGCCGTAGGCGAGGAGGGGTCCGATCATCGTCCAGGTCAGTACGTTGACAGACGTGTGCAGCTGGCCGGCCACCGTGGGCAGGGCCACGATGAAAACGGTGAACGTGAAGTTCAAGGCGAGCAGGCCCGCGAGCAGAGCCCACAGCACCCACCACGAGTGACGCGACGACGTGCTCGCGCGCGTCTGAACGCGCTCGCGCAGCAGCAAAATCCAATTGAGGTCGCTGCTCGCCTCGACGCCGAGGGGATTGAAGGCGACCCCCGCGGGGTCGGTCTGCGCGCTGAGAAGCCCGTCGGGATCCTCGCGGTCGGCGTGCGGGCCGCTCACCCGCCTAACGTCGGCAGGCGCTCGGCGAGCTCGGCGACGCCCCAGCGATCACCCTTTTCCAGGGTGTCGGTCATGGTCCAGTTCTGAAAGAGCCGCACCGTGCCGCCCTGGACGAAGTAGACCTGACCGTTCGACGCGCAGTCCTCCATCGCGAGGGCCGCGACCAGCGGTGAGATGTTCGCCGGATCCCACACGTCAAAGACGGCGGCGTCGGCGGGCTTAACGACGTAGTCCGACAGGCCCGGCGTCGACTCGGTCATGCGCGTGCGCGCCGCCGGAGCGATGGCGTTGGCGCGCACACCGTAGCGAGCGAGCTCCTCGGCGATGATCACCGTGAAGGCCGCGATGCCGGCCTTGGCCGCGCCGTAGTTGGACTGGCCGACGTTGCCAAGCAGCCCCGAGGTGGACGAGGTGTTAATGATCGAGGCCTTGACGCTCTTGCCGGCCTTGGCCTGCTCGCGCCAGTACGCGGCGGCGTGACGGGTGGGCACAAAGTGCCCCTTCAAGTGGACATTGATCACCGAGTCCCAGTCGTCTTCGGAGAGGTTGACGAGCACCCGGTCGCGCAAGATGCCCGCGTTGTTGACTAGCACGTGCAAGTCGCCAAAGGCCTCGATGGCGCTCGCGACGAGACGTGCCCCACCCTCCCACTCGGCGATGTTGTCGTGATTGGCGACTGCCTCGCCGCCCATCGCGGTGATCTCGGCCACCACCTCCTCGGCCGGCGTCGATGCGCTGGTCGAGCCATCGAGGTTGCCACCGAGGTCATTCACGACGACCTTGGCCCCCTCCGCGGCGAAGAGCAACGCGTGCTCGCGACCGATGCCCCGTCCCGCTCCGGTGATGATGGCGACGCGACCCTCTAGAACACCCATGGTGGCTCCCTACTCGCAGGTAACTGTGATTGTACCGAGGCGGCTAGGTCCGCCTCAGCCACGCCGGCGCGCGACGGGCGTGGGCGTGGTAGTGATCGGGGATGTTGCGCATGTGATCATCAAAGGTCCACTCCCCCGCGCCCAGCTCCCGATCGGCCACGAGAGCCAGCCAGTCGCGCAGTTGATCGCGAACCTCGTGGGGCGGGGTCGCGTCATGCTCGCGCCAGACGACCATCGGCACGAGACAGATCTCGCAGTCCGCGATCCAGCAGTCGGCATTCTCGAAGTAGCGCGTCGTAATGACCGCCGCTTCGCAGAGATCGCAGTTCACCGCACGTTCAAGGTGATCGTCGACTTCCACTTGACCATCGTGCCCGCCGCGGGAACCTCCGAGACGACCTTGGTCCACTTCGTGGTACCCGCGTTGGGTCCGCGCGTCGTATAGAACAGTTGCGCCTTCTTAAAGGCGGCGTAGACCTGGGCCTGGTTCATGCCCACCACGTTGGGTACCGCCCGTGGCCCCTGTGCGGCGACGGTGGTGGTCGTGCTCGGCGACGTGGTCGTCGTGGTCGGTGACGTCGCGCCCGTCGTCGTGGTCGCTCCCGCGACCGTCGTCGTCGTAGCCGGACCAGTACTCAGCACGAGCGTGACCGTCGAGCGCAGGGGAACCGAGACCGGGTTGGCACTCGCGTGGTAGGTCACGCGCACGATGTGTCCCACCGGCACGCTCGCGCTCGCCACCGCGGCGCTCGACGGGCACAGGGCGCTGAGGTGTAGGGCAGTCAACTGGCCGGTCGCGGTGGTGCAGTCCTCGCCAATGAGAGTGGTCGGCAGCGTCACCATTACCGGGCCGTCGGACACCGTCACGCTGATGACGAGGCCGGCCTTTCCCGTCGAGCCGGCGGCGGGGCTCTGAGAGATGATCTGGTTGCGCGCCACGCTCGCCGAGTTCTGGTGCGACACGACGCTGAGGGTGAAGCCGTCGTTCTTCAAGAGTTGGCCGGCCTGGCGGTAGTCGACGTTGGTCAGCGAGGGAATGGTGTGCGAGGTGTCAAAGAGGCCAAGTTTCCACGCCGCGGCCCCGCCGAGGGCTCCGAGCACCAAGACGACCGCCGCCACCAGGAACATCGTGCGGCGTGCGCGCGGCGGTGGCGCGGGCGCCGCGAAGGCCAGTGACCGATTCGGCGAGCGCGGGGCGTCAGCGGGTCGCGCGTGACGTGCCGGGCTCTCACCGACGATCTGATCGGGCGACGGGGGCCGAAAGCCGATGGACGATCGCGGCTTCGTGGGCGCGAACTGGGCGAGCAACGGAGCGGGCGCGGGCGCGTCGAGCGTGAGCGGACTCGCGTCGGCGACGGAGTTCAGGCGACTGGCGAAGTGCTCGGCGTCGATGCGCAGTTGCGGATCCGGGATCGTCGCCTGTGCGAGGAGCATGTCGAGGGTACCCAGCTCCGCACGTACCGGCAGCGGTGCAGTCGAGCGTCCCCGCGCCATTGCCTCGGCGCTCATCGACTCGAACGGCGAGGTTCCGGTGGCCGCCTCAAAGAGGATCAGCGCGAGAGCGTAGACGTCTGAGGTGCCCCGAGGGGGTTCGCCGGCCGCCTGTTCGGGTGAGAGGTAACGCGCCTGGTCCAGCGAGGGCGCTCCCCGGTAGTTCGACGCGAGACCAGCGAGGGCGGCGTCGGACACGCGCACGCGCCCCTCATCATCAAAGAGCAACTTGCTGGGCGAGAGAGCGCCGTGGACTACGCCGTTGGCGTGCAGGTACGCGAGCGCGCTGGCCACGTCACGCCCCAGTCGGGCGGTGTCATCGAGGCTGAGGTGCTGACCCGACGCGAGGAGGTCCTCAAGTGAGCCGCCCGAGAGGTACTCGGTGACCACGAAGATCGAGCCGGACTCCTGGCCCCCGTCGTAGACGCGCGCCACGTGGGGGTGTCCCAGGGTGGCGGCGCGGATGATCTGGTCACGGAAGTCTCGTCGCACGTCCTCGTGCGCCGCCCACTTGGCGAGCAGCACCTTGACCACGACCGTGCGGTGCAGCGAGAGGTCCTCGGCGCGATAGACCTCGGCGGTGTGACCCACGCCGATGAGATCGATGATGCGGTACCGGCCAACAAGGGCGTGGTTGGGCGCAAACGTGGTCGGCATCATCGCTCCTTAACCCTACAGAGGAGATTAGGCCAACGTGTTGCGCCAAGTGCCCGTCTCGAGGAGAAACTCGAAGTCTTCGGCCGGCACGAGGGGCACCGCGAGCTCGCGCGCCCGACTCAGCTTCGAGGCGCCGGGGGCGTCGCCGATGACGACGCAGTAGGTTTTCTTCGACACCGAGCCCGGAGAAGTTCCTCCGCGCTCGACTACGGCGGCCTCGGCCTCGTCGCGGCTGTAGCCCTCGAGGGCCCCCGTGACGACGACGGCCCTCCCGGCCAGGCTCGCCGCAGCCCGCTCGACGCGGGGCTCTCGCAGAGCAAAGCCCACGGCGCGCAGGCGCGCGATCCGCTCGATCGTGTCAGGCTCTCTGACGTAGCGAAAGAGTGACGCGGCGATCACCGGACCCACGCCCTCAACGGCCTCCAGCGCCTCGAGATCGGCGTCGGCCAGCTGGTCGTAGTCCTCAAAGGCGAGCGCGAGCGAGCGAGCGGCGACCGGGCCCACGTGGCGAATTCCGAGGCCCACGAGCACGCGACTTAACGGTTGGCTCCGCGCGGCGTCGATTCCCGAGACGAGAGCCTTTGCGGACACCTCACCGAGCCCCTCCAGGGGGGCCAACTCCTCCACGCGCAGAGCGAAGAGGTCGGCGACGTCGCTCACCAGTCCCTCGCGGAGCAATTGACCCACGCGCTGCTCGCCGAGACCTTCGATGTCGAGCGCGCCGCGCGAGGCGAAATGGAGCACCTGCTGCATCAGCTGGGCGGGGCAGGCCGGATTGACGCAGTACGTATCGGACTCCCCCTCGCGACGCACGAGGGGCCCGTCGCACTCGGGGCAGACTTCGGGAAAGCGCCAGGGGCGTGAGCGACGAGCGCCCTCTTCGGGCACGCGCGAGACCACCTCGGGAATCACGTCGCCCGCCTTGCGCACGACGACGAGGTCGCCCGGACGCACGTCCTTGAGAGCCACCTGGTCCTCGTTGTGCAACGTCGCCATCGAGACGGTGGAGCCCGCGACGAGAACCGGTGAGAGCACCGCGTAGGGTGTCGCGCGCCCGGTCCGGCCGATCGAAACCTCTATGCCCAGCAGTCGAGTGGAGCGCTCCTCGGGCGGAAACTTGCGCGCGATGGCCCAGCGCGGCGCGCGCGACGTCGAACCCAAGAGACGACGTTGAGCGAGGTCGTTCACCTTGACGACGGCCCCGTCAATCTGGTAGCCGAGGTCGTGGCGGTGCGCTTCGAACCAGCTCGAGCGCGCCACCATCTCCTGGATCCCCGTGACGACGACCCGATGCGCGGCGGTGAGAAAGCCCCACGCGGCCAACTTCTCGATCGTCTCGTCGTACGTGCGAAAGGCGCTCTCGTCACCGACGAGCTGGTAGGCGAGAAACGACAGGGGACGCGACGCACTGACCGCCGGGTCCTTCTGGCGCAAGCTTCCGGCGGCCGCGTTGCGCGGGTTGGCGAACTCCTTGTCGCCGCGGGCAATCTGGGCCTCATTGAGGCGCAGAAAGTCGTCGTTGCCCAAGAAGACCTCGCCGCGCACCTCCACGCGACCCGGCGCCCCGATGGAGGTGGGGACGCTGCGAATCGTGCGCACGTTGAGGCTCACGTCCTCACCCACCTGGCCGTCGCCGCGCGTCGCCGCCTGGACGAATTCGCCGTCGACGTACGTGATCGCCAGAGCCAGTCCGTCGATCTTGGGCTCCACCGCGAAGGAAATGACGTCAGCGTCGATCTCGAGGGTGCGCGCCACCCGCTCGCTCCAGGCGCGCAACTCATCGACGTCGAAGACGTTGTCGAGGCTGAGCATTCGCTCGGCGTGCACGACCGGTGCGAAGGTGGTCGACGCCGGCGCGCCCACCGTCGTGCTGACCGAGCCCTCGACGCGCACTTCGGGGTGTTCGGCCTCGAGCTCTCGCAACTCTCGCACGAGGGAGTCGTAGTCAGCGTCGGGAATGAGGGGCGTGTCCTCAACGAAGTACGCCCGGTTGTGGCGTTCGATCTGTTCACGCAGCGCGCGAGCGCGCGCCGACACGTCGCTCACGCGGCGACGACCGCGGCGCCTACGACCACGTCGGGCTCGTCGACGCGGTAGAAGACTGCTGACTGCCCGGGCGCGACGGGGCGAACCGGCCGCTCGAGCACGAGGCGGGGTGTGGGCGTCGCGCGATAGGTGGCGCGCTGACTCGCGCCGTGAGCGCTCCACTGGGCGTCGAGAACATCACCATCGTGGAGTGACTCGTGGGCGAAGGTGAGCGACGCGCCGACGAGACGCAGCTCGTTCACCAACACCTCGGCGAGCCGGCCCACCTCCACGCGTCGTGCGCCTAGGTCAACACGCGTCACGTAGCGACGTTCTCCATCTCGGCCCGGGGCGACGCCGCGCCGCTGGCCCACCGTCACGAGTTCGGCGACGTCGACGGCTCCGAGGCGCTCGCCCGTCTCGCGATCAACGATGAGTGCCGGCGTCACGGCAATGCGCTCACGCAAGAAGGCCCCTCGTCCGCGAGAGGCCTCGATGAAGCAGACGTCCTGGGAGTCGGGCTTGTTCCAGGTTCGCAGCCCCAGGCGCTGCGCGTGCACACGCACCTCGTCTTTGGTGAAGTCTCCTATGGGCAGGACGAGCATGTCGAGAGCGGGTCGCGTGAGGTAGCCCAGCACGTAGCTCTGATCCTTGTGAGTGTCGACGCCGCGCGCGACGTATCGCCGCGCCGATCGCTCGATCACCCGAGCGTGATGTCCCGTGGCCACCGCGTCGAAGCCCAGGCGGCGCGCTCGTTCGAAGAGGAGGTCGAACTTGATGTGTCGATTGCACTCAATGCAGGGATTCGGGGTGAGGCCACTCGCGTGTCCCGTCACGAAGGGCGTGACCACGTGGCGTTCGAACTCCTCGGTGTAGTTGAACACGTGGTGGTCGACGCCGAGGATTTGCGCGACCCGACGCGCGTCGTCGACGTCGGACACCGAGCAGCAACCCGAATCAGACGCCCCGCCCCAGAGCTTGAGCGTCGCTCCCACGACGTCGTGGCCGGCCTCGACGAGCAGGCCCGCGGCGACCGACGAGTCGACCCCGCCACTCATGGCTACGAGAACCTTCACCGTGCCAGTCTGCCAGCCAGTTGCCTCGCTCAGCTCGCGCGCAGGTGGTGTACGGCCACGGAGATCGCCGCGATGACCGCGTCGACGTCGGCCGCGGTGGTCTCGGCGCCCATCGACAGCCGCAGAGATCCCCTTGCGCGCTCCGAGTCCACGCCCATCGCGAGCAAGACGTGTGAGGCCTCGCCCGCGCCACTCGAGCACGACGCGGCCGCCGACGCGGCGACGCCAGCGTCGTCGAGCAAGAAGAGGAGTTCGTCGCTCGCGATCCCCTCGAAGGTCACGTGGACGGTTCCGGCGACACGAGCGGCTCCCCTCGAGGTCACCAGCGCCCCCGGCAGGTACGACAGCGCCGCGGTGAGCTTGGCCTGGAGCGCGAGCGTGCGGTCATTGACCTCGGTGAGCTCACGGTGCGTGGCGCGCAGCGCCGCCGCGAGCCCCACCGCGGCGGCGACGTCCACGGTACCCCCGCGTAGTCCTCGCTCCTGCCCGCCTCCGGGTTGCACGGGGTCCAGTCCCACGTCGCCGCGAAGCACGAGCGCGCCGGAGTTCACGGGGCCCCCGAGCTTGTGGGCGCACAGCGAGACCATGTCCACGCTCGCGGTCACGATCGGCAGGTGGAGCCACGGCGCGGCCGCCACGGCGTCGGTGTGCAGCGTGACCGGGCCAGCCTTGGCGGCCAGGGCCACCGAGGAGACGGCCCCGAGGGGCTGAATGACCCCGGTCTCATTGTTGGCCGTCATCACGCTCACGATGGCGGTGTCCTCGCGCACCGCCTCGCGCAGGCTGTCGAGGTCCACCACTCCCTCGGCGTCGACGTCGACGTAGCGCACACTGACGCTCTCGTGGTCACGCGCCACCATCTGCGCGGCGTCGAGAATGGCGTGGTGCTCGATCCGTGAGACAACGATCGAGGTGCTCTCGTGGTGACGGCGGTGAAAGGACGCCGCGCCCACGATGGCGAGCTCGCACGACTCCGTGCCCCCGGCGGTGAAGATGACGCCGCCCGGCTCGGCACCAACAAAGGCGGCCACCTCGTCACGAGCCTCCTCGATGGCCCGGCGCGCGCGGCGCGCCGGTTCGTGCGCGCCCGAGGGATTGCCCACGACCCCGTGCTGCCAGGGCGCCATGGCGTCGGCTACTTCGTCACGGCGCGGAGCGGACGACGCGTGGTCGAAGTAGTACCGAGAGGTCATGCGACGTAGAAGGATTTCACGTTGGTGAACTCGCGCACGCCGTAGGCCGACAGCTCGCGGCCGTAGCCGGAGTTCTTCGTACCGCCAAAGGGAAGTTCGGGCATTGAGACCACGATCGAGTTGGCGAAGACGACGCCGACGTCAAGCCCCTCGATGGCCGCATCGATCTCGGCCGGGTCGGCCGACCAGATCGAGCCGCCGAGCCCCCACGGCGTGTCGTTGGCCAGGGCAATGGCGGCCGCGAGGTCGTCCACCACGTGCACGACGGCCACGGGCCCGAAGAGCTCTTCGGTTGCCGCGCGCGCGTGGGCGGGCACGTCGACGAGGACGGTGGCCGGGTAGTAGTAGCCCTTTCCAGAGGGCGCGGCGCCCCCGACGGCGGCCGTGGCGCCCGCGGCGAGCGAGTCGGCGACTTGGGCGGCGAGCAGGTCGCGCTGGGGGGCGGAGACCAGCGGACCCATCACGGTTTCGGGATCCATCGGGTCGCCCATCGGCACGTCGGCCATCGCCGCAGAGAAGCGCGAGATGAACTCGTCAGCACGCTCGCGAAGCACGATGAAACGCTTCGAGGCGATGCAGGCCTGGCCGTTGTTCTGCACGCGCGCGGTCACCGCCATCGGCACCGTGAGGTCCATGTCGGCGTGGGCGCCCACGATGAAGGGGTCCGAGCCACCGAGCTCGAGGACGCACTTCTTCAGGTGCCGTCCGGCGATCTCGGCGACCGCTCGACCGGCGCGCTCGGATCCGGTAATCGTCACACCGGCGACGCGCGGGTCGCCAATGACTTTCGCCACCGTGTCGACATCGGCGTACAGGTTGGTGACCACCCCCGCGGGGAAGCCCGCGCGAATGAAGAGATCCTCGATGAAGGCCGCCGCACCCGGCACGTTGGGGGCGTGCTTGACCAGCACGACGTTGCCCGCCATCAGCGTGGGCGCCGCGAAGCGAATGACCTGCCACAGGGGGAAGTTCCACGGCATGATCGCCAGGATCGGTCCAATCGGGTCAAAGCGCACTCCGGAGCGGCTGGCGCTCGTCTCGATCGGCTCGGTAGCGAGAAACGTCGCGGCGTGCTCGGCGAAGTAGCGCATGGTCATGGCGCACTTGGCGACCTCGCCGCGCGCGGCGTTAAAAGACTTGCCCATCTCGCTCGTGAGGAGTTCGGCCACCACCGGAAGTTCGCCTTCGAGCAGCTCGGCGGCACTGACCATGAGCCGAGCGCGCGCCTCCAGGGGCGTCGCGCGCCAGAGGCGGTACGCGTCGGCCGCGCCGGCGAGTTTTCCCTCGATTTCGGAGGCGGAGTGCAGAGGATACTCACCGAGGACGATCTCGGTGGCCGGGTTGATGGCAATAAACGACATGCGTCTAGTCTGCCAGTAATTGCGCGGGACTCCCGGGGGCGACGAAGACTCCCCAGAAGCCCGGCGCGCGCCACGCCGCCAGCGCGAGGCCGCTCGCACCAACGACGGCCGCGCCGACGGTCACTTCGCGCAGCCCCACTCCGCGCGCGATCGCTGACTGCACGAAGGTGCCGAGTGGGTAGGCGAGTGACAGCGACATCGTGTACAACGAGAGGATGCGCGAGCGTTCGCGCGTCGGCGCGTGGAGCTGCACGTTGGTGTTGAGACCGGTCATGACGCCGATGTAGCCGGCGCCGAGGAACATGAGAGACAACCCGGCGATCAGGAGTGATGGAGAGAATCCGTAGGCCGCCATGGCCACGACGACCGTACTCAACGACAGGCGCAAGACGAAGGACCGCGACGTGCGTCGAGCCAAGTTCGGCAACGTCAACGCGGCGATCACCGCACCGATGCCCTGAGCGGTCACCAACCAGGGGGTGCCCAGAGTGCCGGCGTGCAGCACGTCAATGGCCATGGCGGGCACGAGCGAGATGAAGGGCCCGATCGTAAAGGCCACCAGAATCACCGTGAGGATCGGGTAGCGACATCCTTTGATCAACCAGGCCTGGCGCGCTCCCGTGCGCAGCTCCTCGCCCCAGGCCACCCGCTCGAGAGGCGCGTCTCGCGCGGGGACGCGCACGAAGAAAAAGACCGTCGCCACGAAGAGGAAGGTGCCCGCGTTCGCGAGGAAACACAACGCCGGCGAGCCCACGCTCAGTGCGATACCGGCGAGCAGGGGCCCCACGACCCGACCCAGGTTGAACTGCGCCGAGGAAAGTGAGACCGCGGCGAGGACCTCTTCGCGCGCGACCAGGTCAGGCAGCAGTGACTGGTAGGCGGGCCACGTCGCCGCGCTCGCGAAGCCCTCGACGACGGCCAGAGCGCACGCGAGCTTGGGCGAGAGGTGGTGGGTGACTTCGGCGGCGGCGAGGGCGCTCGCACTCGCCGCCATGATCAGGTTATTTACCTGGATGAAGCGCCGCCGATCCCACCGATCAGCCACGATGCCGCCAAAGGGCGACGCCACCAGGCTCGGCAGCCAGAGGGCCAGCGTGATGAGGCCCAGCCAGAGCGCGTTGTGCGTGGTGATGGTGAGGTACACCCCGAGGGCCACGCCCTGCATGAAGCCGCCTACCGAGGAGACGAAGCTCGCAACGATGGTAAGTGCGAAGTCTCGGTGCTGGAGTGGCGCCAGCGAGGCGGACGCGAAGGCGCGGGGTCGGCTCACTTGCGGCGCCGGCGCCGCGGACGCAGCGCGAACCACCAAACGGAGGCCATGGTCACCACAACGCCCACGATCTTGAGTTGGGATCGCGCACGTCTCGCCATGGGGTCATCGTATCGAGCGCACAAAGAATTTCGAACGGCTGCTCGCCGATGCCAACGTCGATCGAATAGACCCGCCGGTTCAACACTCACCTCGTGCAGGTCAATGACCCTGCTGCGCATCGACGACACCACGTCGTTGACGCGCACGCGAATCCTGGCGCGAGTCGAAGCGAGGCGGGCGCGACGCATCACGCCCGCCTCGCGGTTCATCGACTAGTTGGTCGAGCCCAACTCAACGGTCAACTCGATGATGACCTTGTTGCCGACGACGACGGTGCCGTTCTCCATGACGCCTTCGAAGGCGACCTTGAAGTCGCGTCGGTCAATCTCGGTGCGAGCCTCGAAGCCAGCGGCGATCGATCCATCGGCGACACCGGGGCCCGCGCCCAAGAACTCGAGGTCGAAGGTTACCGACTTCGTTACGCCACGGATCGTCAGGTCCGCCTCCATCGCGTAGTCATTGCCGCCCTTGGGCGTGATCTTTGTCGACTTCAAGGTGAGCGTCGGGTGGTTCTCGAGGTCGAGGAAGTCGGCGCTCTTGAGGTGACCATCGCGCATTTCATTGTTCGTGGTGATGCTCGCCGCCTGCACCGTGGCTTCAACGGACGAACTCTCAATGGACTCGCCGATGGTCACGACGCCTGAGAACTCCTCGAAGTGACCGCGAACCTTCGCCGCGACCAAGTGGCGCACGATGAAGTCGACGTTCGAGTGAACGGGGTCGACGTTGTAGACCCCGGGGCGAAGCGTGGTCTGGGAAGTGGAACTCATGGTGATCTCCTATTTGGGGGTTGACACGGATGTGCAACTCCCAATATACTTGCTACTACAACTACTTGTCAAGAAGTAATATGAAATGAAGATAAATGATACGATTCCCCTCGTGAGCCTGGACGCGCGAGTATGCCCCTCAGGGGACGAGAAGGTTCAGCTCTTCGCGTTGCTCCTTGAGACCAACGCGCGCCTCGAGCGAACCCTCAGCCTCGAGCTCGAGTCGACCTGCGATCTTCCCCTGGCCTGGTTCGAAGTTCTCTTGAACCTTCGCCAGGCACCCGACCAGCGCCTCAAGATGAACCAGGTGGCGGACGCCATCGTGCACTCCACCGGTGGCACGACCCGGCTCATCGATCGCCTCGAAGAAAACGGTCTCGTCGCGCGCCAGGCGTGCGCGGGCGACCGTCGCGCGATCTACGTCGCGCTGACCGAGATCGGCGGCGCGCGTCTCGACGAGGCGCTCGCGGTGCATCTCACCTACCTCGAGAGGCACCTCGCGGGTCGACTCAATGCGAGCGAGCGAGCAACGCTCTCGGGTCTTCTGGAAAAGCTCAACGTCTAGATCCGCTAGCGCGTGACCCACGCGCGCGCGACACGTCCGTCGTCGAGTTCGAGCGGCGTGCCCTCACCGACCCCGGCCGAGGCGACGACGCGCGTCGCGAGGACCTCGCGCGCGAGCACGCCAAAGTTGTCCGCGAGGTCGTCGAGCCCTTCGAGGTGAAGGACGATCCGATCCGCCACGTCGAATCCCGACGCCTTGCGGAGATCCTGCACTTGACGCACGACGTCACGTAGTACGCCGCGACGTCGCAGATCGTCCGTCAACGTCAGATCGAGCGCAACCACCTCCGCGCCGTCGCGCGAGACCGCAAAGCCACCCTGGCTCTTGACTCGCAGTTCGACCTCGTCGGCGCTGAGGAGGAACTCCCCCGTCGACAGGTGAACAGTGAGGGTCCCTCCGGCTTCGAGAGCCGCCGCGCTGGCCGCGGCGTCGAGGTCCGCGAGCGCGGGGCGCAGCTCCTTCACCGCTTCTCCCAGCCGGGGGCCCAGCAGACGGAAGTTCGGCACGAGTTCGAAGGTGAGAACCTCGGCGAGCTCGGAGGTGTACTCGATGGCGTCGACGTTGAGTTCCTCCTCCACGACACCGGCGGGCGGGCGGGCCGAACCGCCCGGCAAGAAGACGAGCGCGCGCGCGAGCGGCTGGCGCACCTTGATGCCCGCCTCGGCGCGCGCGGCGAGAGCGAGCGAGGTCAGGTGACGCGCGACGGCCATGGACTCCTCTAGTGACGCGTCTCGCCGAGCGTCCAGAACCTCGGGCCAATCGGCCAGGTGCACGGAGTCGTCCTCGGCCACGTCAAAGAGATCGTGGTAGAGCCGCTCGGCGGTGAAGGGGCAAAAGGGCGCGAGCAGCAGCGTCACGCGTCTCAGAACTTCGAGCAGCGTCGCCTGAGCGGCCAGTGAGTCACCGGCCGGCGCGTCCGGGTCGGTTCGCCAGAATCGGCGTCGGCTACGTCGCACGTACCAGTTGGAGAGATCGTCGATGAATTCGGCGAGGGGGCCCGTCGCCGCGAGCGCTTCGTAACCTTCGAGCGACTCGGTCACCACCCCGGTGACGGCCTCGAGACGCGAGAGGATCCATCGATCAATGTCGGGACGCTGCGCCGGTGCGGGGATCCGCGCGTCGGCGGGATCAAAGCCATTGAGCGAGGCGTAGGTGGAAAAGAAGCTGAACGTGTTCCACAGGGTCGCCAGCGTCTCGCGCAACGAGTGATCGATCGCACTCAAACTCGCGCGCGTCGACGTCCAGGGTGAACCCTGAGAGAACATCCACCACCGCAGGGGATCCGCACCACGCGTGTCCAGTACATCCCAAGGGTCGATCACGTTACCGACCGACTTGGACATCTTTCGGCCGTTCTCGTCAACGATGTGACCCAGGCACAGGACGTGCTGATAGGGAGTCGTGCCAAAGACGAGGGTGTTCACGGCGAGCAGTGAGTAGAACCAGCCGCGCGTCTGATCGATCGCCTCGGCGATGAACTGGGCCGGGAACTGCATCGCCTCTTGCGAGCCAGCCACGTGGGGGTATCCCACCTGGGCGGCGGGCATCGCGCCCGAGTCGAACCACGCGTCGATTACGGGTTCGACCCGACGCGCCTCGCCCTGGCACGTCGGACAGGCCACCACGATCTCGTCGATCGTGGGACGATGTGGGTCGACGCTCGAAAGGTCACGCCCGGCGAGCGCCGAGAGCTCCGCGAGCGAGCCCACGCAGGTCACGTGGTTCTCGCCGCAACGCCAGATGGGCAGCGGCGTCCCCCAGAATCGATCGCGCGAGAGCGCCCAGTCGACGTTGTTGGCGAGCCACTCGCCGAATCGCCCGTCGCGAATGTGATTCGGGTGCCAGTCGATCGTCGCGTTCTCGGCCATGAGCTGATCCTTGAACTGGCTCGTCGCGACGTACCAGCTCGGCTTGCCCCAGTAAATCAACACGGTCGAGCAGCGCCAGCAGTGCGGCAGCGAGTGCACGTATTCCATACGGCGCATGAGCAGGCCACGGCGTTCGAGTTCGTCGTTGATGTCGTGGTTCGCCTCGCGGACGTCTCGACCCTCGAGCCAGGGCACCGCGCTCGTGAACGTGCCGTCTGGCCCCACGGGATTGAGCGTGGGCAAGCCATTGGCACGCGCGATGACACGGTCCACCTCGCCAAAGGCCGGCGACTGATGGACCAGTCCCGTGCCATCTTCCGTCGTGACGTAGTCAGCACCCACGACGTAGCACGAGTCGACGCCGTCGGGCAGGGCCACGTCGTCAAAGGGGCGCTGGTAGTGCACGCCGAGCAGATCGGCGCCACGCATCGTCGTCGTGACGCGGGCGCCCTCGCCGAAGATCGAGTCGACGAGTTCGGCGGCCACCACGACGCCGTCGACGACGGCGTAAGTGATCTGCGGGTTCACCGCAACCGCCACGTTGCTGAGCAACGTCCAGGGAGTCGTGGTCCACACTGCGAGGTGCGTCGCGTCCCCGAGGGCGGAGTGATTCAGCGCGTCGGTAATCGCGAGCTTGACGAAGGCGCTCTCGTCCGTTTCATCGGTGTAGACGCCCGGCTGGCCGAGCTCGTGACTCGAGAGTGCGGTGCCACAGCGTGGGCAGTACGGCACGACCTTGAGGTCCTCGTAGAGCAGTCCCCGATTAAAGAGCTGCTGGAGCTGCCACCACACGGACTCGACGTACGAGGGGGTGAAGGTGTAGTACGCGTTGGCCATGTCGGTCCAGTAACCAATGCGTCGCGTGAGGCGCTCGAACTCGCCCACGAATGTCAGCACCGACTCTCGGCACAGTCGCGTGAACTGCGCCACGCCCACCTCGTCGACGATGGCCTGCTTGCCCGAGATACCGAGTTGCTTCTCCACCTGGACTTCGACCGGAAGCCCGTGGGTGTCCCACCCGGCTCGGCGATCGACAAAGCGTCCCCGCATCGTTTGGAATCGACAAAAGAGGTCCTTGTAGACCCTCGCCCAGACGTGGTGAAGTCCCGGCATGCCGTTAGCCGTGGGCGGCCCCTCGTAGAAGACCCAGGGCTGCGCGCCACGGCGACTCTCGAGCGAGCGCGCGAAGATGTCGTGCTCGTCCCAGCGGCGTAGCTGGGCCTCCTCGATGGCCACGAAATCTAGTTCGGCGCTGACGGGGCGAAACACGGGCCCTCCTTTGGGTTATCCAATCGTACTGAACGCGCCCACCGGACCCGCGAGGCCCCTACGCTGTGCGGGTGCTGGCGATACAGGTCGAACCCGTCACGTCCCCCGGTGCCCTCAGCGTGATCTACGCGGCACTCGACGAACTCGCGCGCCGCTACGGGCCGGGTGCGGACGCCGAACACCTCGAACTCGAGGAGATGACTCCCCCGCACGGTCTGTTCGTCGTCGCACGCGACGACGGTCACGTCGCCGGGGGTGTCGGCGTGCGCACGATCCTCGCACCCGAGCGCCACGTGGGCGAAGTCAAGCGCCTCTGGGTGCGCCCGGATCTACGCCGCGCGGGCGTCGGCGCGCGCCTCATGGACGCCGTCGTCGACGGTGCGCGCGAGCTCGGATTCCTCGATCTCTACCTCGAGACGGGATTTCGTCAGCCCGAGGCGATCGCGTTCTATCCGCGAATCGGCTGGGAACCCGTGACGGCGCTGCCCGAGGGGGCGCACTCCTACCCCGGAGCCCACCGCTTTCACCTAGCCCTCTGAGAACTGCTGGTCGAGCCAGTCTTCCTCGACATCCTCGAGCGACTCGAGCACGAGGTCAGCCAGCGAGAACGCCGCCTGATGGCGATCCTCGGCCACCGGCACCGCGACGACGGTCATCCGCCCGGCCTTGGCGGCGAGGACGCCGGCCGCGGAGTCCTCGAAAACGAGGCACGCCGGCCCGCTCAGGCCCAGTGCCGTGGCGGCCGCGAGAAACACGCCGGGGTGAGGCTTGCCGTAGGGCTCGACGTCGGCCGAGTGCACGCTCGAAAAGAGGTGAAGGAGCTCAAAGTGGCGCAGGCTGCGCTCGATGAGCAGCCGGGGCGTCGAACTCGCCAGTGCCACGGGTCCTCGCGCGCGCGCCAAGTCGATCGCCCGAATCGCCCCGGGCAGGAGACGGCCCTCGGATTCGATCAGGTCGCCCACGCGCGCCAGCAGCATCGCACTTACCTCGTCGGGGCTGCGCCCCGTCCAGGGAAAGCGCGCGTGCCAGTAGGCAACGACTTCGTCGACGTACATACCCTTGGTCGAACGATCCTGCTCGCTGGTGATGGGCACGCCGAGGTCCCCGAAGATCTCCACTTCCGCGCGGTGCCAGAGGATCTCGGAGTCGATCAGCAGTCCGTCCATGTCAAAGACGGTGGCGCGAACGGTCACCGAACCACTCTCTCACAACTCGTTAGCGTGACTGACGTGCTGGTACGAACCCTCCGCGACGAGGACACTGACGCCGTGGTTCGCCGCGTCGTTGGCGCGCTGGAAGCCGACGCAGCGCGCGAACCGCTCATCTGGCCCCACGTCGATGTCGAGACGCTCGCCGCGTCGCTGCGCGCGAGTGGGGACGCCACGCTCGTGGCCATTGACGACGAACACCTCGTGGGCCACCTCTACGGCTTTGTCCTACCGGGAGCCGCGGGCCCCGAGGCGTGGACGGGACCTGACGGCTGGTCGGGCGAGGCCTCGGTGATAGACGCCCTGCGTCGGCGCGCGTTCGATATGTGGCGCGCGAGTGGCGTCGCGAGTCACCACGTGTGGGTGAGTGACGACGCCTCGATCACCGGCGCGTGGATCGAGGCGGGCTATCGCGTCCACGACGTGCGGGGACTTCGACGACTCGACGATCTCGACGCCGAGGCGATCACACCGACACCCGCGATCCGTCGTGGCGGCGCGCACGACCTCGAGGCGGCGCTCACCTTCGACGAGCTGA
Organism: Actinomycetes bacterium; assembly: GCA_021779735.1. Classification (GTDB taxonomy): domain Bacteria; phylum Actinomycetota; class Acidimicrobiia; order Acidimicrobiales; family RAAP-2; genus RAAP-2. The sequence goes on from JAJYAC010000001.1 coordinate 63,923, forward strand.
TCGACGTCGCCCACCACCAGCCGGTCGCACCCGCGAGCGCGCGCCGTCGCGCTCTACGTGAGTTGCTCGAGGACCCCGACGTGAGCCACCACGTCGTCGAAGAAGACGGTCGGGCACTCGCTCAATGCATAACCTTCGCCCTCGAGCCCACGCGCGCGACTCCTCCGGGCACCCTGCACGTGAGCGCGGTGGCCGTCGTGGCCTCGGCGCGGCGGCGCGGCGTCGCGCGCACGCTGGTTCGTCACGTCCTCGCCGAGGCCCGCGAGGAGGGATTCACGCACGCCCAGGTGACCTGGCGACCCGACAACGCTCCGGCCAACGCGTTCTGGAGTGCCCTCGGCTTTCGGCGCACCTACGCGCGACTACGCGCCACGCTCAGCTGAGCGCGGCCTCGATGGCGGCCACGAGCACGGGGTCCTCCGGCGTGACCGTTGGCGCGAAGCGCTCGATGGAGCCGTCGGGCGCGACGAGGAACTTCTCGAAGTTCCAGCGCACGTCGCCGCGGTACCCGTCGGCGTCTTCGACCTCGACGAGTTGCTGATAGAGCGGGTGGCGGTTCTCCCCGTTCACGTCGATCTTCTCAAAGAGGGGGAAGGTCACGCCGTAGGTCGTCGAGCAGAACGTCGCGATCTCGTCGGCGCTGCCCGGCTCTTGGCCCGCGAACTGGTTGCAGGGAAAGCCCACGACCGAGAAGCCACGATCCGCGTAGCGCTCGTGGAGGGCCTCGAGTCCCTCGTACTGGGGCGTGAGGCCGCACTTGGAGGCGACGTTGACGACCAGGACGCTGCGCCCGCGGTGGTCGGCCAGGGAACTGGGACTTCCGGCGAGAGTGTTGATGGCGATGTCGTAGAGAGTCATAGCTAGACCCTATCGGCGTGACGCGCGTCTCGCCCTAGGCTGAGTTCGTGAAGGCCCTGGTCCTGAACGATGGCGCCCTGACGCTCACTGAACGCCCCACTCCCGCCGCGGGGGCCGGCGAGGTCGTTGTCGCCGTCGCCGCGGCGGGGATCAACGCCGCCGACCTGCTCCAGCGCCGGGGGGTCTATCCCCCGCCACCGGGCTGGCCCGTCGACGTGCCGGGACTAGAGATGGCGGGCGTGGTCGTGACCCTGGGCGAGGGCGTCGACACCCGGTGGTTGGGGCGACGAGTGTGCGCGATCGTCGGGGGCGGCGCCCAGGCGACGCGGTGTGTCGTGCCCGCCGCCCACCTCATCGAGGTCCCCGACACGGTCGAGTGGAGCGAGGCCGGCGGCATCGCCGAGGCCGTTCTCACCGCCCACGACGCGCTGGTGACTCAGGCCGGTCTTCGCCCCGGCGAGCGCGTCGTGATCTCGGGCGCGGCCGGAGGCGTGGGACTGGCCGCGCTGCAGATCGCTCACTCACTGGGCGCCAAAGTCATCGCCGTCACGCGTGACGAGCTACACCACGAGGCGTTGCGCGCTCTGGGCGCTGACGAGACGCACACGCTCGAGAACGTGCGCTCGCTCGCGAGCGTGGACGTCGTCCTCGAGTTGGTGGGTGCGCCCCACCTCGAACGCGTCGTAGACGTTCTCGCCCCGGGCGCTCGCGTCGTGGTCATCGGCGTCGGCGCCGGAGCGCGCGCGACGATCAACCTGCAGTCGATCATGGTACGGCGCCTCGTGTTGAGCGGATCAACGATGCGCGCGCGCTCGCTCGAGGAGAAGGCCCGCGTGGTCCAAGCCGCGCGCGAGTGGCTCGACGATCGTTGGCGAGACGGCGCCGTGACGATGCCCCTCGCGCGCCGCTTCGACCTCGCCCGTGCCGACGACGCCTACTCGGCGTTCGCTCAAGCGGGAAAGTTCGGCAAGATCGTTCTCACCGTCGACTCCTGAATGGACGTTCCCGCTCCTCACCCGTCGAGACTGGCAGCGGATCACCCTCAGTACGCGCAGATCATCGCGGCGCACGAGACCGCGGTGAACGCGGGTGAACTCCTCTACCGCGATCCGGCGACCGGGCTCTCCGTGCTCAGCGTCCTCGCGCACCTGTCGCGTGGTCAGTGTTGCGATCAGGGGTGCCGTCACTGCCCCTACCTGGAGCCCTAGGCGATCGCGACCGCGTCGTGCTGACCTAGGTGGTGACGATCGATGTTGACCAAGACGTAGAACACGATGGCCGCGACGGCCATCGTCAGCGCGCCGAAGCGGAAGGCCTCGTCGAAACCGTGCACCTCGGACAGGGCGTGCGCGGCGCGCGCGTCGAGCGTGGGTCGCGTGCGCGCGAGGAACACCCCGTAGGCCGAGGCGCCCGAGACGAAGATCGTGTTCTGGATCGCGGTGCCAAAGGAGCCGCCCAACTGCTGAGAGGTGGAAAGGACGGCCGACGCCGCCCCCGTGTCACGGGCGTCGACGCCAAAGAGCGAGGTCGACGCCACGGAGACGAAGGTGAAGCCCAACCCGAGGCTGGTGACGATCATCGCCGGAATGACGTGGCCCAGGTAGCTGCTCGTGGGCGTGATGTAGGACAAGAGCCACAGTCCCACGGCCGCCATCAGCGTGCCGAACGTCGCCAGGGGGCGCGGTCCCACGCGCGGCAGGAAGTGGCTGGTCGCCCCGGCTGAGACGATGATGCCCGCCGAGAAGGGAAGGAAGAGCAGACCCGTCTTCACCGCCGAGTACTGGTGGACGTTTTGGAAGTAGAAGGTCATGAACAAGAACATGCCAAAGAGGCCCAGAGCCACGAGGATCTGGGCGAGGAAGGATCCCGCCCGCACGCGATCGGCGATGAGGCGAAGCGGCAACAACGGCTCGCGCCGTCGACTTTCGATGACGAAGAAGGCCGCGATGAGCACGGCGCCGAGAATCATGTAAGGCAGAGCGGCCGACGATCCCCAGCCGTTGGTCGAGGCCTGCGAGACGCCGTAGACGACGCTCACCATGCCCAGCGTCGCGGTCAGCGCCCCGGGTACGTCGTAGTGGGGATGGCCGTGCACCTTGGACTCGCGCACGTTTGGCGCGGCCAGCAACATCGCGCCGATGGCCATGGGAGTGTTGACGAAGAGGCACCAGCGCCACGAGAAGTACTGAGTCAAGAGGCCACCGGCGATCAGTCCGATCGCAGCGCCGACTCCCGAGAGCGCCCCGTAGACGCCAAAGGCCCGCGCTCGCTCGCGCGAATCAGTGAAGGTGACCGAGATCAACGACAGCGCCGCCGGAGCCAGTAGAGCGCCGAAGACTCCCTGGAGGGCGCGCATCGAGAAGAGCATCTGCTGGTTCGGTGAGAGCCCCCCGAGCAGTGACGCGCCGGCGAAGCCGGCGAGTCCGATCATGAAGGCCTTCTTGCGTCCCATGTAGTCACCGATGCGCCCGCCCAAGAGCAAGAAGCCGCCAAAAGTCAGCGTGTAGGCCGTCACGGCCCACTGGTAGTTCTTGGGCGCGATGTTGAGTCCCCCGAGCGACGCCGGCAGGGCGGCGTGGGGAAGCGCGATGTTGACAATGGACGAGTCGAGCACCACCATCAACTGGGCGATGGCGATGACCACGAGGGCGAACCACCGTCGCGGATCCGCGTCCGCGCTCGACAGTGAACCCTCTGACGCTGTAGCCATCCCAACCCCCCTCCCTCAGTATTGCCCAACGGGGTCAAGATGACCGGCAATGAAACAGTTGTCTACTTTGGTCCTAGAGGAAGGAGTCGAGGGGCCGGAAGGCGAGTCCGTGCGCCTCGGCGACGGGACCGTAGGTAATCTCGCCACGAACCACGTTCACGCCCTCGGCGAGGGCCGCGTCGGTGGCCACCGCATCGCGCCAACCTCCGCGAGCCAGCTCGAGGGTGTAGGGCAGCGTCGCGTTCGCGAGTGCGTAAGTCGACGTGTTCGGCACGGCTCCCGGCATGTTCGCGACGCAGTAGAACAGTGAACCGTTGACCTCGAAGACCGGGTCGGAGTGGGTGGTGGGACGCGTGGCCTCGAAGCAGCCACCCTGGTCCACCGCGATATCGACGAGCACCGAGCCCGGCTTCATCGAGGCCACGAGGTCATTACTCACGAGCTTGGGCGCCTTCGCACCCACGACCAGTACCGCGCCGATCACGAGGTCCGCTTCAAGACAGGCTTCTTCAATCGCGTGTGTCGAGGACGCAATCGTCTGCACGCGTCCGTCGAAGTGCGAGTCCAGTGCGCGTAGGCGCTCGAGGTTGCGGTCGATGATCTTCACGTTCGCGTGCAGACCCACGGCCAGAGTCGCGGCCGAGAGTCCCGACACGCCCGCGCCAATGACGACGACGTTCGTGGGCGCCACGCCAGGCACGCCACTGATCAGCGCGCCGCGACCGCCACCGGGTCGCATCAAGTGGTACGAGCCCACCAACGGCGCCATGCGACCAGCCACCTCGCTCATCGGGGCGAGCAGGGGCAGCGAGTTGTTCGCCAGGCGAACCGTCTCGTAGGCGATCGACACGTTCGACGCGGCCATCAGGGCGTCGGTGCACTCGCGAGACGCCGCAAGGTGCAGGTACGTGAAGAGAATCTGGTCGGGGTGGGCCTTCAAGCGCTCGTACTCGGGGGCTACGGGCTCCTTGACTTTGAGGAGTAGTTCCGCTTCGGCCCAGACGTCGTCGGCCGAGTCGATGATGCTCGCACCCGTGGCGACGTAGTCCTCGTCAGAGATTGCCGAACCCACTCCCGCGCCACGCTCCACGAGAACGCGATGGCCCGCGCCCACGAGCTCGCGCACGCCGGCCGGTGTCAACGCGACGCGATTCTCGTCCGTCTTGATTTCCTTGGGTACTCCGATGATCATCGTTGATCACCCTTTCTGTTGCTAGGACGTGCCTAGGCCTCGATGTTGTGCATGACGTGCTTGATGCGCGTGTAGTCCTCGAAGCCGTAGACCGAGAGGTCTTTGCCGTACCCCGAGTTCTTGAATCCGCCGTGAGGCATCTCGGCGACCATCGGAATGTGGGTGTTCACCCACACGCAGCCGAAGTCGAGGTCGCGCGTGAAGCGCATGGCGCGGCCGTGGTCGGCCGTCCACACTGACGAGGCTAGGCCGTAGTTCACGCCGTTGGCGTACTCGAGGGCCTGAGCATCGTCGGCGAACTTTTGCACCGTGATGACGGGGCCGAAAATCTCGTTCTGGATCATCTCGTCGTCCTGGTGCAAGTCAGCCACCACGGTGGGAGCGACGAAGTAACCCGTGTCGCCGACTCGAGCGCCGCCGGCGGCGATGGCGGCGTGCTGGGGCGCGCGACCCAAGAAGCCGGTGACGCGTTGGAACTGGTTGGCGTTGTTCACCGGACCAAAGAGCGCGTCCTCGTTGTCGGGCAGGCCGATGACGGTGTGCTTCGCTTGCTCGGCGAGGGCGTCGACGAAGTCGCCGTAGACCTTGGGTCCCACGAGCACACGCGTCGCCGCGGTGCAGTCTTGGCCCGCGTTGAAGAAGCCCGCGATCGCGATGCCCTCGGCGGCGGCGGCGATGTCCACGTCATCGAAGACGATGACCGGAGCCTTGCCGCCCAATTCCAGGTGGACGCGCTTGAGGGTCTGGGACGCCGTCGCGGCGACTTCCATGCCCGCGCGCACCGATCCGGTGACCGAGACCATCGCGGGCACCGGGTGCTCGACGAGGGCGCGTCCCGTGTCGCGGTCGCCACATACCACGTTGAACACTCCCTCGGGCAGCACTTCGGCCATCCACTGGGCCATCAACAGTGTCGACGCCGGCGTTGAGTCGCCAGGCTTCAAGACCATCGTGTTGCCCGCGGCGATGGCTGGCGCCCACTTCCACACCGCCATCATCATCGGGTAGTTCCAGGGCGTCACGGCACCACACACGCCCACGGGCTCGCGGCGAACGTAGGACGTCATGCCCGCCATGTACTCGGTCGCGCCGCGACCCTCGAGAAGTCGGGCGGCACCGGCGAAGAAGCGAATCTGGTCGAGCATCGGCGGCATTTCTTCGGAGAGCGTGACGCCGATGATCTTGCCGCAGTTCTCGGCTTCGACCGCGACCAACTCTTCTTGACGGGCTTCGATGATGTCGGCGATCTTTAGCAGGGCGCGTGAACGCTCCGAGGGAGTCGTGCGCCGCCACGAGGTGAAGGCCTTGTTGGCCACCTGGACCGCGGCGTCGATGTCAGCTGCGTCCGAGAGCGGCATCTCCGCGAAGGGCTCGCCCGTTCCCGGGTTGATGAGTTCGCTGTACTTGCCCGACTTCGGCGCGACGAACTCTCCCCCAATGAAGTTTGCAAGACGACGCATGTTCCCTCCTCCGCCGCCGGCTCTCCCGGCGTGACACCAGCCACTCTTGCAGGTCCGCGTGTCCCGGCGCAAACCCCGGGGTAAGGATTGAGTACCTCTAGGGCAAAATTGTGACGCATTCCGTCGTGCAGAGGCCCTATACTGTTCGTATCCGCAGCCACGGGGCCTCTGGCCACCGAGCGGGGAGCAACCGATGCCAGGACCTTCGACACCACGCCAGAGCAAGCACGCAGATCGCACTCTTGACGTCGCGACGGCGCCAGGCACACTGGACTCGATCGATCGTCAGATCATCAGTCACCTCCAACGCGATGGTCGTCGGCCCTACGGCGCCATCGCCGAAGACGTGGGACTCTCCGAAGCCGCGGTGCGTCGACGCGTGCAACGCCTCAAGGACGCGGGCGTCATGCAGATCGTCGCCATCACCGATCCACTTCAATTGGGATTCGGTCGAGAGGCGCTGGTTGGCATTCGCTGCCACGGTGACGTTCGTCTCGTCGCCGACAAAATCGCCGCAATCGAGGAAGCGAACTACGTGGTCATGACCGCGGGAAGTTTCGACCTCATTGCCGAGTTGATCGCCGTCGACGACAACGCGCTCGTTCACCTTCTGAATGATTCGATCCGCTCGATCCCGGGCGTGACCGAAGTTGAAACCTTTCTGTATTTGAAACTTTCAAAGCAGACATATGCATGGGGGACCAAATGACCATCCACGAAATGATTACGGACGGCATCACCGTCACGAATCCCGAACACGAGAGCCATAATTTCTCGGAGAGGGCACGTCGCAACCTCTGGCTGCAGATGTCACGCATGGGCTCGTACTCCGAGACCAATGAAGTACCGATCATGGTGCGCGGCGAGGGGACCCACGTCTACGACGCGAACGGCAAGCGCTACTTTGACGGCCTGTCGGGACTCTTCACCAACTCCCTGGGCCACGGTCGCACCGACATCGGTGCGGCGGCCGCCGCACAGATCGGCGAGCTGGGTTTCTTTCCACTGTGGACCTACGCGCACCCGCGCGCCATCGAGTTGGCCGAGAAGATCGCCAGCTTGACCCCCGGCGACCTCAATCGAGTCTTCTTCACCACTGGTGGCGGCGAAGCGGTCGAGAGCGCCTGGAAGTTGGCGCGTCAGTACCACCGCCTGCGTGGCGACACTGACCGCTACAAGGTCATCAGTCGCGACGTGGCCTACCACGGCACGACGATGGGCGCCCTGACCATCACGTCACTCGAGGGTTATCGCGCGCCCTTCGAGCCTCTCGTTCCCGGCGCGGTAAAGGTGCCGGCGACGAACTTCTACCACGCGTCAGAACACGCCGACGACTACGAGGCGTTCGGCCTGTGGTCGGCCACACTCATTGAAGAGGCCATCGTGCGCGAGGGCCCCGAGACCGTGGCCGCGGTCTTCCTCGAGCCAGTCCAAAATGCGGGCGGCTGCTTCGTACCGCCCCCGGGGTACTGGCAGAAGGTGCGCGAGATTTGCGACCGCTACGGCGTCGTCCTCGTCTCGGACGAGGTGATCTGTGGATTTGGACGTCTGGGCGAGTGGTTCGGTTCGGCGAAGTACGACTACGTTCCCGACATCATTACGGTCGCCAAGGGCATCACGGCGGGATACGCGCCGCTAGGTGCCATGATCGTCTCAGACCGCCTCTACGAGCCCTTCATGGGCGAAGACGCGTTCATGCACGGCTTCACCTGGGCGGGCCACCCCGTGTCGTGCGCGATCGCCCTCAAGACGATCGACATCATCGAGACCGAAGGCGTGTTGGAGAACGTGCGCGCCAACCAGGACTACTTCCGCGACGGCCTCAACAGCCTGCGCAATATCTCCATCGTGGGCGACGTGCGCGGCACCGGCTACTTCTGGGGCATCGAGTTAGTCAAGGACCAAGGGACCAAAGAGACCTGGCTTGGCGAGGACGCCGAGCGCCTGCTGCGCGGCTACGTGTCGCCCGAGATGTTCCGGCGCGGACTCATCTGTCGTTCCGACGACCGCGGCGACCCCGTCGTGCAGCTGGCGCCGCCGCTGATCTCGACGCGCGAGGACATTGACTTCATGGTGGACACGCTGCGCCAGGTGTTCACCGGGGCCGCGAAACTCGCCTAACGTGCAACCGCCACGATCGCTGTGGTGGTCGACGCTCGGTGACGTCGCGTCACGGCCCGCCCTCGAGGGGCACCGTGACGTCGACGTCGCCATCGTGGGTGGCGGCTTCACCGGACTGTGGACCGCGCGCGAGTTGCTGCGCCGCGATCCGTCACTTCACGTCGCCGTCCTCGAGGCCCACGTGTGCGGCTTCGGCGCGTCGGGGCGCAACGGGGGCTGGGCGTCGGCCCTCTACCCCCAGGGGGCGTCCAGCGTCGTCGCCGCTCACGGGCGCGAGGCCTACGACCACCTACGCCACGTCCTCCAGCGCGCCGTCAGCGACCTCGGTGCCGCGGCCTCAGCTGACGGCATCGACGCGCAGTTCGTCCACGGTGGCACGCTCTACGCCGCGCGCACCCACGCGCAGGTCGCACGCCTCAAGGCCGAGGTAGACGAGTCGCGCGAGTTGGGCGTCAGCGAGGACGATCTGGCTTGGCTCGATGAGGACGCCTTCGCCGAACGACTCACCCTCGCCGGTGCCCGTGGGGGAACGTTCTCGCCCCACTGCGCACGCGTCAATCCCGCTCGGCTCGTGCGCGGGCTCAGCGACGTGGTCGAGCGACTCGGCGCGAGCATCTACGAGAACTCACCGGTGACGCGAATCACCCCGGCGACGCGTCACGATGGCGCGTCGGTGGTGACGGCGCGCGGGTCTCTTCACGCGCGCTACGTCGTGCGCGCGACGGAAGGCTACACGTCGGCCCTGCCCCGCCTTCGCCGACGCGTCGTTCCCCTCTACTCGTTGATGGTGGCCACGTCGCCCCAGCCCCGCGAGTTCTGGGACCACATCGGTCTCGCTCGCTACGAGACCTTCGCCGACGCACGCCACGTCGTCATCTACGGCCAGCGCACCGACGACGACCGCCTCGCTTTCGGCGGTCGCGGCGCGCCGTACCACTTCGGTTCGACGGTGGAACCGCGATTCGACGAGAACCCGCGGGTCTTTGACCTGTTGGGCGCGACGTTGCGCGAGCTCTTCCCCGAGCTCAGCGGAGAAGTCACGCACCGCTGGGGCGGGCCGCTGGCGATGCCCCGGGACCACTCGCCCTACGTCGAGGTTGACCATCGCAGTGGACTCGCCGCCGCCGGCGGCTACACGGGCGACGGCGTCGTGTTGAGCCACGTGTGCGCGACAGCGCTCGCGGATCTCATCGTCGACCCCGACGCCGACACCGCCCACACTCGCCTACCCTTCGTGAACCACGTGAATCGGCGCTGGGAGGTCGAACCGCTGCGCTGGCTCGGGATAAACGCGGGACTAGCCCTCGCAACGCTGGCCGATCACCGAGAGAGCACCGAGGGACGCGTCAGCCGCTCCAGCGCTCTCGTGGAACGCCTCTTGCACTGATCACTTGAGGATGTTGACCGCCCGCGCCGCCACCACGGCGATGGTGACCAGTGAGACGACCGACTCCGTGGCGAACAACGCCTTGGCTCGGCTGGTCAGGGGCATCGCGTCGGCCGGGGCAAAGCTCGAACCATTGGCAAAGGACGTGTACAGGTAGTCCACGAAGCTCGGTCGCCACGTCGGCGGCGCGAGCGTCGGATTCTCCATCTGGGGAAATTGCAGGTCGGGCCAGCCCATCTCGCCGCCGGCGCGCACGTGGGGACCACCTCGATCGATTTCCCAGAACCACAACCCATAGATGATGACGTTGGTCAGCCACACCGCCACCGCGGAGTAGATGAGACTACGACCCTGCGAGACCGTCGTGTTGAGCAACTCGTGGACGAGCATGGCCATCGAGACGACGTTGGCCACCGTGATCAGACCGATGAGCACGAGAGTCAGACGGCGCACCCACGGAGACTCGTCGGGGTGACGGTGGCGACGCGCCGAGAGCGGCACGAGCGGCAGAACGATGAGAATCGGTAGGAGCCAGCGAGGTCCCACGACCAAACGGCTCGGCAGGATTACGTACAGCGCGGCGCAAGCGACGAGCGCGGCCGACGCCGGCCAGCGCGGCTCGGGTCGAGGATCAGCCACGTCTAGTGGAGCTGAACCTGACCCAGCGACGCGATCGCACCGGGCTGGAGCATCGCGCCCACGGACGACGAGCCGAAGAGGCGGCTGTAGAGCGAGGGATCGAGGGCCTTCACGTGATCCGCCGGCGGCGCGCTGATCGCGGCGGGCTGATTGTAGGACGTGATCGCCGCGACGATCGAGGCGTGCGAGTGGGCGGTGTCCACGCTGAAGCCGGTCGCCACGAGCTCGCCCTGACTCCCGGTCGTGATGGAGAAGGTCACGTTCGCTCGGTGCGGTAGCGCGAGCGGGAAGTTCGACGGCATTGAGAGAGAGGTGTTGTCGCGTTCGAAACGGTACGTCGTGAAGTAGCCCGACTTCGTCACGGTCTTACTCGTGAAGCCACTGATCAGTCCGATGTCCGGCTTGGTCATCTCGAGCGCGAGACCGTAGAGCGAGGGTTCGGGCGCGCCGACCGACACCCAACTCGAGCCCGCGATCGTCGACAGGTTGGCCAGGCCCACGTAGAGGTGCTTCTTGACCAACAACAGGTTCACCCCCACGTTGGAGAACGCGAGGGGCACGTGCACCTGGGCGGCGACGGCGTTGGTCGCGAAGTTGACGTTGACCTCGGCGGTGACGTGATACTCCTGACCCGTCGAGACCGACAGGGCGATCTGCGCCGAGCGTGGCGGGTAGCCGTTGAGGGCCAGCGGGTCGCGACCCGCGCCGCCCGGATTCGTGTCCGTGGCGGCGATCACGACGCCCGTGACGGTCAGCGCCGACGCGACGACGGCGAGGAGGATCGATGCTGCACGAGACGACACGGCCATGGGCCCACCCTACCGGTCTGAGCGCTCGGCGCTAAGAGACGCCGCGGCGCGGCGCGACTAAAAGTTCGCTAAGGAGCTCGTGTGCGATGTTGCGCCCGCTCGCGATGAAGCCCACGCGCGCCTCACCGACCGCGACGAGGCCCGTGGCGATGGCGGCGTAGGGGGTGGTGGCCGACCCCTCCAAGATGAGTCCGTTGGTTTCGGCCGCTTCACGAACCGCGCCGCGAATCTCGACCTCGGGCACCAGAACCAACTCCACGCCGTGCGTGGCGATGATCTCGTTGGTGATCGAACCTTCGTCGCCGCCACCGGCGAGACCGTCGGCAATCGTGGGGTGGTGGACGACGTCGGCCATCGCCACGCCGCGCAGCACGTGGTACATCGCGGCGCTCTCCTCGGGCTGCACTCCCGACACCACCACGTCGCCTCGACCCTGCTGGTCGCGCGAAATGAGGATCCCTGAAATGAGACCGCCACCGCCGACGGGAACGACGAGGTGCTCGAGGTCGGGCGCCTGGCGAGTCATCTCCTCAAAGACGGTGGCCTGACCCGCGACCACGTCGGGATCATTAAAGGGCGAGATGTAGTGCAACGAGCGAACCTCAGCGAGGGCCAGGGCGTGCGCCTGGGCCTCGTCGTAGCTCACGCCGTGCTGGATCAGTTCGATGTCGTAACGGCCGAGCTTTCGCACCTTGGCCGCGGACGCGTTGGCGGGAACCACCACCGTCGCGCGCACGCCGAGCAACTGTGACGCGTGGGCGATGCCCAGGCCGTGATTACCCGCCGATGACGTGATGACCGCACCGCTCGGATCGGCGCGATGCGCCGCGGCGATCGCGGCGAGAGCGCCTCGAATCTTGAACGAACCGGTGACTTGAAGGCTCTCAAGCTTCGCGTAGACCGCTCGGCCCCGCACGTCGATAGCCACGGTGGGCGTGGGAGCGAGGTGATCGCTGATGACTTGGCGAGCGGCCTCGAGTTGGGCGGACGTGGGGGGCTGAATTGATCGAATCATCGTTTCCTCCCCGGGTACCTTAGCCCTGGCTCACTCCGGGACTTCCCCACCCACCAGTAAGGTCGTCGCGTGCGTTCCCTGGTCTCGGACCTCGTCGTGGCCTCACTCGCCTACGTCGGCACGATGTTCGACAACTACTTCGCGTTTGCCGCCCAGCTCGTCGTCACCGCGCGTGATCGCTACCGTCGCGTCGCCTGGGCCCAGGCAACCGGCGTCGCCACACTGGTCGTGATCGCCTGGGGCGTCGGCGCGGCTTTCAACGCGGTGCCCCTTCGACTCATCGGCCTGCTCGCCATCGCGCCCTGGGGACTCGCCTGGTACGCCTGGCGCCACCGCCACGCGCCGGCGCCCGACGCGCCACGGCGCGGCGCGACGACGACATTTCTCGCCACACTCGCCCTCGGCGGCGACAATCTCGCCGTGTGGATTCCCCTCCTGCGAGCCAGAGGCGTGGCGGGCGCCCTCGTTATGGTGGCGACCTTCGCCGCGCTCGAGGTCATCTTCGTCGTCTCGAGCCAGTACCTCGCGTCTCGCCCGCGCGTCGTGGCGTGGGGGACGCGCCACGCGCCCACCCTCGTGCCCGTGGTCTACGCCGCGCTGGGCGTACTGGTTCTCTTCGAGTGCCACACCTTGTAGAAGGCACCCACCGCTAACGTGTCTTCAATGCCTTCATCCCCGGAGCAGACCCTGCGCCGCCTCACGCTCGTGGTGGCAATGCAGTGGACTGGGGCCACCCTGGGGCTGCCGCTCCTGCCACTGTTCCTCGAGCACCGCGGCGGCACGCCGAGCGTGATCGGCGTCATCCAGGCGTCCTTCTTCATCGCCGGCGTGGCCACGCAGTACCTGATCGGCCACGTCGCCGACCGCTTTGGTCGCCGGCGCATCCTCATCGCCAGCCTGGTCGTCTACGGCCTCGCGTCCATGACCTACCTCCTACCCCTGCACGCGGGTTGGTTCGCTCTCTCGCGAGCATTCCAGGGAGCCTCGGCCAGCGCCTTCGAGGTGGCAGCCCTCTCGACCGTCTCATCGCTCTTTCCCGAAGCCCGTCGGGGACGCGCCATCTCGCGCATCTTCGCGGCCCAGCTCTTCGGAGTGGCGGTGGGGCCGCTGATCGGCGTCGCGGTCAACGTCAATGCCCTGGGCTGGGCGTTCTTCGTGACCGGGCTCGTCAGCCTCGGGGCCGCGGCGCGCTCGACCCACCTCGACCTGGGCGAGTCACCCGTGTCGGGCGGGCCCCTCGCGCGACTTCGCTGGAATCGTCAGCTCGTGGGCGCCCTCGTCGCCGCGAGCGCGGGTGGCCTGACCGTGGGGGTCTACGAGGCGTGTTGGACGCTTCTCATGCACGCCCACCACGCCTCGACGCTGCAGATCCGACTCAGCTGGACGATGTTCGCACTTCCCTGGGTGGCACTCAGTCGCGTCGGCGGCTGGCTCGCGGACCACGCGAACCGTCGCGCGATCGCCCTGGTGGGCCTCTTCAACGGAGCGTTCTTCCTCGCGCTCTACCCCCACATCCACAGCAACGTCGCTCTCGTCGGCTTAGGATCGCTCGAGGCCGTGGCGACGTCGCTGTCGATGCCCTCGGTGTCCTCTCTCCTGACCCAGGGTGCCGACGATCACGAGTTGAGCCGTCGTCAGGGACTCTCCTCCACGGCCAACACCGCGTCACTGGCCCTGGCCGCGAGTGCGTCGGGCGTCTTGTTCACCAAGGATCCGGCGCTCCCCTTCACTCTGGTGGCGATCGTCTCGGCCGTGCTCGCGAGCACCACCCTGTGGTGGTGGCGCCACGTGCGCGGTCACATTTCTCGCTGACTACTTCTTCCAGATCTGGTCCCACCGGGTGGATCCGCCGTCGGGGTTCAGGCAGCGCGTGGTTCCGTCACCCGCTGTCGCGTAGGCCCAGTTCTGGACGTTCGTTCGAGCCGCCCACGCGGTGATCAGCGTGTTGAGGTACAGGTACGGGATGTCCTTGGCGAACTGCGAGTTCACGGTGGCCCACGCGGCCTTCTGCGTCGCGCTGTTGGGCTTGGCCGCCAGCGCCCGAAGCATCGCGCCCTCGACCACGGGGTCGGCCTGGTGCGCGAAGTTCACCGCACCGGCGATGAACGTGCCCGCGGGCAGCGCCGAGAGTCCCATTCCGCCTTGAGTCAGTGGCGTCGTCGCCGGCTGAGAGTTGAACCACACGTAGTTGAGCGAGGGATCGACGCCACCGAACTGGTTCCACGACGAGCAGTCGTACTCGCCCAGAATCACGTTCTGAATGAGCTGAGACTGGGTCGAGGGACGCGGTGTCACCGAGATGCCAATGGCGCCAAGTTGTTGCTGAATGAAGGCGAAGAGCTTCTGTTCCGATGAGCTGCCGGACACGATGTCGATGACGAAACCGACCTTGGAGACACCGCTCTTCTTCTTGTACGCATCCACGAGCGCCTTGGCCGCCTTGGGATTAAAGGCCGGGTACTTCGGGTTGCGGTAGTACGGCGAGGACTTTCGGTAGATCCCGTCGGCCACAGAGCCCACGCCGCCCGCGATGACCTTCTCGTACGCGGTGCGATTGATCGCCATCGCGCACGCCCGTCGAATCGAGACGTCGTTGAGCACCGGCTTGAGCTTCACGTTCCACGACAGTGTCGAGGGGTCCACGGCCCCCGCCGTGCCCATCCAGTCCGCCATCTGCACCTGCTGGGGCACGGCTTGACCCTGCATGAGATACGACAGGGCACCAGGAATGCCGGCGGCCGCAAACTGGCCCGCCCAGGCGAAGTACTGATTCATCGTGCCCGTCGTGTTGACGATGAGGCAGTTCACCGAAGGGTCGGTTGGGTCGTTGACGTCAGTGCGATAAGAGATGCCCCTCATCGACTTCAGGGCCGCGATGCTCGCCCCGTCTTGGGTGAGAATCATGTCCACCTGGCCCGACTGGAGCGCCTGGTTACGCGTGGGGTCGTCGGGGATCGTGTGAAAACTGATCGCGTCGAGGTAGGGCAGCTGGCGGTTGTGCGCGTCGGCGCGCCAGTAGTCCTTGTTTTTCTTGAAGTTCGACTGGTACCCGACCTGCCAAGAGGTGACCTCGAAGGGTCCCGTGCCGAGAGGGTTGCCGGTGTAGCCCTTGACCAACGAACTCGGGTGAGCCATGTAGGCCGTCTGCTGCTCGGAGAGTGCGCTGATGGGGAACGTGGAGAACGGGATCACCAGTGTAAAGACGACCGTGTACGTATCCGCGGCGCTCACCTTGGCGATGATCGGACGAATCGCGGTGCCGACAGTGGGGTCGGCGGCGGCGGCGTTGAAATTCGCCACGACGATGGCGGCGTTGAAGGCGTCTCCGTTAGAGAAGGTCACGCCCTGGCGCAATTTCACCGTCCACACGGTGTAGTTTGCGTTGGGCGTGGCCGAGAGAGCCAGCATCGGCACCCAGGTCTTGCCATTGGCGGCCGCGACGAAGAGCGCGTCGTAGAGGGCGTTGGCGAGGCAGAACCCGGACGCGTCCATCTTGCCCTGGGCCCCGTTGAAGTTGTGGTAGTTCGGCACGTCCGAGATGAGACCGACCTTGAGAGTCCCGCCCATCTTGGGCGTCACCGAGCTGATCCCCGTCGCCGCGCTCGCTACCCCGGCGACGAGTGAGTCCACGACGGTGCCCGCCATGGCCACACCACCAACCGTCGCTGCCGTGTGCGTCAAGAACTTGCGGCGATCAAGAGTTGCCGACATACATCCCCCACTTTCGAAGAGACCAGCCCCCCCGGTCCTCTTGGCGCAACTTATCAAGAACTACCAAACGCGCAACGGCACACTTTCAGAGAATTGTCTCAGTCTGGCCGCGACCGCCGTGGGGACCCCGAAGTCTTTGCGGGGTCCCCACGTCGGGGGCGTGAGAAATTAGTTGTCCGAACCAAACGAGGCGCCAGCGCTCGCGCCCAGCCCCTGGCCCGCACTCGCACCAAATGAGCTCGACGAGCCGCCCGCTTGAGAATTCCCGCCATCGCCGTGGCCACGTCCGTGGTCGTGACCCGCCGCGAGGCCGACGCCCTGGGAGTCGTCGTCACCCTGGTCGTCGTCGCCCGTCGTCGCCGGTCCCACGCCCACGGCGATCGCCGTGAAGGTGTTGGCGCCCGCCTGCACGCCGAGGGCGCCGATGTAGGAGCCGACGCTCACACTCGCGAGGCCCACGGTCGCTCCGCTTTGAATGAAACTCGTGTCCGCGGTGGTGGTCACGCTCATCGTGGCGCCACTGGTCGTGGTGATGGTGATCGTGTTGCCCGTCACGCCGGTGACCTGGCCGGTGACGTGCGACAGGCTCAACTCAATCGAACCAGCCGTCGTGGGGCTCGTCGGCGAGGACTCGACGCTCACCTGCTCGCCCACCGCGAGCAGACTGGCGCTCGCGGTGGCGTCACCCGCTCGCACCGTCGTCGACGCGTCAATGGCGTAGGTCACCGACGCGCCACTCGACGTCGCCACGGTGAGAGACGTCGCCGACACCGCGGAGATTGTGCCCTCACTCGAGGATGGCGCCGTCGTGGTGCTCGGCGACGAGTTGATGGTGATGCTCGCGACCACGCTCGGACTCGCGGACAAGACGCTAAGAGAGACGCTCTCGCCGACCGCGAGGTCGCTGAGTACGCCCGCCGTCGTCCCGTTGGTCACCGTCGTCGTGGACGTGAGGGCGTACGTGGCCGAACCCGACGACCCCGAAATGGTGATCGACGTCGAGGTAACGCCGGTGACGACGCCCTGAATGACCCCGGACGCCACGGTGGTCGACGTCGTACTCGTCGTCTGGTCGTGAGCGTGCCGGGAGGAGGTGGCGTAGGAGATGTTCTCCAGGGTTCGTGGCGCGGGCGAGCCCGAGTGAATGGAGGCGGCCGCGACCCCGATGCCGGCGGCGGCCGCGACAATCGTGACTGCCGCGGAAGCTCCGACTCGCTTGAATGCCCGATTCTTCTTGCTGCGATACATACTGCACTGCCTTTCTCTTGGCGATCGATGGCACCATGTTCGCCAGTCACCTTGGGAGGGGCCTGTGAGATTGTGCAGGGGTCGTTGAATCATCGATTTTCACAAATCGGAAACGTTTCAGGCGCCTTATCCCCGGTCGCCGCGGGCAAATCGGGCAAACTATCCGCGTACGACCAGCCCCTCACGGGGTCGTACCAGATGACCACCATCTATTAGGGAGGACCACACCAGTGGCAACAACCATGGACTCGCACGACGGGTCCACCCAAGATCAGCCGTTCCACATTGAACAGCACGGCATCGACTTCATCCCGGACTCCGAGCGCTGGGCCACCCCGCGCAACATCGGAGCCATGTGGGCCGGTACGTCGATCAACGTCGAGTACTTCGTCTACGGAGCGCTCCTCATGGCCTTTGGCTTCAGCTTCAAGACGGCGTTGAGTTTGATCATCATCGGTAACTTGTCGTTCTTCTTACTCGGGCTCGCCTCCCTGCAGGGACCCGAGGCCGGCACGACCGCCTTTACGATCAGTCGCGCGGCCTTCGGCCTTCGCGGATCACGACTGGTGAGTTTCTTCAATTGGATCACGCAACTGGGCTTTGAGACCGAGGGCCTCATTCTCATTGTGGGTGCGGCGATCGTCTTGACCCAGATGGCCGGTGTGCACGTCTCGAGCCCACTCAAAGTGGTCTTTATCATCGTCGCGGCCGCGATCCAAGCCGTCCTTCCCTTCTTGGGTCACGCCACGATGGTGAAGGTCTTGCGCGCGCTGATTATTCCCTTCGGCGCCATCTTCATCCTGCTCGCGTTCTTTGACCTCAAGCACGGGTCCGCGAGCTTCAAGGGCTCGCCCTACGCGAACTGGGAGCTCTACACCGCGGGTCTCGCCTTCGTATTCGCGCTCTCAGGTCTGGGCTGGACTGAGTGCGGTAACGACTACACCCGCTACATCCCTCGCGACGCGAAGAAGGGCGCCATCGTGGGATGGATCTTCCTCGGCACCGCGGTGCCCGAGATCGTCCTCATGGTGCTTGGTGCGCTCACCTTCACATTCCTCGCCAAAGGCGGCGTCGTGCCCCAGAACCCGTTCTCTCTTTTGTACCAACAGCACTTCATCCCAACCTGGGTCGTGGTGGCGTTCTTGATCTTCTCAATCGTCCAGCTATTTGGCATCAACTCTCTCGACCTCTACTCCTCGGGCGTGTCGGTACAGGCCATGGGCATTCGTCTCAAGCGCTACCAGGCGGTCGTGATGGACAGCGTCATTGCCTGCCTCTTGACGATCTGGGCCATGTTCCAGGACTCATTTTTCCTCTACATGCAGGAGTTCGTCGGCGTCATCATCTTGTGGATCGCTCCCTGGTTTGGTATCTACATCACTGACTGGATCCTGCGCAAGTACCGCTACCACGCCCAAGAGCTCCAGCGCACCGACCGTGCGGGCCTGTACTTTGGTGGTGCCGGTGGCGTCAACTGGAACGCCATCGTGGCCTTCGTGGTCGGCGTCGTAACTGCGACGGTCTCCTTTTCCAAGGCGCCACCGCCCTCGAACTTCCCCTTCCACTGGATGACGCCGATCTCTAACCACTTCGGGTCGCTGTGCGCGGCCACGCCCGTCAAGGGCGTCTGCAGCGCCGGGTGGTATGGCGGCGCGGACTTCTCGGTGCCCACGGGTGTCATCGTCGCCGGACTGGTGTACTTCCTCTTGGACAAGGCCACCGGCTACGTCGCTCAACAGGTGACGCGTCAAGCCTCACTCGAGTCCTCGCACTGACGACGGGACCAAGCACGAAGCCCCCGGGTTCCTTCCCGGGGGCTTCGTGCTTGGTGATCTCGCCTCGCGGCGAGCACCTAGTGAGAGAGCAGCTTGATCAATCCAGCCGTGAGCGGAACGCTCGTCGCGGCACTGGACACCACGCACACCCGAGCGCCCACGGTGACGTCGCCGGGCACGATGATCACATGATCCTTCATGAACACCGTGGTGGCGTTGACGACGAACGTGACGAGTCCGCTGTGACTCGCGACGGAAATCGAACTGGCCGACACCGCGGTGACAATCCCCCTCACGCTCGTAGCGTGCGAGGACTCGCCCGCGGAGATGATCACCAGTGCGGCGGTCGTCGGGCTCGTCGGTGAGGGAATGATCCGCACCTCAGCGCCCGCCGCGACGTTGGCGATCGTCGCCGCGCCACCCTTCATCGCGTAGGTGGTGGACGCGTCGAGAGCGAAGGTCAACGTCTGGGAGTCGTGGGTAATGACGATCTGGGTCGGCGAGACGGAGCTGACGACACCGTCGACGGGTCGCGGTGCCGACGCGTTCGCGAAGACGAAGATCTCACCCGCGGTGCTCGCGCTCGTCGCCGAGGCCACGATGCGCACACGTGACCCGGTGGTGACGTTGGCGAGCGTCGCGGACGCGCCATTGATCATCGCGTAGGTGGTGGACGCGTCGAGAGCAAAGGTCAACGTCTGGGAGTCATGGGTAATGACGATCTGGGTCGGCGAGATGGAGCTGACGACACCATTGACACCATGGGCGTGGGACGACTCGCTCGTAAAGACGAAGACCGCCCCCGCCGTGGACGGGCTGGTCGCCAAGGACACGATGCGCACGTGGGCGCCGACGATAACGGCGCCGATCGTGGCCGCGCCCGCCTTCGTGACGACGTTCGTCGTCGCCACGACGGCGAAGGTCAACGTCTGGCCGTCGTGGGTAATCACGATCTGGGTCGGTGAGATGGAGCTGACGACACCGTCGACGGACTGTGTGAGAGCGGCGTTGGGCGCCTTCTCGAGTTCCACGACGCTCGCCGTGGGCGGCGTGGTGGCGCTCGAGCTGGACGTCGTGACTCTCACCTTCGAGCCCAAGACCACGGCGCTCGGCGGGATGGTGACACCGTTGACCACAAAGGCAGTGGATGCAGTCAGCGTGAAGCTCGCACTCTGGCCGTCATCGGTGATCGTGAGAAGTGTCGGCGACACGGCGGTGACGACGCCCGAGGTGCCGTGGGCGTCGTGCGCGCGGTGGGAGTGATGAGCGTGGCGCTCGCGGGAGCTTGGCGCGGCGCCGGCGACGCCGGCGCCGGCGGTCGCGAGGGTGAGCGCCCCGGCGCTAAACAACGCCACGGCGGATAGACCGACGCGAGCGAACATTCGTGAGTGAGTGGTGCGGAACATGACGAACTCCTGACTAGTTTCCGGTGACCGACAGCGCCGGTGCGACGAGGGTGAAGGTGACCACACCGACGCTCAGCAGCGCCGCCGTCGTGAGGCCCAGCCGTTTCATAATTCGCTGACGCATGAGATTTCTCCTTCGTTGATCCTCACCATCTTGGGTGACGACTCTGGGAGGCACCTGTGGTTGGCGTCAGAGGGTCATAAGAGTGTGCGACGCGTACGAGTGGGTCTAGCCGACCCAGTCCTCGACAAGTTCTCCCTGATCGTTAGGGTGAAAAATCGGAATCGAGCCCAGTGCGTGCACGAGGGACGCGTCCGAGCCCAGGGATTGTTGCCACAGTGACGCTTCGGTGACCAACGTGCCAATGGCCACGACCTGCGCGTCGACGCGGCGAAGCAAGCGCAGGGCCGCACCCGTGGACGCGCCGGTCGAGATGACGTCATCGACGATCGCGACGCGTCGACCCGCGACGTCGTGCACTCGCGCACGGTCGAACAAGAGGCGCTGGTCGGCGTCGGTCGTGATCGAGCGCACCGACTCCTTGACGGCGTCGGCGAGATGAATCTTGGGCGTCTTGTGCAACACCACGTACTGATCGAGGCCTAGATGCCGGGTCACCTCGAGGGCGACCGGAATGCCCATCGTGGCCACCGTGGCAATGACGTCGATGTCGTGAGGCGCCAGTAGGGCCGCCAGTTCCTCGCCGGCACGCGATATGAACTCCACGCCCATGTCCACCGTGATGAGAAGGGCCAGAGAGAGGCTCTCACTGAGTGGGACGACGGGCAAGTCCACCCGCTGGGACCCTATGTTGACCGTGTACGCGCGCGAACCCACGGTGCTGGAGCATACTTTTTCAATGGACACCACTCCCGCCCCCCTCGATCGCGCCCGGGCGTCGCGAATGCTGAGCGTCGCCTACGACGAGGCCGTAACTGGCCTCTCTGAAGGGGGCATACCCATTGGCGCGGCCCTCTTTACTCGCGACGGTGAGTTGCTGGGCGCCGGACACAACCGCCGAGTCCAAAACGACGACGCGTCCACCCACGCCGAGACCGACGCGTTTCGCCACGCGGGACGCCGTCGTGACTACCGCGACTGCGTGATGGTCACGACGCTCTCTCCCTGCTGGTACTGCTCGGGTCTCGTACGCCAGTTCAACATCGGCGCCGTCGTCATCGGCGAGGCCACCAACTTCCACGGTGGCCACGAGTGGCTCGAGGAGCTCGGCGTCGAGGTCGTCGTACTCGACGATCCGGCCTGCACCGACCTGCTCGCGACGTTCATCGCCGAGCATCACGACCTCTGGTTTGAAGATATCGGCCTGTAGTTAGCGCACCGGCGGTCCGAAGAGCCGGTCCCCCGCGTCGCCGAGGCCGGGCACGATGTAACCCACCGCGTTGAGTGTCTCGTCGAGCGCCGCGGCCACGATGCGCACGTCGGGGTGGCGCGCGGTGAGGGCCTCCACGCCCGGGCGCGAGGCAATCAGGCACAAGACGGTGACCTGACCGGCGCCGCGCGAACGCAGCATGTCGATCACCTTGATGAGCGATCCTCCCGTCGCCAGCATGGGATCACAGATCACCACGTGCGCACCCTCGAGCGAGTCGGGCAGACCGTCCAGGTAGACGTCGGGCTGAAGGGTCTCCTCGTTGCGGCGCAGTCCCACGAGGCAGAGCCGGTTGTGGGGCAGGACTTCTTGGACGGCCGGGCTCATCCCGAGCCCGGCGCGCAGAACGGGAACGATCACGTACTCGGTGTCAATACGCTGCGCCGGCGCACCCTTTTGAACCGGCGTGTCGACTGTGGTGGGCGTGGTGGGCGTGTCACGGAACGCCTCGTAAGCCACGAAGCGCGAGATCTCGCGCGCCAGGCGCAAAAAGTCCGCGTTCGACGTGGACTCGTCGCGCAGCTGGCGCACCTTGTCGGCGACGAGGGGGTGGGTGAGAATCAGCGGAGCGGGCACCCGCTCACCTTACGTCGTGACCCGGACGGGTCGCGGCGAGTGCCCCGTTACCATGGCCACGTGCCCGCCTCCTCCGAGACGACTGCGGCGCCCCCGTACGACCGCGACGTCGCCGTACCGCTCGGGGGCGTGCGCTCTAGCTATCCGGGACCCTCCGCGCACATTTCTCGTGACTCGTCACTCGCGTGGTGGCGCCGGGTTCTGCCGGTGATTGGCTCGCATCGAGCCATCTTCTTCATCGGTATCGGTCTCTCGTTCGTCAGTCTCGTCCTCCAGACCCTCGTGCCCAACATGCTCAATGGAGCAATCAACCACGACCTTCTCCACGCCACCGGCGGTCTCACCCGCGACGTGGTGCGCATCACCATCGTCGGCGTCTTGGCGGGCGTGACGGGAATCGTCTCTCGCCACTACGTCTACCGCGTGGCCTACAACGTCGAAGCCGACCTGCGCTCGCTGATCTACGAGCACCTGTCGTGGCTCTCCTTTAGTTTCTACGACCGCGTCCAGTCCGGACAGCTCATCAGCCGGGCCAACAGCGACATTCGCAGCGTCCAGATGTACTCGACGTTCGCGCCGCTCATCGTCGTCCAGGCCCTCATCGGAGTCGTCGCGTTCGGCTTCATGCTCTCGATCAGCGCCCCCCTCGCCCTCATCGCCCTCGTGGTGATGCCGATCCTCTACGTCGTGGGACTGCGTATGCGGCGCGTCATGTTCCCAATTTCGTGGATTACCCAAGCGCGCTTGGCCGACGTCGCCACCATCGTCGACGAGAACGTCAACGGAGTGCGCGTCGTCAAGTCCTTCGCCCAAGAGGAGGCAGAAATCAACCGCCTCGCCGACGCGGCCGAGCGCGTGGCCTGGGCCTACATCAAAGACGCGCACTTGCGCGCGGTCTGGTCCCCTTGGGTACAGAACCTTCCCCAATTGGGGCTCACCCTCGTCTTATTCTTCGGTGGGCAGATGGTCATCGGCGGCCACCTCGGCATCGGCGCAATTCTCGCCTTCAACGCCTATCTCATGATGCTCCAGGCGCCCTTCATGATGCTGGGTCAACTCGTCATGATGGGCCAGCGGGCCAAGGCGAGCGCCGAGCGCATTTTCGAGATCCTCGACGAGAATCCCGACGTCCATGAACGCCCCGGCGCGTTCGACCTGGAGATCCGAGGCGGCGCCATTGACTTTGAGGGCGTGGACTTCACGTACGCCAACGGCTCAGTCGTGCTCGAGGGCTTCAGCGCGCGCGTCGACGCGGGTGAGACCGTGGCCATCGTCGGACGTACGGGTTCGGGCAAGTCGAGCGTCGCGAGGCTACTCACGCGCTTTTACGACGTCGGCGCGGGCGAGATCCGCATCGACGGCACCAACATTGCCGACGTGACGCTGCACTCACTGCGAGAAGCGGTCGGCGTCGTACTCGATGAGCCCTTTCTCTTTTCGATCTCAATCTTCGAGAACATCGCCTACGGCCGGCCCGATGCGAGCCGCGACGACGTCATCGCGGCCGCGAGGGCCGCCTACGCCCACGAATTCATCGAGGAGCTGCCCGAGGGGTACGACACGGTCGTGGGTGAGCGCGGCTACACCCTCTCGGGCGGCCAGCGCCAGCGCATCGCCATCGCGCGCACCTTGCTCGTCAACCCTCCGATCCTCGTGCTCGACGACGCGACCAGTGCGATCGACGTCCACATCGAAGCCGAGATCTTCGCCGCGCTGCGCGCTCTGCTCGCCCAGCGCACCACCATCGTGATCGCCCACCGGATCTCGACGATCGCGCTGGCCAGCCGGGTGCTCGTGCTCGAGGGCGGGCGCGTCGTGGCTAGCGGCACCCACGAACAACTC
The DNA here is from genome assembly GCA_021779735.1 of Actinomycetes bacterium. GTDB lineage: Bacteria > Actinomycetota > Acidimicrobiia > Acidimicrobiales > RAAP-2 > RAAP-2. The sequence continues at coordinate 88,063 of JAJYAC010000001.1, forward strand.
CTCGCCACCTCGCCCCTCTACAGCGAGATCCTCGCCCGCTCCGAGGAGGCCTGATGGCCTGGGGCGGCGGATTTGGCCACGGCGGGGGCGTCTTTGGCAGTCACTCCTCCACCTCATCTGGCCTTCCCTTTGGCGGCATTCCCAGTGAACTGATGGACGAGGCCACGAAGCTTTTGGCCACCGAGCCGGCCCACGAGCCCTCGCACCTGCACTTCTCGCCGGTGGCGAGCGCCGCCGAGCGCCGCCCCCTCTCGCTGTGGCGTCTCGTGGGGGCTCATCGCGGTTACTTGGTCGCCGCGTCACTCCTCGTGATCATCTCCAGCGTCGTTCTTCAGGCGGGACCCAAACTCACCGAGTTCGCGGTCAACCACGGCATGCTGCCCGGTCACCACTCACTCAAAGTCATCGTCGTGTGCTCTCTTATCTACCTCGCGATCACGCTCGCGAGCGTGCTCTTGCAACGACTTCAGACCGACGTCACGGGCGTGCTCGCATCGCGCGTGATGCGCGATCTGCGCGTGCGCGTCTTCACCCACTTCCAACGTCTCAGCCTCAGCTTCTTCACGGAGGAGAAGGCGGGCGTACTGATGAGCCGCATGACCAGTGACGTGGAGAACCTCCAGCAGCTCGTCCAAGACGGCGTCGCCCAGTTCGCGCTCCAGGGACTCACCATGATCGTGATCACGGCGGTGCTCTTTTCCACCAACGTGGTGCTCGCGAGCTGGACCGTGCTGCTCGTCGTACCGGCGCTCGTGACCCTGTCCATCTGGTTCCACCAGGCCTCGGAGCGCGGCTACCTGACCAGTCGGGACCGCATCGCCAACGTGCTCGCGGACCTGTCCGAGACGCTCTACGGCGTGAGAGTCATCACGGCCCACAACCGCCAGCGACGCAACATCGTCAACCATCGCCACGTCGTGGGCGCCTACCGCGACGCGAATCTCTACACCGGGCGTGTCGCGGCGATCTACGGACCGTCAACCAACATGATCGGCATCGTGGGACAGGGCGTGCTGTTGGGAATCGGAGGGCGCATGGTGCTCGAACACCGCCTCAGCGTGGGTGCGCTGATCGCCTTCTTCTTGTACCTCAACCGCTTCTTTCAGCCCATTCAGCTGCTCGTCCAGCAGTACAACTCACTCCAACAGGGCCGCTCGTCCATCACGCGCCTACGCGAGCTCCTGAGCGAAGAACCGGACGTCGCCGAGTCGCCCACGGCCCGCGTGCTCGCGCCGATCGAGGGGCGCATCACCTTCGAGAACGTGGGCTTTGGCTACGACCCCGCGCACCAAGTCCTCGCGGGCGTGAACCTCGAGATCGCCCCGGGCGAGTCGGTCGCCTTCGTGGGTCCCACCGGCGCGGGCAAGTCCACGCTCGCCAAGCTGGCGAACCGCTTCTACGACCCCACCACTGGCCGGGTCCTCATCGACGGGGTGGACCTGCGCGACGTGACGCTCTCGTCGCTGCGCCGTCAGATCGGCGTCGTACCCCAAGAGCCCTTCCTCTTCGCCGGCACGATCCGTTCCAACGTGCGTTTCGGTCGCCCTGATGCGAGCGACGACGACGTCGCCGAAGCGCTCGCGGTCGTGGGCCTGGCCGACCTCGTCGCGCGGCTCCCCGAGGGAGTGGACACTCCCGTGCACGAACGCGGCCAGACGCTGAGCGCGGGCGAGCGCCAACTGCTGGCGCTCGCTAGGGCCTTTCTCGCGCGTCCGCGCGTCTTGATCCTCGATGAGGCGACGTCCTCTCTCGATCTCGCCAGTGAGACGGTCGTCGAGCGGGCCCTAGACGCCGTGCTCGAGGGTCGCAGCGCGATACTCATCGCCCACCGTCTCACCACCGCCCAGCGCGCGGATCGCATCGTCGTGGTCGAACATGGACGCGTGAGCGACGTGGGCACGCCCGCGCAACTTCTCTCGCGCCCGGGCAGCTACCGCGACATGTACGACGCGTGGCTCGCCGCAGGCGGGCGTGACGTGGTGGTTTAGACCATCTCCTTGACGGCCTCGATGAGCGAGGCCGCGCTCTGGCCGGGACCGGCGAGTGGATGGACCTGCAAGTGGGTGACCCCGGCCGCCCGAAAAGCCGCCACGCGCTCGGCGACGTAACTGCGCGGTCCGCACAGCGTCGTCAGCTCCAAGAACTCCTCGGGCACGGCGGCCTCGGCCTCCTTCTTGTGACCGGCGAGGTAGAGGTCCTGGATCGTCGCGGCCGCCTCCTCGAAGCCGTAGCGACACGCCAACTCGTTGTAGAAGTTCTTGCCCTTGGCTCCCATGCCGCCGACGTAGAGCGCGACCATCGGGCGCTGGAGTTCGCGCAGGCGCACCATGTCCTCGCCCTCGCCAATGGCGAGGAGCCCGCCCGCGGTGATCATGAGGTCTCCCAGGGACGCATCGCGCTTGGCCGCCCCGCTCGCGAGGGCGCTGCCCCACACGTCACCCGCGCGCTCGGGGATGAAGAGGATCGGAATCCACCCGTCGGCGACCTCGGCGGTCATCGCGACGTTCTTCTCGCCCAGAGAGGCCACCCAGACGGGGATGGATGCGCGCACGGGGTGGGCGATGATCTTTAAGGCCTTACCGAGCCCGGTACCCTGTTCGAGCGGCAACGGCAGCGTGTAGTTCTTGCCCTGGTGAACAAGGGGCGCCTCACGGCGCCACACGTCGCGACAGATCTCGATGATCTCGCGGGTGCGCCCGAGGGGATTGGTGTAGGGCACGCCGTGAAAGCCCTCGATCACCTGGGGGCCCGAGGCACCCAGTCCCAGGTGGAAGCGCCCATCCGAGAGTGCGTCGATGCCCGCGGCGGTCATCGCGATCAACGTCGGCGTGCGCGTGTAGATCGGCAGAATCGCAGATCCGATCTCCACGGTCTCGGTCAGCGCCGCGAGGTAGCCCATGAGAGAGGGGCTGTCGAAGCCGTAGGCCTCGGCGACCCAGACGAGGTCGAGACCCGCCTTCTCCATCTCGGCCACCTCGCGCGCGGCCTCTTTGAATCCGCCCGCGTAACTCAACGTCGTTGAGATTTTCACCGTTCCTCCCCGTCGTGGTCACCTTAACTTACGGTGTTGTGACCACCGGCCCTAGGTGCCAGGACCTACGCTTGAGGGGAAGGCAACGGCGCTTTCACCCAACAAGTAGAAGGCTGGTGACAACGTGGTCACACACCCCGATCAGGCCGAGACCCACGAGTTCAACCCCTGGTTGCACGTGTCGTCTCTCATCGACAAGGCCGGGCGACTGCTCGGGCTCGACGAGGGAATGATCCAGCGGATCATCACCCCCGAGCGCATCCTCGAAGTCGCGGTCCCGGTGCGAATGGACTCTGGTGAGGTGCAGATGTTCACCGGCTGGCGGATTCAGCACGACACGTCGCGCGGACCGGGCAAGGGCGGCATTCGCTTCCATCCGAGCGTCAACACCGACGAGATCGCCGCGCTGAGTGCCGACATGTCCATCAAGTGCGCGGTCGTGAACATCCCCTACGGCGGAGCCAAGGGCGGCGTGCGCGTCGACCCCCAGTCCCTCTCGCGCGCCGAGCTGGAGCGCTTGACGCGCCGCTACGCGTTTTCCATCGCCCCGATGATTGGACCGGACCGTGACATTCCCGCCCCGGACATCAACACCGACTTCCAGGTCATGAGCTGGATCATGGACACGGTCTCCATGCTGCGCGGACACAACACCCCCGGCGTGGTCACGGGCAAGCCCCTCGCGATCGGCGGCACGCTCGGCCACGCCGGCGCGACGTCACTGGGCGTGACCATCTGCACCGCCGCCATCCTCGAGCGCATGGGACGACCCATGAACGAGCAGCGCGTCGTCATCCAGGGCTACGGCAAGGTGGGCGCACCGCTCGTAAAACTGCTGAGTGATCGCGGGATGAAGGTGGTCGGCATCGCCGACGTCAGGGGCGCGATTCACGTCCCCGAGGGGATCAGTTATGCCATCCTCTCCAAGCACTTCGCCGAGGCCGGCACCGTCGTCGGCTACCCGGGCAGCGTGCACGTGGACTCCGACGACCTCTTCACCATTCCCAGTGATATTGCCATCCCCGCGGCCCTCGGTGGCGTCATCACCGAAGAGGTTGCCGAGTCCATGTCAGCCTCGATCATGATCGAGGCGGCGAACGGGCCCACCACCGGCGAGGGCGCCGCGGTGCTCGCCAGCCGCAACATCCCCGTCGTGCCCGACGTACTGGCCAACGCCGGTGGCGTCGTCGCCTCCTACTTCGAGTGGGCCCAGGACCTCCAGGGATTCATGTGGGAGAAGGAGCTCTTCACTCAGCGTCTGGAGAAGACGATGAGCGAGGCCTTCAAGTACATCTGGCAGCGTCACCTCGAGCTCAATGTCACGCTGCGCGAGGCCGCGATCGCGGTGGGCGTGGAGCGCATCGCCGAGGCCACCCAGGTCCGAGGCCTCTTTCCCTGATTCGTGGAACGAGAAAGCCCCCGGGGCCACGCCCCGGGGGCTTTCTCGTCTCGCTAGTTCTTCTCGATGCGGTGCTCGGACACCTCGCGGTCGGGCCGCGCGATGCCCTCGTAGAGGGCACCGATCACCACGATGATGAGCATGACGAGCAGGGTCACCCAGCCGTAGTTGAAGTACGCGGCGCGTCCGCTCGAGAGCGAACTCGGCCAGACGATGTTGAGCAGCATCGCGAACAGGTACACCATGCCACCGATCGTCACCGGCACTCCCCACTTGCCCAGCTGGAAGCTGCCACTGGGCTTCCAGCCGCGCCGGCGCGCGATGAAGGCGCCGAGCACCGTGAGGAAGAACGACAGGTAGATGCCCGAGGTGGCAAAGGACACCAGCGCGTAGAGGGCGTTCACCTTCGCCGGGTAGTCGAACCACAGCACGTGCACGTTGTGCGAGGGGTTCACCAGCACCAGCAGCAAGAACAAGAACGGCACGATGACGCCCGTGGCGATGGCGTTGACCGGCGTCTTGTGGCGCACGGACACCTTGCGCAGTGCCTTGCTCGCCGGAACCGCACCGTCGCGCGCGAGGGCGAAGGCCACGCGGGCTCCCGCGCCCTGGACCGCGGTGCCGCAACTGAAGAACGCGATGATCACCATCACCAAGAAGAAGTCCTGGAGCCAGCCGGGCAGCACCGCGAGGATTGACGGAACGCCGCCGGCGACCACGCCGGCGATGCCGGACTTGGGCGTGGCGAGCAAGAGGCCGAGCACCAGCACGAACGACGCGATGCCGCCGTAGAGCAGCGCGTTGCGCATCGCCTTGGGGACTTGACGCCCCGCGTCGACGGTCTCTTCGGAGATGTCACCCGCGGACTCGAAGCCAAAGAAGATGTACACGTTGGCCAACACCGCCACGAGCGCCGCGCCGGTGAGCCAGTGCCCGCCGAAGTTCACCCCGAGCGGGTTGGTCGCCGCGTGCTCGACGCCCTGGGACGAGAAGATGAAGCCAAATCCTTGGTGGAATCCGTGAATGGCCAGTGCGATGAACACGCCGAAGGTGCCGATCGTCTCGACGTACACGCCAAAGCGCGCCACGCGACCGAGGATCTTCGCGCCCACCGAGTTAAGAACGCCCGACAGCACGATGACCGCACCGGTGATGACGAAGATCGTCACGTGGTTAGACGGATCGAGGTGGGTCTTGAACCAGATGTTGAACAGGTCGGTGACGTAGCTCACGATCCCCGAGTCCACCGAGGCCACGGTCGCCAGCAGCGCGAAGCCGTAGATCCAGCCCACGAACCACCCGTACCGCGCGCCGACGTTGTACTTGCCGTACTGGTACAGAGCTCCCGAGAGTGGGTACTCGCTCGCGAGCTCGCCAAAGACCAGGGCGACGAGCATCATGAGTCCCACGACGACGGGCATCGTCCAGATGTAGCGCGGTCCGCCCATACCGATGCCGACGACGTAGAGCGAGTAGATGCCCACCATCGGACTCAGGTAGCTAAAGGCCACCGAGAAGTTGTCAAAGAGCGACAACACTCGTGAGAGTTCTTGGCGGTATCCGAGCGCTGACAGTCGATCGTCGTCTCGCGCTTCCACGGTGCTTTCTGACATATTCCCTCCCCGCGCGAACGTTGTCGCACGTCGATCACGCTAGCCAGCCCACTGAGTGGTGCTCGGGATTTCGCTCGTGGCACATGGGCGTCTCCTCAGCGTGTGGCAATCTACGAAGGTGTCCGACCACGACCAGACCCGCGAAGAGCTCCTCGAAGCCATCGCCCGCCTGCGCGCGGAACTTGAGCGGGTCAAGGAGGAGTTGCGTCGCGCGCGCCGTGACACCCACGAGGTGCCCCCGCACTACCTGTGAAGGCACGCGGTCCCGGTACGCTCGGAGGCACGAGAGAAGATGAGGTGAGATGACCCGCATGCCCGCCGCCTTCGTGGGACACGGCACCCCCATGAACGCCCTGGATCACAACCGCTACACCCAAGCCTGGAGCGACTTCTCGGCGTCGCTACCCGCGACGCCGCGCGCGGTGCTCGTCGTCTCGGCCCACTGGTACGTCAACGTCACCGCAGTGACGGCGATGGTGGCCCCGCGCACGATCCACGACTTCTACGGCTTTCCCCAGGCGCTCTTTGACGTGCGCTACCCCGCGCCCGGCGACCCCGAGATCGCCGTGCGCGTCGCCGACGTCGTCAAGCCCACCTGGGTCGGACTCGACCACGACGGCTGGGGCATCGACCACGGTACGTGGTCGGTCCTCGTGCACATGTTCCCGCGCGCGGACGTGCCGGTCTTGCAGCTCTCGCTCAACGCGGACATGCCCTTTGACTGGCACTTCGACCTCGGCGCGCGCCTGGCGGCCCTGCGCGACGAGGGCGTCCTCATCGTGGGCAGCGGCAACGTCGTGCACAACCTTCGCCTCATCGACTGGCAGCGCCCGGGCGAGGGCACGGACTGGGCCCAGCGCTTCGACGACAGCGTGCGCGAGGTAATGACGGACGATCCCGCGGGGCTGGGCGCGTCACTCTCTCACCCCGACTTCCGCCTTGCGGCGCCCACGCCCGACCACTTCTTACCCCTGGCCTACCTCGCCGGTCTCGCCTCGCGAGACGGCTCGCGCGCGCAGGTCATCGTCGACGGCTACGAGATGGGTTCGCTGTCGATGACCGCCTACGCGCTGACGAGTTAGCGCTTGGCGCGCTGGGCGCGCTTCACCGAGACGACCAGTGTCGTCGTCGCGAGGAGTGGCAACAGCACCACCCCCGCGCGGTGCCAGCCCGCCGCGTCGCTCACCAGCGCGATGAGCCCAATGGTGAGAACGATGGCGACGAAGATCTCCGGCGTGTCGCCCACGAGAAAGTCCCACCAGAACCGGCCGAAGCCCTTCACAACACGGCCCAGCCACGTCATCACGGAGCCACCGACAGAGAGGCGGACGAGGAGGCGCGAGTTGTCGAGATCAACGCGACACACACCAGCGCGTAGAAGACCACAAAGAACAAGATGAACGCGTCACTTCCCGGCCACGAGACCTTGAGGCCCTCTCCGGTCCAGAACGTGCCGAAGCTGACGAGCATGACTCCCACGCCCATCTTCATCAAATTCTCCGGCACGCTCGAGAGTTGCTTGGCGACGATGACGCCGACGATGCCCACCGCGACGATCGCGACCCCGGCCGTCGCCGCGGCCAGCCCGAGGCGGTGCGCGGACGTGCCGAGGGTCAGCACCGCGATGACGACCTCGAGCCCCTCGAGGAAGACGCCCTTGAATGCCATGGCGAAGGCGATGCGGTCGCGGTCCGGACGCGTGGCCACCGCCTCGAGCTCGGCCACAGTCTCGCGATAGATTTCATCCTCGTCGTGAAGAGCCTTGAGCCCACTCGCGCGAAGGATCGCCTTACGCAGCCACTGCGTGCCGAAGATGAGGAGCACGCCGCCCACCACGAGACGAAGCACCGACAGCGGCGCGTGCACGAGCGCCGGGCCGAGCACCGCGACGAGGGCGGCCAACGCTACGAGGGCGACCCCCGTGCCCTCGAAGGCACTGCGCCAGCCTCGGGTGTGGCCCACCGCGAGCACGATGGTGAGGGCCTCGACCATCTCCACCGCGCACGCGAGAAAGACTGCGCCGACGAGCACGACCGCACTCGTCGTCACGGTAGCTCCGATTATCACAGGACCTTCTCCTCACCTACATTCAAGACGAAACTGGACTCGGCGTCGAAGCACACTCGAACCGCGCTGTCACGATCGTGTCGAGTGTCGGAGAACACCTTAGTTATGATCTCCCGCTCTCCCACCTGGACGACGTGCTCGTAGCCTCGACCGATGAAGGCCACGTCGCGCACGGTGCCGGCGATGCCGTCGTAGCCCCCGCGGGCCAGGCGCACCCCCGAGGCACGCACGTAGAGACGCGCGCGCGCGCCGGGAACCAGAGGCACGGGGGCGTGGGCGCGCACGCGGTGATCACTCGCAAAGGGCAGTGCGACGTCGTAGCCGCGCGGTCCGCACGCGCACAGCACGTCCACCGGCAGGTCCGCCGCGAGCCCCGTGAAGCGCGCGACGAAGGCACTGGCCGGGTCGCGGTACACCGTCTCGGGTGGACCGCTTTGAACGACGCGACCGTGGTTGAGCACGCAGATCTGGTCGGCCATCGCGAAGGCCTCGGCCTGATCGTGGGTGATGTAGATCGAGGTCACCCCCGCCTCGCGCGTCAACGTGGAGATCTCGATGCGCAGCTGCTCGCGTCGATCCGCGTCGAGGTTCGAGAGCGGCTCGTCGAAGAGGACGAGTCCCACGTCCGCGGCGAGGGCGCGAGCCAGGGCGACGCGCTGCTGCTCGCCCCCCGAGAGCTGATTGGGATAGCGCTCGGCGAGCGGGCCGATGCCCACGCGCTCGAGGAGATCCTCGACGCGCCGACGCCGGTCGGCGGGCGACCACTTGGCGAGCGCAAATCCCACGTTCTGGCGCACCGTGAGGTGGGGCCAGAGCGCGTAGTCCTGAAAGACCATGGACAGGTGGCGCTTGTCGGGTGTGACGAAGGTGCGCGGCCCGGCGACGAGGCGGTCGTCAATCTCGATCTCCCCGGCGTTGGCGCGCTCGATGCCCGCGAGACAACGTAGAAGTGTGGTCTTTCCCGAACCCGAGGGCCCGAGGAGCACGAGAAACTCCCCGCGCGACACGCTGAGCGACACGTCGTCGAGCACCACCTTGTCGCCAAAGGACTTGGACAGTCCACGCACTTCGACTGACGCCGCCTTCACGCGCCCACCCCGCTCCAACCGATGCGCTGCCAGCCCCGCGGAGTCACCACGCGATAGAGACCGAGGGCCACGAAGATGACGCCGAAGATCTCCACGAGACCCACCACCGTCATCGCGGTGCCCGTTCCGAGCTGGAAGTTGCCGAGGTAGGCCTGGATCGTCACCGAGAGTGGCTCTTGACTCGGAGGGTAGAGAATCTGACTGATGGGAAGTTCCGCGATCGTCTTGGCGAACGTGAGCAGCCAACCCCACAACATGACGCGCGAGATAAGGGGCAACGTCGTGGTGCGCCACGCACGCCACCTCGGCGCGCCGTGCACTCGCGCGGCTTCGCTCAGTGAGGGCTGAATCTGGCTGACCGGACCGGCCAGGAAGCGCGTCTGACCGGGCAGAGAGGTCGCCACGAGGGCCAAGACGAGCAAGGGCAGGGTCTTGTACAGATTGATCACGTGATTCGTGATGAAACTCAGGTTGTAGAAGAACACGTACCCCACGCCCAGTACGACGCCGGGCACGGCCACCGAACCGACGAGCAGCACGTCGGTCAGACGCTGACTCCAGCCCGCGCTGCGCGACATCAGACGGCGCGCGAAGACAAAGGCGAGCGCGGCGGTCGCGGTCGCCGCCACGAGGGCGATCTGGTTCGAGAGCAGCAGCGGTGCGCTGAGGCCCTTGCCCACAATGGATGGTGCAAAGACCTGGTGGTAGTACACGCTGCTGAGGTGGAGGGGGCCCGACGAAAAGATGCCGAGGTTGCGCATGAAAGAACCCAGGACCGCCCCTGCAATCGGCACCCCGAGACCGATCACGAAGACGAGGGCGACGCTGGCACTGACCACCACGCGAGCGAGCCGCGAGAACTCTCGTCGGCGCACTTCGCGGGCTCGTCCCGAGATGATCGCGTACGAGCGCCGGCGTGTCACGCGCGCTTGGAGAACAATGGGTGGAATTGTCGTGAGAATCAAGACGAGGGCAATGACCGCCGCGACTGAGAAGTTCGCCGGATAGTTGCTGATGGAGGCGAAAAGCGTGTAGGTCGCCATGGGAAAGTGGCTGTGGTAGGCGAGGGTGAAGGGCACGCCGAAGTCGCTCATGGTTTCGGCGAAGCTGATCGCGAAGGCGCTGAGCAGGGCGGGTGCCACCATGGGTAGCACCGTGCGCAGCGTGCCCGCACGTCCCGCGCCGTGAATGCGCGCGGCGTCTTCATACTCTGAACCGAGCCCGAGCAGGCCCGCCGACACCACGAAGTAGGCAAAGGGCAAGGACGCAATGGTCAAGACGACGATGATGCCAAAGGGTCCGAGGAACTCACCGTAGAGCCATCTCGTGGACAGGCCGAGCGCCGAGGCGGAACCGTAGGGCTGCAGAACGTCGACCCAGCTGAGCGTCATCATCCAGGTGGGCACGAGGAAGAGCAGCCACATCAGCATCGGCCAGAGGCGACGACCATAGATGTTGGTGCGCTGGATCAGCCACGCGAGCGTCGTGGCCATCGTGACCGAGGTGACCGCCACCACGAGAGACACCCACAGCGAGTTGAACACTCCTTGACCCGTGACGCCCGAGAGGGCTTGCGACACGTAGCGCAGCGTGAAGAGTTCGCGACCCTGTCCGAAGAGGCGTGGACTCGTGGCGAGCAGGAGGAAACTCAGGACGGGCGCCACGATGAGAAGACCCAATATCACCCACAGCACGCCCCCCGACCATGGCACGCGCAGCCGCCTGCTCGGAGCCTCAGCTACCTCCACTGTCGTCACCGTCGTCCTTCGTAGGGGACGGCACCGCGGCTCGCGCCGCGGTGCCGTCGGGAATGGTTATCTCGTCGGGGAGGACGCGATCTAACCGTTGTTGATGTTGTTGGTGAACCACGTGTTGACGGTGTTCTCGAGCGGTCCCCACACGTAGGGGTTGATCGTCATCATCGGCACGGACGACAGGGGCGGGAGCACCTTGTTCGCGGGCTTCTCGCCGTTGAGGACCGGCCAGAAGAGCGAGTCGCCCTGGGGGTCGCCAGTCTGCATCGCGTGCTGACCGGCCGGGCTGAGCAGCCAGTTGACGAACTTCTGTGCTTCGGCACGCACGGTCTTGGGCATCAATCCATCAATGCCGACCACACCGGGCAGAGCGATGGCCGGGTTGAGGTAGGCCACGCGCAGCGACGGCAGCGTGGTGAGCTCCTGGCCGTATCCCGCCGAGGACTGAATGATCGCCATCTTGATCGTGTGCGACTGGATGGCCCCGATGGTCGGACCGTTCGTCGCGTTGATGACGAGTCCGTTGGCCTTGAGCTTCGTGAGGAAGGCCTCACCGGCTTTGACCGCCGCGGCGGTCGAGCCCTTGGAGTAGTGACCCAGGTAGTTCATGAGTCCGGCGATCAGCGGGTAGGTCGGTCCGGACTGCGTCGGGTCATTCATGCCGACCATGCCCTTGTACTTCGCGGCCGTGAGCTGGGCCCAGGTCTTGGGTAGCTGGGCCGCGGAGATCTGAGCGGAGTCGTAGACGAGCGCACCGGTGGCGGTCAGACCCGTCGGCACGTAGCTACCGTCGGCGGGGATGTTCGCCTTGCCCACGGCGTTGAAGTTCGCCTTGGGAACGATGCCCTTGGCCAGATAGCCCTGGCGGTCGAGCGCGGCGAAGGCGGTCGCGCCATCGACCCACAGGACGCCCCACTTGGGGTTGTGGCCCTCGGCCTGGATCTGCTGGAGCAGTGGGCCGGTTGAGTTGTCGTTGAGGGTCACGCTAAATCCGGGGTGGGTCGCATTGAACGCGGCCACCGCGGCCTTGTCGTATCCCTGCGCCGAGTACACGACGAGGGTGGGTCCGGTCGCGGCGCCCGCGCTCGAGACGGCGGGCACGAGCCAAGCGCTGGTGGCGGCGAGAAGTGCACCGACCAACGTGGCCCGCTTCATGGTGTGGGTGATTTGCATGGCCCCTTGTTTAGGGGGCCCGCATTACCGCCACGTGACGTCGGCGACACGATCGTGAAAAACTTGCGCGATTGAAAGTCAATCTCTCTCGCGCCGACGAAGCTCGTCTTCGAGCGCGGCGGGGTCGAGACCCCGGCTACGCAGCAGTAACAAGGTGTGGAACCAGAGATCCGCCGCCTCTTCAATGACCCGCTCGTCGCTTTCGGCGAGAGACGCCACCGCGAGCTCGACGGCCTCTTCGCCGACCTTGCGCGCCGCGCGCGCGGTCCCGGCGCGCAGCGTAGCCACGACGTAGGAGTCCGGCGCGTTGCTGAGATCACGTTGGAGGATGCGCCGCCAGAGCCACGGCGTAAAGCACGAGGTCGACCCGTCGTGACACGTCGGTCCCGTGGGCTCGACGCGCACGAGCACCGCGTCCTCGTCGCAGTCGAGGATGACTTCAATGACGCGCAGCTCGTTTCCCGAGGTCTCTCCCTTGCGCCAGAGTTTCTGGCGCGAGCGCGAGTAGAAGTGCACGAGGCCACTCGATCGCGTCAGAGCCAGCGCCTCGTCGTCCATCCAACCCAGCATGAGGACTCGACCCGACGCGTCGTCTTGAATGATGGCCGCCCGCAGTTCAGTCATGGTGTCTCCTCAGTGGTCGAAGGGCCACTCCCAGGCCCTGAATCTCCGCGCGTAGCCCGGGCAAGCCCTGGGGATTCTCGTGCACGATCGAGGCGACCAGCGCGGCGTCGGCCACCGCGAGCGCCTCGGCGACGTGGCGGGCGTTGCCGGCGCCACCCGAGGCGATGACCGGAATCGTCACCGCGTCGTGGACCGCTTGCGTGAGCTCCAGGTCGAAACCCTCACGGTGTCCGTCGTGGCGAATCGAGGTGAGCAGGATCTCGCCGGCGCCGCGCGACGCCACCTCGACGGCCCAGGGAATCGTCGCCACCTGCGTGGCCACCGCTCCCCCGTGGGTGTGCACGACACCCTCACCCGCGTCGATGGCCACGACGACGGCCTGAGCGCCGAAGCGATCCGCGATGCGCGTGATCAAGTCCGGATCCGCGAGGGCGGCCGAGTTGATCGAGACGCGATCGGCTCCGGCTTCGATGATGCGCGAGGCGTCGTCGAGGCTGCGCACGCCCCCGCCCACCGTAAAGGGGATGTCCAGGACGTCTGCGACACGCGTCACGACCTCGAGCATGGTCTGCGCGTCGTCGGGAGTCGCGGCGATGTCGAGAAAGACCAGCTCGTCGGCACCGAGCGCGCCATAGAAGGTCGCGAGCTCCACCGGGTCGCCCACGTCGCGCAGCCCCACGAAGCTCACGCCTTTGACGACCCGGCCTCGGGCCACGTCGAGGCAGGGGATCAGACGCGGGAGAGGCATGAGGCGAGGAAGTCGAGACCGGCCGGGCCGCTCTTTTCGGGGTGGAACTGCACGCCAAGGAAGGCCCCGTGTTCAACCACGGCGGTCACGCCGTCGGCGCTCGCCGTGGCGTAGGGGGTGCGGGCAGCGTAGGAGTGCGCGAAGTAGAACGCCTCGCCCCAGGGCTCAACAACCTCCCACCCGAGGCGCGGCACTCGCCCCTCGCGCAAGCGCGTCACCGTGCCCTCAATGAGACCCAGGCCCGTGACGCCGCCATCTTCCTCGCTTGACTCGAGGGCCAGCTGAAGGCCGAGGCAGATACCCAGCACCGAGCCCTCGCTACGAATGCGCTCCACGAGTGACGCCGCAGCGCCGGTGTTGTTGAGGCGGGCCATGGCGCTGCGCGCCGAGCCGACGCCCGGCAAGATCACGAAATCAGCGCCCGCGATGGCGAGCGGATCACTCGTCACGCGTCCGCGCGCGTCGAGACGGCCCAGGGCCGCCACGACCGAGTGCGTGTTGCCCGCGCCGTAGTCAACGACGACGACCTCTCTCACAGCGAGCCCTTGGTCGAGCGCACGAGCGAACCACTCGGCGTCATCGCGGCCGCGAGCGCTCGGCCCACCGCCTTGAACGCGGCTTCGGCTACGTGGTGGGCGTTACGACCACTCGCCGTGACGTGCAGGGTGATGCGCGCGGTCTGGGCCAGGGACTCAAAGGCATGGGTCGCCATACCGGGATCCGGGTCGATGTCGAGCTCGGACACCGCACGCCCTGACAGATCGACGACCGCGTGTGCGATCGCCTCATCCATGGGCACGCGCGCCTCGCCGTAGCGCGCGATGCCGCGCCGGTCGCCCAGCGCGCGATCCAGGGCCTCGCCGAAGGCGCGCATCATGTCTTCGACCAGGTGGTGATCACCGGTCTCCAGATCGCCCACGCCCTCGAGTCGCAGGTCCATCCCGCCGTGGAAGGCCAGCTGAGAGAGCATGTGATCGTAGAAACCCTCGCCGGTGGCCACGTACACACGACCCTCGCCGCGCGGGCGAAGTCGCACACGCAAGATCGTTTCAGCGGTCGCGCGACGGTGACGCACGAGCGCTGACGACGGCGTCGCGCCCCGGAGTTCGGCCCGTAGCGCGTCGAGCAGCACGTCGTCATCGACCTCGTCACGCACACTCACGCGCCACCCATCGCCGAAGGCTCGCGTCACCAGGCCATAAGGCAGGAGGCGCTCGACGAGGTCGCTCGGGTTGGGCATCGGCACGAAGAGGAAGTTCGTAAAGGAAGGCACGGGCTCGAGGCCGAGTTCGGTCAGCTCGCGCGCGAGGCGCTCTCGCTCGGCCACCTGTTCACTGACGTCCGGTGGCGTCGCGATCGCCGCCAGAGCGAGGGCCGCCGAGAGTGTCGACACCGACAGGGGCGCCTGGCGCGACGTGATCACCTCGATCGACTGCGTACTCGCGAGGGCGTAGCCGACGCGCGCGCCGGCCAGGCCGAAGGCCTTGGAAAAGGTGCGGAGGATGATCGCGCCGCGCTCGAGGTGATCGAGTGCGTCCACGCCCGCGTAGTGGGCGTACGCCTCGTCAATGACGAGTTGCCCGGCGACGTCGGGGACGTCCACCAACTCACCCGTGGGGTTGTTAGGCCGACAGACGAACACGAGGTCGGCGCGCGAGGGATCGTCCACCATCGTGGCCCCCGCCATGATCGCCGCGTAGCGGTACATCGAGTACGAGCGGCTCGGAACGGTTGCGACGGTGCCGCCGTTGGCGAAGATCCGCGCGAGGAGCACGATGAACTCATCACTGCCGGCCCCGAGGGCCACCTGTGCGACGTCAAGGCCGTGGTACTTCGCGATCGCGCGACGCAGGGGCTCGTGGCGACCACGGTCGTACTCGTTCACGTCGGCCAGGGCTCGCGCGAGAGCCGCGGGTCGAGCGCTGGCGGGCGGGGCCGCCGGGACGTTGCCGTCAAAGCGGATCATGTCCGAGGGCGTGAGACCCACACGCGCGGCCAACTCCTCGTTCGACGGGGGCCAGGTGTAACTCTCCAGGGGTAGGGGTCGGGTCATCGGCGGGCCGTTCGCTTGTGGTTGGGCATTCCCTCGAGGTCCGCGAGGGCCTCGATCGTGGGCGCGAGTCGCTCGAGTCCCTCCTTGGTGACGCGTTGAACGGTCACGGTCTTCATGAAGTCCTCCAGGCCCAGTCCGCCGGTCGAGCGGGCCCAGCCGCCTGTCGGCAACACGTGGTTACCACCCGTCGCGTAGTCGCCCGCGGGCACCGGCGAGTAGGGACCGACGAAGACGGCGCCGGCGTTCCTGATGCGCGGCGCGAGTGACTCGGCGAGAGGCCCCAGGAGTGCGACGTGTTCGGCCGCGTACGCCTCGACGGCCTCGAGGGCGCCTTCAAGGTCCTCGCCCACGCGCACCACGTACGCGCGCGAGTCGGGACCGTGCTCCATCTGGGCGGCGACCTCTTGGTCGATCAGCGACTGATCGACGTCGTCGTCGGCGACGACCACGACTTCGCTGGGCCCGGCGGGCAGGTCAATGGCGACGTCGCGACTCACGAGCAACTTCGCCGTGTTGACGGCGCCGCCGCCGGGACCGAAGATCTTGTCAACCGGGGCGATGGACGCGGTGCCGTACGCCATCGCCGCGATGGCCTGGGCGCCGCCGAGCGCCCACACCTCCTCGATCCCGAGCAGGGCTGCCGCTGCCGCCACCGCCGCGGCACCCGCGGGCGGCGTGCAGACGACGATGCGCTCGACGCCCGCCACCTGAGCCGGTACCGCACTCATGATGAGCGAGGAGACGAGCCCCCGCGGCACGTACAGGCCCACGCTGCGAAGGGGCGACCAGCGCCTTTCGAGTGTGACCCCGGGCGATACCTCCAGAACGAGATCACTCGGACGTTGGGCCGCGTGCCACGTGCGCACGGCCCCGGCCGCCGCCAGCACCGCCGCGGTGGGGATGTCTCCGTAAGCCACGGCGCGCTCCGGCGAGGCCGCCGTGGTGGCGTCAAGGCGTCGGGACCAGTCCGCTGCAGCCTCGTCACCGCGAGCGCGCACGTCCGCGACGATGTCTTCAACACTGAAACTGCCATCGGTGGCGACGGGGCGACTCACGGCATCATCCTCTCGACGGGCAGAGTCAGCATCGAGCTCGCGCCGAGGGACTCTAGGGCGGGCAGGAGATTCCAGATCGTCGCCGCGGGAACAAGCGCGTGCACCGCGACAACGCCGGGCGTCGCCAGGTCCATGACCGTGGGCGAGCCACGCGTGGGCAAAATGGAGGTAACGGCGTCGAGTCGGTCCTTCGCCACGTTAAAGAGAAGGTATCGACTCGCCCGGGCGTTGATCACGCTCGAAAGAATGGTCGCGAGTCGATCACGCGACTCAAAGTCGTCATCACCGCTTCGCCCCACCAACACCGCCTCGGAGTCAAAGAGTGAGCCGAGCGGACGCAGTCCGTTCGTGCGCAGAGTCGAACCCGTCGACACCAAGTCGATGATCGCGTCCGCGAGCCCGAGGCGCGGCGAAATCTCCACCGAACCGCCCACCTTGACAAGTTCGGCCTCGATACCGAGTTCGGCGAGGGCGCGCGCCGCGGTTCGCGGGTGCGCGGTCGCGATACGACGGCCCGCCAGATCCGCCAGCGATGTCGCCGTATCCTCGCGCGGCACCGCGGCCTGCAGCGAACAGGTGCCGTAGCCCAAGCGTAAGAGCACCTCGACGTCGCAGTCACGTTCGTAAATCAGATCCAAACCGGTGATGCCACAGTCCACGACGCCGTCTTGGACGTACTCGGGCACGTCGTCGGCGCGCACGAACAGCAGATCGATGTCGGCATTGCGACAGTGCGCCTGCAGGACACGCTCCCCCGGCTCTTGGGGGTCGACGCCACTCGCTTCGAGCAACGCCCACGAGGGCTCGCGGAGTCGACCCTTCGAGGGCAGCGCCAGGCTCAGTCGCCGCGTCACGAACGGGCCTTCTTGAGTACGCGTACGTAGCCGCCCTCGCCGTGGTGCAACCAGTGCGCCACGCGAGTCACGGTTGCCGTCGAGGCGCCCGTGAGACGTGAAATCTCCTGGTAGGCAACCCCTTCATTCACGAGACGCGCCACCTGGAGGCGTTGACCCATGGCGTCGAGCTCGTTGGTCGTGCAGAGGTCTCGCAAGAAGGACGTCACCGCCTCGGGGCTTCGCAGGCGCAAGAAGGCGGCGACGAGCTCGTCGAATCGATCGACGGTCGCGACGTGCGCGTCGGCCGGAAGTACTTTGCCACTGGTCATGTCATCATGCTAGCGTGTTACAACGCTACTATGCAACTGATACCCGCCATTGACCTCCTCGGCGACGACGTCGTGCGCCTCGAACGAGGCGACTACGAACGTGTGCTCTTTCGCCGACCCCTCGAAGACTTCGTACGCCGAGTCGTGGCGACGGATCCCGATCTGATCCACATCGTCGATCTCCAGGGAGCTCGCGACGGCGCCGTGCGGTTAGACGTGGTGCGTCGCTGTGTGCGAGTCGCCGGCGACGTCGCCCTGCAGATCTCCGGTGGCATACGAAGTCTCGACGACGCGCACGCCGTCCTCGAGTCGGGCGCGACACGCGTCATTATCGGCACGTCACTGTGGCGTGACGCCTCGAGTCTCGAGATCTTCAGTGATGCGCTCGGCGAACAGCTCGTGGCCGCCCTCGACATTCGCGACGGCCGAGTCGCCGTGAGAGGCTGGCTCGCCGATTCTGGAGTGTCGTTCGACGACGCGCTCGCACGCTGTCGTGACGCGAAAGTAGCGCGCCTACACATCACGGCCATCGACCGCGACGGCACACTGTCCGGACCTGATTTTGCCCTCTACGAGCAAGCATGCGCGAGCGGAATCGCGGTCGTGGCCGCCGGTGGTGTGCGCGACCAGGATATTGCCCGTCTCGAGGCCATTGGCTGTGAGGGTGCGGTTATGGGCGTGGGATACCTGGCCCGTCTCGGTCTCTCAGACCTGATCTAGCCGTTACTTTCCTCGCGCGCCACGAGTGCGATTGTTGTCCGC
The DNA here is from genome assembly GCA_021779735.1 of Actinomycetes bacterium. Classification (GTDB taxonomy): domain Bacteria; phylum Actinomycetota; class Acidimicrobiia; order Acidimicrobiales; family RAAP-2; genus RAAP-2. The sequence continues at coordinate 106,595 of JAJYAC010000001.1, forward strand.
GTATCCCGGGCCTCTTTCGGGCCCCGTGGACGGTGGACGAGACCCAACACGTGACGAGGGATTTTCCTTGTGACCTTTGGCACTAGTGACTTTTCCCGTACGTGGGCGACACTGGAATTATCGATTGCGAAAGGACCAGCGATGCGTCGTAAGACCCTGGATCTACTACTTACTTGGGTAGGAGTAGTTATCACGGTGGGGTTGATCGGAGCGAGCGGTCTGCTGATGTGGGGCTACACGTTTGCGAATTCGCAGGTGCATAATCAGTTGGCCGCTCAGAAGATCTTCTTCCCGGCGAAAAACTCACCCGAGTTACAGAACCCCTTAATCAAGCCGTACTTGGAGCCCTACGCCGGCAAGCAATTGCTCACCGGTCGCGAGGCCGAAGTTTGGGCCGACCACTTCATCGCCGTTCACCTCGACGAGATCGGTGCGGGCCAGACGTACGCACAGCTGAGCACCAAGTCGCAGGCCGACCCGTCGAACACGGCGCTGGCCAAGCAAGTTCAGCTCATGTTCCAGGGCCAGACGTTGCGCAGCATGCTGCTCACCGCCTACGCCTTTGGGATGTTCGCCATCATCGCCCAGTGGTCAGCCGCCGCCGCGCTCTTGCTCGCGCTGGTCATGCTGGTCCTCACCCTGATTGGGGTGCGTCAATATCGCCGCCGAGATCCCGACGTGGAGATCTAGCGACGTCATCAACCAGGCCCCTTCGGCTACAGGCCCCTCCGCTTTTTGAGCCGGAGGGGCCTGGTTGTTTGTGCCCAAAGCGCGCGACGCGCCGCTACCGTGGCCACACATGGCCAAGTCCTACTCACCCCTCGACGACCTAGAACTTCGCGCCAGTCACCTCGCGCGCGTGGGAGCCTTCGATGTGCGCCGGGCGCTCCCCCAGCGAGGACGCCGAACCGTGGGCGCCTGGTGCTTCGCCGACCACATGGGGCCCGCCGACGTCAGCGAGGAGTCGGGCCTTAACATCGGACCCCATCCGCACACGTGCCTGCACACGGTCACGTGGTTGATCGAGGGCCAAGTCCTGCACCGTGACGGCCTCGGCTCTGAACAGGTCATCACCGCCGGCCAGCTCAATCTGATGACGGCCGGCGCCGGCGTCGCGCACGCCGAGGAGGCCACGGGGCACTACCGCGGGCGCCTCGAGGGCGTGCAGCTCTGGGTTGCCCAACCCGAGGCCACCCGCCACGACGCACCCTCCTTTACCCACGTCGCCGAACTGCCGCGCCTTGACGCGGGTGACGCGGCGGTGACCGTCTTCCTGGGATCCCACGCGGATGTCGCCAGTCCCGCGCCCATTGACAGCGACCTCGTCGGCCTCGACATCGACATGCGCGGTCACGCGCGCCTCGCACTTCGTCGCGACTTCGAGTACGCCCTCGTGGTCGTGCGCGGTGCGCTCGAGGCACGCGGCGTACTCGTTACGCCGGGGAACCTCGCGGTCTTGCCGCGAGACCTCGACGAAGTCGAACTGACCTCGCGAGTGCCCACGCGAGCCATTCTCATCGGCGGTATCCCCTTTGATGAACCGCTGTTCATGTGGTGGAACTTCGTCGCTCGCAGCCGCGACGAGGTCGACGGTTTTCGCGAGAGCTGGGCGAGGGGGGACGAACGCTTCGCCCCTGTTCGAAGCGCCCTCGCTCGCATCGACGCCCCCGCGCCCTACTGGTCGCCCGGCGCCGTCACCTAGCCTCGAACGCGACGACCCACGAGGAGGAGCCGTTGACCCTGCTCTCCGCGCTGCCCGAGAGTCTCGCCCAGACGTGGCCACCCTTCGTCCTCGTCGCGGGGCTCCTACTCGTCGGCGTTGCGGCGGCCGATGACGGCCTCTTCGAGGCTCTCGCATCGCGCATCGCCCGGGCGCACGCGTCCCAGCTGAGTGTCTTTAGCGCGATGATGGGCCTCGTCGCCGTGGTCACCGTCATCGTGAACCTCGACACGTCGGTCGTCTTTCTCACCCCGATCTTGTTGCACGTCGCGCGCCGGCGCCAGGTATCAGAAGTCGCCTACCTCTACGGGGCCGTGTTCATGTCTAACGCCGCGTCGCTCCTACTGCCGGGATCGAACCTCACCAATCTCCTCGTCCTGGCGTCGCGCCACACTCGCGGCGTCACGTTCGCCGCCACCATGGTCGCTCCGTGGGTGGCGGCGGTTCTCATCACGTGGGGCGTGCTCGCCTGGTGGCGCCGGGGCGATTGGGGTGAGGGGCAGGCCAGCACCGAGCCGGCCGCGAGGCTGCGAGTTGGCGCCGGCGTCCTCGGCGTCGCCGCGGCGCTGACTCTCATGCTCCTCACCGCCAGCCCGGCGCTGGCGGTGCTGGGGGTGGGAATCCTCGTGAGCGGCGTGCACGTCGTGCGCCGTCGATTCTCGGCGCGCCACGCGATCGACGCCCTCAGCCCGCTCACCCTCGTAAGCCTGTTCGTCCTCGCGCTCGTGCTCGGAGCGCTCGCGCGACTCTGGCACGGTCCCCAAGCGCTGCTGGGGGGCGTCGGCGCGTGGGGTGCGAGCGCGCTGGGCGCGGGGCTGGCCAATGTCGTCAACAACTTGCCGGCCGCGGTGGTGTTGTCGGCTCACCCGCCGGCGCACCCCTACGCGCTGCTGATCGGACTCGACCTCGGACCCAATCTCACGATCGTCGGGGCGCTCTCGGCGGTGCTGTGGCTGCGCGTGGCCCGCGCGCAGGGCGCCCGCCCCTCGCCGGCGACGTACAGTCGCGTGGGCCTCGCACTGGTGCCACTGTCACTCGCCGGCGCGCTCGGCGCGCTCTACCTGGTCACGCCGGGTTCCTTCTAGACCCGCGCCGAACGAGCGCGAGGGCGCCGGTAACGTGGTGAGAACCCATGGACACCGCCTGGTATCGCGCCCTCAACCACTTCGCCCGCCACAGCGCGTGGCTGCACCCCGTGATGAAGCTCGCGGCCCTCGACGGCGTGGGGCTCTTCGGCGTCCTCGTCCTGGTCGCGTGGTGGTACGCGCGAGCGAGCGAGCGCGCCACGCGCGCGATCGCGGCCGTCGGGTGGACGGCGATTGCGACGTTACTCGCGGTGTGGGTGAATCAGCTCCTCGTCACGGTGGTGGCTCGACCCCGACCGTTCCTCGCGGTGGCCCACGCCGAGGTTCTCGTGACGCGCTCGCACGACTACTCCTTCCCCTCGGACCACGCCGTGGCCGCGGGCGCGGCCACGATGGGACTGTGGATCGTCTCTCGCTACGCGCCCTACGCGCGCCGCCTCGCGATCACGTCTACGATCCTCGCCCTGATCGTCGCGTTCGCGCGCGTCTACGTCGGCGTGCACTACCCCGGTGACGTCGCCGCGGGCCTCGCGGTGGGCGCAGTGGTGACGATTCTCGGCTGGTGGGCGCTCGGGGGTCCCCTCACGTCCCTCGCCGGTCTCCTGGCCCGCTCGCGGCTTCGACCCCTCGTGTTGCGCGACGCCCCTCGCGCGTCGCGCAGCTCGAGTCCCGTCGAACGCTAGAGAAAGAGGACTCGTGACGACCCCCGCACCTCCCACCGACGTGGCGAGCGAGGCGCCCGCGCCCCGCGCACCTCGTCGCGTCACCCGCGCGCTGACCCTGGCGCTCGCGGCCCTCGTCGTTCTCGCGGCGGGCTCGCTCTCGGCGCTCGCACTGAGACACCATGGCGCGCCGACGACGACGCTGGTGCGCGTCAGTGGCCTACCAGCCAACATCTCGACCTCAACGGCCAATCTCATGCAGCTCTCACCGGTGCCAGCGCACGCGGCACCCGACTTCACCCTCGTCGACCAGAACGGTCGGACTCTGTCGTTGACGAGCTTTCGCGGGCGAGTGGTCGTGCTCGAGTTCATGGACCCCCACTGCATCGACATCTGCCCGCTCGTCTCTCAGGAGTTCATCGACGCCTACCACGACCTGGGCAAGACGGCAACGAGAGTGGTCTTCCTCGCGGTCAACGTCAATCAATACTTCGCGAGCCCGGCCAACATGATGACCTTCTCGCGCGCGCACTCTCTCACCACGATCCCCTCGTGGCACTTCCTGACCGGAGCGACGGCGGCACTTGAGCGTGTGTGGAGCGACTACGGCATCGACGTCATCGCGAAGAGTCCCCGAGCGGACATCGTGCACACGTCCGCGCTCTACGTGATCGACCCCCAGGGCCGTGAGCGATTCATCGCCTCACCGGTCGTCGAGCACCGCGCGAGCGGCGCCTCGTACTTGCCCGCCAACATCCTCACGGCTTGGGGTCAGGGCATCGCGACGCTCGCTCGCGACGTCCTCAAGTAGGTCCGAGCGCCAGTCCCATCTCCTCGAGCAGGGCCCGCACGCGCCGATCGATCTCCTCGACGATGGGCCGCGCCTCTTCCACTGTGAGGCCCCGGGGATCGTCGAGTTCCCAGTCGAGGTAGCGAGTCCCGGGAAAGTACGGACACGCGTCGCCACAGCCCATCGTGATGACGACGTCCGCCTCGCGGGCCAGTTCGTTCGTGAGTGGCTTGGGGAACTCGCGCGACGTGTCAAGTCCACGCTCCTCTAGCAGGGCGATCACCGACGGGTTGAGCTCGCTGCCCGGCTCCGACCCGGCGCTGTAGACCGCGACTCGTCCAGCGCCGTAGTGCTCGAGCAAGACCCGACCGGCGAGGCTGCGCCCGGCGTTGTGCACGCACACGAAGAGGACGACGGGAGTATCACTCATGAGAAACCTTCTGACTTGGGAAAGTATCGACGAGCCCACAGCGACACGTAGACCAGTCCGACGAGAACCGGCACTTCGATGAGAGGGCCCACGACGCCCGCGAGCGCCTCGCCACTCGTGACGCCAAAGACCCCGATGGCCACGGCGATCGCCAGCTCGAAGTTGTTACCCGCGGCGGTGAAGGCGAGCGTCGCGCTGCGCGCGTAACCCAAGCCCAGCGCGCGACCCGTCACGAGGGCGCCACTCCACATGAGGGCGAAGTAGGCGAGCAGGGGCACGGCGATGCGCGCGACGTCGCCAGGGTGAGAGGTGATGGTCTTACCCTGGAGGGAGAAGAGCACCACGATGGTAAAGAGCAGGCCGTAAAGCGCAAAGGGGGCCAGACGCGGCAGCACTCGAGCCTCGTAGTACTCGCGCCCCCGCGCGCGCTCGCCGAGCACGCGCGTAAGAAAGCCCGCCACCAAGGGAATACCAAGGTAGATGAGAACCGAACCCGCAATGCGAGCCATCGACAGGTGCAGGTCGGTCGTTTTTAGACCGAGCCAGCCGGGCAGCACCTGCAGGTAGAAGTAGCCCAGCGCGGCGAAGGCCAGGACCTGAAAGAGCGAGTTCAGCGCCACCAGCATCGCGCCGGCCTCGCGGTCGCCCCCCGAGAGGTCGTTCCAGATCAGCACCATCGCGATGCAGCGAGCCAGCCCCACGATGATCAGGCCCGTGCGATAGGTCGGCAGGTCGTAGAGGAAGATCCAGGCCAGCGCGAACATCACGGCCGGTCCAATCACCCAGTTCAAGACGAGTGAGGACACCAGCAGGCGACGATCGCGAGCCACAGCCCCGACTCTGTCGTAGCGCACGCGCGCGAGCACGGGGTACATCATCACGAGCAGTCCCACGAAGATCGGCAGTGACGTTCCCTGGGTCACCTGCACCGCCGAGAGGCGTGCGTTGAGACCGGGGATCACGCGACCCGAGGCGAGTCCGAGCGCCATGGCCGCGAGGATCCACACCGGCAAGTACCGATCGAGGAAGGACAGGCGCCGTGCGACGGGCGCGGGGGCAGCAGTAGTGACGGGCACGCGCCTTAGAAGCTCAAGACAGCCGCGGCCTCGTGACCCCAGCGCAAGAAGACGTCACGAGCGAAGTCGAGTCGCAGTCCGCGCTCCACGAGGGCGGATTCGACGTCGTTGGCCCGTGCGACGTTCACGCAGGCCCCCACCACCACGCCGTGACCGATCAGTTCGTCGATCGCCTCGCGGAAAGCCTCGCGGGTTTCACCGTCGTCTCGTGCCGAGAGCACGGCCTGGGCCGGGCCAAAGACGAACACCTCGATCTCCACACCCGCGTCGGGCGCCGCCTGGCGCATGCGCTCGCTCACGCTCACGCCCACGCGCAGCGACGCGTCGTCGTCGTGAAAGATCATCACCGCGGTCTTGGCCATCACGGTCTCCTGTCGTTTCTCTTCATCGTAATTCGACGATAGCCGATACAGTGCCTAGAGCGAGCCGAGGGCCGCCTTCAGCGCCGCGAGCGCCGCGACGTTCACGCAGTACGACGTGCGCACGCCCTCGATCTCACCCTGAATGAGTCCGGCGTCGCGCAACACCCGCAAGTGCTCAGAGACGGTGGACTGCGCGAGGGGGAACTGCGCGGCGAGGTCCCCCGTCACGCACGTGTGCCTCTCGCTGAGCAGGCGCACGATGCGCAAGCGCACGGGATGCCCAAGCGCCTTGGTCATGGTGGCGACCTGATCGTCGCTGAGCGCCTCAATCGTCGTCGCGTCGGGTTCAACGCACTTCTGGGGCGCGGTACTCACGCCTTCACTGTAGAGGCGTGTCGGCCACGAGGCCGCGCGCGAGGATCGCCTCGACGATGGCCCCGGCAGCGTCGTCGGGCGTCGAGGAGATCGTCACCCGGACCTCTGGCTCGAGGGGTGCCTCGTAGGGCGAGTCGATGCCGGTGAAGTTCGCGAGTCGTCCCTCGCGCGCCGCGCGGTAGAGGCCCTTGGTGTCGCGGGCCTCGGCGACTTCGAGGGGCGTGTCGACGTGGACTTCGATGAAGGTGCCCGGGTGAAAGAGATCTCGCGCGTACTGGCGACCCTCGCGAAAGGGTGAGATCGCCGCGACGATGACGACGAGGCCGGCGTTGACCATAAGCCGGGTCACCTCGCTGATGCGCCGGATGCTCTCGACGCGGTCGGCGTCGGTGTAGGCGAGGTCGCGATTGAGCCCGCGGCGCACGTCGTCGCCGTCGAGGTTGTAGACGAGCACGCCGGCGTCGCGCAACCGGGCCTCGACGAGGGCGGCGATGGTCGACTTGCCCGCCCCCGAGAGCCCCGTGAACCAGACAACGAAGCCGTGGCGGTCGTCTCTGGGCTGAGTCATCGCTTCACCGACACGGTTGCTCAGTGTAGAGCAGTCATCGTCGCGTCATGCGGCCCAGCGCGCGCATGACGCGCACCGGATAGACGTTGCGCAGCGTCTCGAGGTCGGCCGTCGTGGCCCGCAGGTCCTCGCGCAGCTCACGCGACTGGGTGCGCAACGCCTCGTTGTCGACCTTGAGCGTCCCGATGATCGCGTCTCTCGTCGTCACGGCCTCGGTCAACTCCGCGACGAGCGTGCGGCGCTCTGCCAGGAGCACGTCCTCCCACCAGCCCGGAGGCGGGCAGGCTGAGCTGAACGCGTCGTGTCGCCCGACGAGGCCCTCGAGGTAGTGGGCGAGGTCCTCGATCTCCGAGGGGGCCTCGAGTCGTCGGTCGTCGCTCACGGGCGCCGTATTACGTCGAAGTTCGGGGTTCACGCGCGCGCGAGCCCCCACCACATCCGCGCCGTCGGGCAATTCACCCCAGGCGCGCAGACTGGCCGTCAGTGACTCGAGCACCTCCTCGGGGTGCTCGACGAGGTCGCGGTACGTGCACACGTGCACGCGAAGGCCCGCGAGCCCGGCGAGCGCCGCGCGGTTGAAGGCCGACCACAGGGCCAGACCCGTCACCACCGGGATCGCGTCGCGTTTGGCGAGGGACCAGGCCACCTGGAGGGGGTCGCGCACGATGAACACCGCGCACGGCTCGCTCGGCGCCGCGCGGCGCCACAACTCGAGCAGTAGCGACACCCGCGGATCCTTCATCACGAAGTGCGCCGAGTCGTAGAGGCTCGCGTAGAGGGCCCGAGCGCGCGCGAGGTAGTCCTCACTCACCCAGTTCGCCTCGAGCACGGGCGGGCTGTCCCAGCGGCCGCCGAAGTGCAGGAGAATCTCCTCGTTGAGTTCGACAATGGGCTGCTGCTCGAAGTAGCCCTCGGGATTGCCCTCATCGGCGGGCATCAGCGTGGCCTCGACGCCGGGTTCGAGACCGAGTCCGACCAGCGTGCCCGCGAGCGCGGACGTACCAGAGCGGTGCATGCCGAGGACCAAGATTCCCACGCGAGAAAACTACTCGCCGTCGAGGTCCCCGACGCGAGGCGTCACGGAGGCGTCCTTCGCCACCAGCGCCACAAAGCCCGATCCGTGTACGAGCCCGTCTCGCGCCGGAGACCTCGAGGGCGTTCCGGGAGGCTCGCGAAGCGCCGAGCGCCACGCGAGCACCTCCCAACCCGCGCTCGCCAGCATCGCGCCGAGCTCCTCGGCCGTGCGCAGGTGCGCGTGGCGGTAGAAGCGATGTCCCTCTCGCGCGGCTCGCGCGTAGGCCTCGCCCCACGCGCTGTCCAGGTCCACGGTGCCCACGACGAGGCGCCCGTCGGGTCTCAGCACGCGGCGCGCTTCCTCGAGAGCCGCCCGGGGACTCGCCACGAAGCACAGGGTCATGATGAAGACGACAGCTCCCACGCGGTGGTCGGCGAAGGGTAGGTGGTGCGCGTCGGCGCGCACCACGTGCACCCCGCGCTCGCGCGCGAACACGAGAGGGTTCCGCGCGCGATCGACGCCGACCTCAACCCCCAGAGCCTGGGCGAAGCGCCCCGTGCCGACACCTACCTCGACGCGCGGTGACAAGCACGAGGCCACGAGGGGTGCGAGACAGTCCACCTCGAGACGAAAGACGTCGCTGCCCTCACGCGAGTCGTACCACGCGTCGTAGGCCTCCACGTGAGACTCGAAGGGATCGACGGCTCTCACCACCACACCAAGACGAGAGCGAGGCTGAGGAGAAATAGCGCGTGCGAGGCGAGCACACCGACGCCAAAGCGCCACCCAAAGCGCCGACCTCCAAGGGCGAAAGCGACGCCACACTTGACGAGCGTGTTCGTCGTCATCGCGACGCCAATCGCCACCAAAGTCGCGTCGAGTCCGAGGGCGCCCTTGGTGTAGAGGGTCGCCGCCGTGAGCGAGCCACCGTGGGCGTCAGCCAGTCCCGCGGCTCCCACGGCGAACACCGCCCCCCGCGCGCCAAAGGCGTGCGCGCCCCAGCGTGCCAGAAACAGCGCGCCGGTGAGAATGACCGCGAGGACGAGGGCCGGCGTGAGTGTCACCACCCGTTGGCGCGCCGCAGGTGCCCCGGTCTCGGTGGTGCCTCGTGACCCACGACTTCCCAGCAGCGACACCGTCACCAGGGCCAAGGTCCCCACGAGCACTGGCGCCGCGAGTCGCCCGGCGAGCGACGGGCTGACGACAAAGAGAATGACACCCAGTTCGACGTAGGTCGCCGCACTCGCGATCTGCGCGCCGGCGAGGGCCGGGGCGAAGTTCGCTCCCGTGCGGCTCTCGCGCGCCATGGTCGCGGTGGCCGCGGTGGCCGAGACGAACCCGCCGGCCAGCCCCGTGGCGAGCAGGCCCCGCCGCTCGCCCAACGCGCGCACGGCGATGTATCCCACCCACGAGACACCGGTCAAGACGACGACGATCAACCAGATGCGCGACGGATTCAAGATCGCGTAGGGACCCACGCCGCGCCGTGGCAGCAGGGGCAAGATGACGAACGCACCGACGAGGAACTTGATGGCATCTTCCATTTCGACGTCACTGAGAACGTCCGAGACGAATCGATGCAGGCGCGTCTTGCTCATGAGCAGGACCACGATGGCGATGGCGAGCGCGGCCGCGAGTGCGGCGTCGTGGTAGCTCAGCACCCCGAGCAAGAAGGTCGCCATCGCCGCGACCTCGGTCGTCGTGCCGGGATCGGTCTCGTTCGTACGCCGGTAGCCCACGACCAACAGCCCCACGACGCCCGCCAACGCGACGACGACGGCCCCCTCACCGGCTTCGGTCGCCAACGTGCCCACCAGGGCGAGCAGGGCGAACGTGCGAATGCCGTAGGCCTGTCCGGCGCGACCACGGTAGCTGCGCTCGCGTTCGAGTCCCACGAGCAATCCGATCGCCAGGGAGTAGAGGTACGCGCTGAGGTGGCTCACGACGAGTCCCCCCTCGCGCGCGCCCCCGTGCGTCGTCGGCCCGACGGCTCCATAGGCGTGACGCTACCGCGTCGTCGCGCGAGCGTGGAAATGGACACGTGACCCACGCGGACCTAGGGTGAGTTCGTGGCCCCTCGTCGGTGGTTTTCCGTGGCGGCGGCGGTAGTGGTGATCGCCGCCGGCGCCTTCGCCGCGGGTTACCTCGCACACTCGGCGACGACCTCGACCACGTCTTCGACGTCGTCAACGAGCCTGAGTACGACGACGACCGCGCTAGAGCCCACGTGGGTCGCGACGTGGCCCACGGCCTCGAGTTCGCTGCGCTATCGCACCCCGAGCGCGGCCGCGCTGGGTTTCGCGCGCGCGGTGTTGCACATGGCCACCCCCCAGGCGCGAGCCTTCCAACAAGGTGACACGCGTTCGGGCGAAGTACCCATCGTCACGAGCCCGACGGGACCGGTCACGACAGTGCTCGTACGCCAGTTGACGAGCGACAACACCTGGTGGGTACTGGGGTCGGCCTGCGAGGCGGTGAACATCACCAGTCCCCACGCCCTCGACACGATCACCTCGCCGCTGAGTCTCTCGGGCGAGTCCACCGCCTTCGAAGCGGTCATCAACTACTCCCTCTACCAGGACAATGACGCGAAGGCCCTTGTCAGCGGCACGACGATGGGCGGCGCCAACGGCGTCATGGCGCCCTTTAAGAAGACGATCACCTTCGCGACGCCGACGCAGCGCTACGGAGTGCTCGTCGTCTACACGCTCTCGGCGAAGGACGGCTCGGTGCTCGAAGCCTCAGCGATTCGCGTCGCGTTCTAGGCGGGCGTGGTAGCGCGATGCGTCTCGATCATGCGTAGCGCGACGACCACTCCCGACGCCGCGGTGAGACCCGCGACGACGTAGATCGCCACCGGCATCGAGTAGCGGTCGGCGAGGTATCCGCCGAGCAGCGCCCCGACCGCGAAGCCCGCGTCACGCCACAGTCGATACACGCCCACCGCCGTGGCGCGCCACTGGGGGTGGGCCACGTCGCCGACCGCGGCGAGCAGTGTGGGATACACCAGGGCGGTGCCGACGCCCAGAAGTGCGGTCGCCGCGAGCCACGGCCCCCACGAGTGACCTGCCGCGACGAGTGCGAGGGCCAGTGCCTGAGTTCCCATCCCCGTCACGATCATCCACTTGCGCCCCCAGTGATCTGACAGGGGGCCGGCGAGCAGTTGGCCCACGCCCCACACCGCGGGGTAGAGGGCAACGAGGATTCCGATGCGCGCGACCGAGAGCCCCGCGTGCGCGAAGTACAGGGGAAAGATCCCCCACGCGAGGCCGTCGTTGAGATTATTCACGAGGCCCGCCTGACTCACCGCCGAGAGCGAGGGCTCGGTGAAGCTCGCCAGGCGAAAGACGGCGCCCGTCGAGAGGCCCGCGTGCAGGTGGGCGGCGCCGACGTGTGCCTTCGCCTCGTGGTGCGCGTGGGCGAGCGTCTCGCGCACGAAGAGTGTGGACAGTCCCAAGCCGAGGGCGCCCACGGCCATGCCGAGAAAGAACGGCTGGGGCCGCAGACCGGTGTGGGCCGCGATGAGCCCGGTGAGAAGTGCGGTGATCGCCAGCGCACCGTATCCCGCCGCCTCGTTAAGACCCATTGCCAGACCGCGTCTCGCCGGACCGACGAGGTCGATTTTCATAATGACCGTGGTCGACCACGTGAGGCCCTGGCTGACGCCGAGCAGGACGTTGGCGGCCACGATCCAGGTCCACGACGGCCCCCACGCCAGCAGGAACGGGATCGGCACGGCCACGAGCCAGCCTGTGACGAGCACTGGCTTGCGCCCCACGCGCTCAGAGAGAGTGCCCGCGAAGAAGTTGGTGGCCGCCTTCACGAGTCCGAAGGCGATGATGTACGTGGTGACCGCGCTGTAGGCGTGCAGGTGGAACACTCGCGTGGCCATGAGAGGTACCACGGTGCGTTCTTGGCCCAGCATCGCGCCCACCAGGCCGTTCACCCCGACGAGCAGGGCGAACTGCGCCAGGTTCTCGCGAAGTCCCAGCCGAACTGTCGACGCGCTCAACGTCGATGAGAGAGGCGAAGAACCGCCCAGACAAGTAGTGACATAGTATTCTTAATAATACAAGAATTCGAGAACTATCGTGCCGTGGGTGGGAGGTGACGTGGAAGGTCGCGAGGCGAAGGATCGGCTCTACGAGCAGTTCGCGCGCACCGCGAAGGCCATTGCGCACCCCACGCGCATTGAACTACTCGAACTCATCGCCCAGGGCGACGTGTCGGTTGACACTCTCGCCCAGCGAGGCGCCACGAGCGTGACCAACGCCTCGGCCCACCTGCAGATACTTCGCCGGGCCCGACTCGTCGAGACCCGTCGCGAGGGAACCCGCGTCTTCTACCGACTGGCGAGCGAGGACGTAGTCCAGCTCATTTCCACGCTGCGCGACGTGTCGCGCGCGCGACTGGCCGAAGTGAACGACGTCGTACGCGACTACTTCACGGCGCGCGACGTCCTCGAGCCGATCACCCGCGACGAGTTGCGCCGTCGTCAGCGCGGTGGCGACGTCGTCGTGCTCGACGTTCGCCCCAGTGACGAGTACGCGAGCGGCCACATTCCCGGGGCCCTCTCAATCCCCCTCGACGAGCTCGACGAGCGTCTGGGCGAACTGCCACGAGAGACGACGGTCGTCGCGTACTGCCGCGGTCCCTACTGCGTCCTCGCTCCCCTCGCGGTGGAGACGCTGCGCGCGGCCGGCTACGACGCGCGACGCCTCGACGTGGGACTGCCCGAGTGGCGCCAGGCCCACCTACCCGTTACCACACAAGAGGAGAGGACACCGTGAACTACCTACTGATCTTGAACGCTCCGGCGTACGGCAGCGAGTTGTCCTGGAATGGTCTGCGCCTGGCGGGCTCACTCGCCCGGCGCGAGAACGTCTCGGTGAAGGTCTTTCTCCTCGGTGACGCGGTGACGTGCGCCGTCGAGGGTCAGAAGGTCCCCGACGGCTACTACCACCTGGATCGCATGATCGAGGGGGCCGCTCGACACGGCGCCGAGATCGGCTGCTGTGGCACCTGCCTCGACGCGAGGGGGCTCACTGAGAACCAGTTGACGGCGAGTGTACGTCGCTCGACGATGGATGAATTGACGGACTGGACGCAGTGGGCGGACAAGGTCATCACCTTCTGACGTCGCCTTCGACGACATCGCACGAGACCCGCCACACCATCGGCGTGGCGGGTCTCGTGGAGTGTCAGCGCTGGAACGTCGCGCGCGCGGCGCTCGATCCGCTGAGCAAGAGATTGCCACCGTACGTCGCGCTCACGAGGCGCGCCTTCGAGGCGGTCATGGCGTAACGCAGCGTCGCCACCCGATTGTGCAGCGCCGCGCGACCAATGACCTTGCCCGAGAGTTTGAACGTCACCGTGCCGGTCGCCAGACCCATTCCCGGCGCGAGGGTCGAGGCGCGCACCGTGAGAAAGCGTGGGTGCGCCACGAGGGTCAACTTCGTCAGGGCCTTGGTCACCACGTAGTTCGCCGAGGCGCTGGCCGAGGCGTACCTCGTGGGATCACTTGGCGTGAAGGTGGCGCTCAGGGAGTAGGTGCCCGGTGCGAGGGCGACCCCCGAGGCATCCACCAGAGGTTCGCTCGTCACGAGGCCGTTGATCACCGGTTGAGCTGCGCCCAGAGCGTGACCCGCCAGGGAGAACTCCACGGTGCCCGTGACCGTACCCGTTGTCTGGGTGACGGTCGCGTTCGCGCGCAACGACTGCCCGTAGCGAATCGGTGACGTGCTCGGGACGAGCGTCACGGTGGTCGCCATGACGCCCACGACCATCTTCTCTTGGACCTGCGGGGCCGCCATGAAGACGCTGTCTCCCGGCTGAGAGATCGTGATCACGCAGGTGCCCACACCCTGGAAGCTCACCGTGGCGCCACTCAACGTGCACACGCCCGCGGTGCTGGAGGGATCAATCGCGTAGTGCACCGCGAGCCCCGAGTCGGTCACCGCACCCAGAACCACGCTGCCACCAAAGACCGCGGGGGCAACGGGGGGAACGGAGATGGTCTGGGGAGTGGTGGGAACCTTGATGCCCGTCAGTACCGGGGGGAAGAGCACGGTGAAGTGAACCGTCACCGGCGTCGCGGGCGCGTGCAGGGAGTCGCCCGCCTGACTTACGTCGACCAGGCATGTGCCAATTCCCGTGAATCTAACCATGGCGCCCGTGAGGGTGCAGGCACCCGCGGAACTCGTGCCGTTGAGTGCGTAGGACACCGGCAGGCCCGAGTCAGCGGTGGCGTTGAGGAGGAACGCTCCAGAGATGTACACGCTCGAGGGAGCCGGTGCGGTGATGAGTTGCGGTCGCAGCGTCACGTCAAGTGAGTATTGAACCTGAGACGCCGGGGCGTACGTCGCGTCACCGGGCTGGTTGGCGTCCACGACGCACGTGCCCACCGCGAGGTAGGTCAGGGTCGCGCCGCTGAGCGAGCACGCCGCGCTCGGTGCGTCGAGGGAGTACGCCACGACGAGACCCGCACTCGACGAGGCGGTCATCGTGAACAGGTCACCCACGTAGGCCGCCGGTGGCGTCGCGAACGAGATCGCCTGGGGTCGCAGGGTCACCAGAATGGGTACTTGGACTTGCGGCGCCGCGTTGTACGCCGCGTCACCCGCCTGGTTGGCGTCCACGACGCAGGTGCCCACCGCGAGGTAGGTCAACGTCGCGCCACTCAGTGAGCACACGCCCGCGCCCGATGTCGCGTCGAGTGTCACGCTGACCGGGAGATCCGACGACGACGACGCACTCAGAGTCACGTGATCGCCGATGAAGGCCGGACTCGTGGGACTAAAGGCGATGACCTGATTCTCCATCGCCAGGTCGCTTGGGACACTCGCGACGTACACGCCCGCCCAACTCGTCAACGTCACCGGGTCGAGCATCGAGACGTTGATCGCGAGGTAGCGACCGCGAAAGCCGTCACGCTCGACGCCGACGGAACTGACGAGGGTGCCGACCGGCGCCGTGGGATCAATCGCGCTCCCGACGTCCCCGCTCTGTAGCGCGACGAGAACCCGCTCTGGCACGCTCGGGCCCTGCCCGAGGTAGATGCCGGTACCGCCCGAGGTCGTACTGGCCTTGAAGGCGACTTGGTAGGCATTGCCGCTCAGGCCCGACACGGCGACGAAGGTCGCGGCGCGCCAGCGAGGCGGCTCCATGGACGCGTCACCGCTGCCGACTCCCGGAGGGGCGCCGGAAAAGACCCAGAAGTCAAAGCCCGAGAAGCGAGAGCCAGTGGTGGTGACGCTGTTGAGCGTGTGAGTCGACGTGTCGTAGACGAAGATCCCCTGGTGCAGCGGGACGGTAGTGGCGTAGCCGTTCGGGTACTGCTGGAGACAGTACGCGAGGAGGTCGCTGTTGCCGTCCGAGGGACAGGTGAGCGTCACGCTCACGGTCTCGCTTCCCCATGTTCCCCAGAAGCCGACGTAGCGACCATCGAAGCTGAGGCCCTCTCCGAAGTTGGTGAACGTGGCCCCCGCTTGACCCGGGACCGCGTCACCGATACCCACGAGCGGCGTCAGCGCCGGACTCGGCGAGAGGTTCGCCAGGTAGACGCCTCCCAGGGTCGGTGCACTCTCGTTGTCCCATCCGGTGAAGACCGCCTTCCCGTTCATCGCACTCGGCGGTGCGGTGGACCCGAAGGTCACCGTGCCACCGACCGGTTGATTGGGAATCGTGGTCGAAGAATCGGCGATCAACTGCACCGCGCTCGACGACGGGCTGAGGTTTCGGTAGAAGACCCCGGTCAGTCCCGAAGTGCCCGCGGTGTAGTTGCCCTTGAAGACAATGGTGTTGCCATCAATCGCCGCCGCGCCGGGAAACTGGTCGAACTTCGTTCCAGGCGCCTGGCCAGGTACCTGGTAGATCTCCTGTCCTGGTGCGTTGCCGAGAAGGGACGCGCCCGTCTCGAGCGCACCGCCCGTGGTGGCGTAGAGCCCGCTCGTCCCCTCGTTCGTGTTCGTCACTCCACCATCGGTCGAGTAGGTCCACACGGGAGTCGACTGACCGCGGGTAACGACGTTCGAACTCGTCGCGTCAATGCGCGGAAACGACGGAAACTCGTTGAACGTTCCTGCCGAGTTGTTCGGCTGAGGCACCGCGTCGCCCACTTCGCCGATCTTGCTGATGGGCTGGCTCGCGCCTTGTGAGTTGCGCGTGTAAATGCCCCTCACGGGCCGAGGGCCGGTCGTGCGGGCACGAAAGACGACCAAACCGGACTGATTTACCGACGGTTGGTTGAAACTGTTGAACGTTTGGGACATTCCCGGCGGGGTGTCGCCGAGGTTGGCCACCGTGGACCAGGTCAACTGCGAGGAGACCGCCGCCGCGGGCGCCGCCTCGAAGACTGAACTCAGTCCGCCCACCGCCAAAGTCGTTGAGAGCAGCGTGACTGCTACCGCCCCCACCCGTGGTGTGTGCCCTCTCCTCATCAGGTGCCTCATGACAGTTCCTCCTACGGGCCGCAGCGCCCATCACTCCCACCGTAAAGTTCGGCGTAGGAATTGACTAGGGACTAAAGTCCTGTACTTCGTGCGAAACATGACTAGTAGCAGATATTTATCATTACGTAAATATCACTTGTTCGTGATTATTTTCCCACTCGCCACGCGGCGTCGTCCGCGAGGAGAAACCGAGGTGATCGCAACCACCATCTCAGATGCACCTGACAGAAATACGACTTGACCTGGAATAACAAACTTTCTTTCAGAGGCCCGTCGACGGAGGGATCCTCCACGCCGCTAGTGGCGAGCGAGTAGTGGCGAAGTGAATGATGGCCATAGGTGTGCCAAATAGTGACGTATTTCCCTAGTCGACCATCTCCGGAATGACCAGACTCTAATTGTCTATTTATAACAAGGAGATGGTCATGAAAATGCGTCCACTTGCCTCACTCGCCCTCGTGGCTTCCCTCGGCGTCTCCGCGGGGGTCACCGAAGTCCTGACAACGGCGGCGTCGGCCGGGGGCCCGCCGGCGCGCACGTTCGCGCTCAGCGGCTCAGTTGTCGGCATCAATACTCCCGTCCACCAGTTCACGGTCCTCAGTGGCGTGGCGCGCTACACGATCATGACGACTACTCAGACCCGGTTCACACTCGACGCGGCCAGGTCGTCATTCAACGGCTTGAAATTGGGCCAGTCCGCGACGGTGCGCGGCATCTTTCGCGCCCGCTACCGCGTCGCGACGATGGTGACCCTGCGAAGCGTGCCCACTACGACGCTCTCTACCGTTCCCGCGTCGACCAACGTGACAACGGCTCTGAACAACGCCCTCGCCCAGGAGCGCTACGCGCTAGCTACTTACAAGAACGTGGTGGCTCGACTGGGCGCGTACGCACCGTTCACCAACATCATTGCGAGTGAGGCCCAACACGTCGCCACCGTCACGGCTCTCATGACCGCCCACGGCGTGACCGTCCCCGTCTCGACCGTCACGGGCTCCGCGTCACCCGCGACCCGGGCGGCCGCGTGTCAGTTGGGCGTCACGACGGAAACAAATGTCATCGCCATGTACCACAGTGGTATCACCTTGGCTAAGAATTTCCCTGACGTCGTGAGAGCCTTTAGCAACTTGCTCGATGCCTCCCAGTACGGGCACCTGCCGGCCTTCTTGCGCTGTAGCTAACCGCTACCAGAGAACTCCCACCAACGAGTGATGGGCTCCTTCGGGAGCCCATTTCTCGTAGACGTCACGGCGATTTCAGTGCGGGTCTAGTACCGCGCGAACAGCCGCTGGGCCGGTCCGTCGACAGTCATCACCCCACCGTAGGGAAGGATGTACTGAGGGTCCGTGTGACCAAAGTCGGGGCCGTAGACCACAACCGCCGCTGGATTGTAGAGAGACATCGCACGCAGTAGCGCCTCTTCTTGGTCCGCGCGATAGCGAGTCCGCTCAGCGTCGCTCAGCGGCGCGTGAGTGTGCCACGCCTTGGCCTTGGCCATCACCACGGCGCCAAACTGTTCGAGGAGTCCGCGTTCACCTATGTTTCGCAACATGCGAAAAACCTCATCGGCCGGGGGCATCTCCTCGGAGGTCTCGATCAAGAACACGCATCCCGCGTAGTCCTCGTTCGGGCGGATCCAGCGATTCGCCGCGAGATTCCAGGACAAGATCTCGAGGTTGCCGCCCCACGTCGCACCGCTGACAACGCGCGTCGCGTGGTGCCAGTGCCATCCCAACTCACTCGTCGTCGCTAGCGCGCCCTCGAGCGTCGTGGGGTCCTCCCACTGGGGCTGCAGATCGG
Organism: Actinomycetes bacterium; assembly: GCA_021779735.1. Taxonomy (GTDB): domain Bacteria; phylum Actinomycetota; class Acidimicrobiia; order Acidimicrobiales; family RAAP-2; genus RAAP-2. The sequence continues at coordinate 124,928 of JAJYAC010000001.1, forward strand.
TGAACTGGGCCACTGGAAGGATCTCGACTACCCCACGGTCAAAGAGCGCGTGACCCAAACTCGCGAGGTGCGCCGGGTGGGCGCCTCCGGCTCGCGCGAGGTGCACGAGAGTCGATCCGCCGTGGTAACCACCCACGCCTAGATTCCACAAGTAGTTGAGCAAATTCGTGTTGTCTGAGTACCCGAAGAACGCTTTGGGATTCGCCGCGATCACCTGCGGGTCGAGGTGCGACAAGACGGTGATCTGATCTGAGCCTCCGATTACCGCTACGAGTGCCGCGATGCTGGGATCGCCAAAGGCAGCGTTTAGGTCACTGGCGCGATCTTGGGCGCTCGCGCCGACTCGCCGCGTGGTCGGAAACTCCACGGGGACAAGTCCAAAGTGCTCGCGCAGTACTCGCAGCCCCAACTCGTGAATGTCGGGAAAGACGCCCGCACCCGCCCATGACGGTGACACGATGGCCACCCGATCGCCCGGTCGCACCTTGGGGGGCATGTGCGGCCACGTCGCTTCGCTCATGGTGACGACCGTACTGCCTAGTCACGTCGAGAGCAGCCTTGGGAGGCGCGACCTCGAGCTGGGGTGTACCCGCTACATGTCCGCTCAGCGCGTGTCGGGCGCCTCGAAATTCATCAAGCCAAGGAGCAGTGCGTCGTTCTCTCACCAGGCGCTGTTCTCTCGTGTAGCACTAGCGTCGAGCGTGGTGTCGCGTTCGTTTACAGGGTAAGTGCGAGCCGTGACGTGGGAGGGGACGTGAGATGTACTTCATGATTTCGGTGATCGACGTGTCTACTGGCTCGGGTACCGATGACGAAATGGATGCGATTGACGCATTCAACGATCGGCTCCGGGCCCATGGTCACTGGGTGATCGCCGGCGGTCTCGAACCGCCACACTTGGCCAAGGTCATCGACAACCGAGGCGAGACACCGGTGGTGATCGATGGACCCGTCGTCAAGTCGAGAGAGTACGTAAGCGGCTTTTGGATTATTGAGGCGCAGGACCTCGATGAGGCACTCGCGCTCGCCACCGAAGGGTCAAAGGCCTGCCATCGAAAGGTCGAAGTGCGGTCGTTCCTCAGATAACGAGAACAGTGGTGCCGTTCACGTGGCGATCCTTGGGGTCTGTCCGGCTCTAGGGCTTGGCGAAATCGTCGGGTGCCACGAGCAGGTCCGGCTGGGCGTCGACGGCTCTCGAGCGACCAATCGCGGACGGGCCGATCCGTGCGCTGACCTCGACACCGGAGTCGACCACGCCGACGGCCTTCTGCAGTGTGGACCGGCTCACCTCGGTCGCTTCGGCCTCCGCGACGATCTCGCTGCTGCCGAGAAGACGTGAGGTCGAGCATGCGAGGAACCACCCCTGGCACTCGTCAAGGTGCTGCGGGGTCCCCTCTGAAATGATCCAGCGCGACTGAGAGTCCCGATGCTCCAGAATGGAGCCAGGAGGACAGCATGAAGCAGCGGCATCACACCCCCGAGTGCGGGGTCC
>JAJYAC010000054.1 GCA_021779735.1 Actinomycetes bacterium
GTTGACCGATTCGGCCCACGACGCCGTCAAGGGCGCCGACGTGATCTACACCGACGTGTGGGTGTCGATGGGCCTCGAAGCCCAGAGCGCCCAGCGCCTCATCGACCTCGAGGGGTTTCGCGTCGACGACGCGCTTCTCGGCGCCGCCTCGCCGGGGGCTGTCGTGCTGCACTGCCTGCCCGCGCACCGCGGTGACGAGATCACCAACGACGTTCTCGACGGTCCTCAGTCTGTCGTGTGGCGCCAGGTCTATCACCGTCGCTCGGCGATGCGCGGCGCGCTGCGCTGGATCAAGGAGGAACCACGGTGACCAAGACCCAACGTCAGCATCGCATCAGCGAGTTGATTGAACGTGAGGTGATCTCGACCGCGGCTCAGATCGTCGCGCGTCTCCAGAGCGAGGGGATTGCGGCCACGCAGGCCACCGTCACGCGCGACCTGCAAGAGCTGGGCACGATCAAGATGCGCGACGAGCACGGTTCGCGACGAATCGTCGTCGCCGCGTCGCCCAAGATCAGTTCAGCTCCCATTGACCACTTGCGTCGGATGATGGGCGAGTGGGTCGTCTCGGTGGAGAATTCGGGACACCTGGTCGTGGTGCGCACGCCACCGGGCTGCGCCCACGTCGTGGCCTCCGCGCTCGATCGCAGCGCCCTAGCCGGTGTCATCGGCACCATCGCGGGAGATGACACAATTCTGGTGATCGCCAGCGAAGAGTATCGGGGCGATCGTCTCGCGGAAGAGTTCCGCCAGTTGGCCGGCGTGGACGCCACCAACGCCTTGTCGAAGGGAGTCTGAGATGGCCAAGCGCGTCGTGCTCGCCTACAGCGGAGGACTCGACACGTCCGTCGCAGTGCGATGGATGATCGAAGAGTGGGGAGTCGAGGTCGTCTGTGTACTGGTCGACGTGGGACAGGACCCTGACTACTCGGAGAGCTTCGAGGACATTCGCGCTCGTGCGCTGGCCGCAGGGGCCCTCGACTTCGTTGTCGTCGACGCTCGTGAAGAGATGGCCGCCCAGTTCTGTGGACCGGCCATTGCGGCCAACGCGCTCTACGAGGGCAAGTATCCACTGGTCTCCGCGCTCTCGCGACCGGTCATCGTGCGTCACTTGGTGGATCAAGCCCGAAAGTTCCACGCCGACGCCGTCGCCCACGGCTCCACGGGTAAGGGCAACGATCAGGTGCGATTTGAGGTGGGAACCCACGCTCTCGCGCCCGATCTCGAAGTTCTCGCACCGGCCCGCCTGTGGGGAATGACGCGCGCTGACTCGGTGGACTACGCGGCCAAGTGGGACATCCCGATCAAGGCGACGAAGGAGAAGATCTACTCCATCGACGAGAACCTCTGGGGCCGGGCGATTGAGTGCGGCGAGATTGAAGATCCCTGGGCTGCGCCACCGCAAGAGCCCTACACCCTGACGCGCGTCACGAGTCACGACCCCGTCGAGGTGAGCATCTCATTTCGCGCGGGCGTACCCGTGGCCCTCGACGGCGAGGAAATGTCCCTGGGGACCCTGATCAAGACGCTCACGGATCGCGTGGGCGCGGTGGGTTACGGACGTCTCGACATGGTCGAGAATCGGCGCGTGGGCATCAAGAGCCGCGAAGTCTACGAGTGCCCCGCGGCGCTGGCGCTGATCACCGCGCACGCGGATCTTGAGGACTTGGTTCTCGAGCGCGAGGTGCACCACGAGAAGGCCCGACTGCAAATTCGCTGGGCGGAGCTCGTCTATGACGGCATGTGGTTCTCGCCGCTCAAGGAGGCCCTGGACGCGTTCTTTGCCGAGACCCAGGTCCACGTGACGGGCGACGTGCGCATGCGTTTCGAGGCTCCGGGCCTCGGTCGCGTGGTCGGACGACGTTCGCCGAGCGCGCTCTACGACCACGACTTGGCCACCTACGACGCCGAGGACAGTTTCCAGCACGCTGACTCTGAGGGCTTCGTGAAGATTTACGGACTCGGCGTCAAGACGTGGGCTGCGCGCCAGGGCGCCAAGAACGCGACGCCGCCGACATCATGACGCTCTGGGGTGGGCGCTTTGACTCGCCGATGTCTCAGGCCCTGTGGGACCTCTCGGAGAGCTTCTCCTTTGACCGGGCCCTCTACGTCCACGACATCCGTGGTTCCCTGGGCCACGTCGAAGGTCTGCGCGCGGCCGGGCTGCTCACCGACGCCGAGGCGCGCATCCTTGGAGAGACCCTCGAACAGGTGCGCCGGGAGTTCGATGAGGGCGTGTTCGTGCCTTCAGCGAGCGACGAGGACATCCACATGGCCATCGAGCGGCGCGCTACCGAAATCGCGGGGCCGGTCGGAGCGAAGATCCACACGGCGCGCAGTCGTAACGACCAGGTCGCCACGACGTTGCGGCTATTCACCCGCGACGCGCTCGGCGCGCTGGGCGCGCGCGTGCTCGATCTCGTCGACGCGCTCATCGCGGTCGCCGCGAGGAACGCTGACGCCTACCTGCCGGGCTACACGCACCTCCAGCGAGCTCAGCCGGTTCTCTTGAGCCACCACCTCTACGCCCACGCCTGGGCGCTCCTGCGCGACGTTGACCGACTGGTCGACAACCGTCAGCGCATGAACGTGTCGCCCCTCGGGGCGGGAGCCATCGCCGGCACGTCGCTGCCCATTGATCCGGCTCGCACCGCTCAACTGCTTGGGTTCTCCGAGGCCTTCGCCAATTCGATGGACGCGGTGAGCGATCGCGACTTCGTGGTCGAGACGCTCTTTGACGTGGCGTTGTTGGGGGTGCACCTGTCACGCATGGGCGAGGAGCTGGTCTTGTGGACGAGCGCCGAATTCAACTTCGCCTCGCTCGGCGACGACTACACGACGGGCTCGTCGATGCTGCCGCAAAAGAAGAACAGCGACGTGGCCGAGTTGGCGCGTGGCAAGTCGGGCCGGCTCATTGGCAACCTCACGGGACTCCTCGTGACCCTCAAGGGACTGCCCCTGTCGTACAACCGCGACCTTCAAGAGGACAAGGAGCCGCTCTTTGATTCCCTGCGCCAGGTTGACCGGGTCCTCGTGGCCCTGTCGGGGGCGTACCAGTCGATGACCTTTCACGCTGCGCGCGCCGCCACGGCCGCCGACGACGACCTGTTGGTGGCTATCGACATCGCGGAGTCACTCGTCCAGCAGGGCACGCCCTTTCGCGCCGCCCACGAACGCGTGGGGCGCGCCGTCGGCGAGGCGGTGCGCCGTGGGGTAAGCCTCGCGAGCGTCGTCGCCGATAGCGAGGATCTGGCGGGCTACGTCGGTCTCTTCGCCCCAGGGCACGCGCTCAACGCTCGTCGCTCCCCGGGGGCCAGTGGTCCCGTCGCCGTCGCGGCCCAGCGGACGCGTCTCGAAGAGCGCGTGCGCGAGATGAGGCGTCGGGTCGAGTCCTAGTCCCGCGTCACGGTGCTCGGCCAGACTGAGTTGGACGAACCCGGAGGACATGTGCCCGAGCAAATGCTCACTCCCTCAAAGATCACGGCGTGGCTCGAGTGCTCACACTCGCTCTCTCTCGCCACGGCCCTCGATGCGGGTCAGCTCACTCTCGCGCCCACGGGCCTGGGTTCGCTCGCCGAGGTGCTGGTGGCCAAGGGAGGTGAACACGAACGCAACTGTCTCGCCGACCTCGCCAACCAGGGACGAGAGGTGTACCACGTCCCGGGGCGTAATCCCGGTGAATCCTTCGACACCTGGGTCGCGCGAGTGCGGGGGGCACTCAGCGAGGACCACGACGTTCTATACCAGATGCCCTTCATCCACGACGGCATTCGCGGCATCGCCGACTTCGTGTGGCGGGTGGTCGGCGATGACGGCGTGGCCACCTACGAGCCCGTCGACGCGAAGCTCACGCGTCTCGAGGGCAAGCCCGGTCACGTACTCCAGCTGTGCTTTTACGTCGACGCGCTCGAGGCCGCGACGGGCCGTCGGGCGAGTCGCATGCACCTCTGGTTGGGCTCGGGCGCCATCGAGAGCCTCGCGGTGGATCAGTTTCGCCACTACTGGCGCCGACTTCAGCGTCAGTTGCGCGATCTGCTCGCGCGCGACGTTGACGTGACGAGCACGAAGCCCTCACCGTGCACACACTGCGACATCTGCGAGTTCGCTCCTCGGTGCGCGGCGCAGTGGCGCGACGAGGACTCGCTCGTCTACGTGGCGAATATTCGCCCGTCGGAACGCGAGGCGCTCGAGGAAGCGGGGGTGGGCAACGTCGCGCAACTAGCGGCTCGCGAATCGCCCGTGGAGAGCATTCACGACGAGAACTATCGTCGGCTCCATCGTCAGGCCCACCTCCAGGTGGCGTCGCGCCAGTTCCCCGACGCGGAGCCCGCCTTTGAGGTGATTGAGCCAGGCGAGGACCCCGTCTACGGTCACGGATTCGAGTTGCTGCCCGCACCCGACGCCGGCGACGTCTACTTCGACTTCGAAGGCCACCCCTTCTGGCACGCCGATCACGACCTGTTCTTCTTGGCGGGCCTGTACTACCAGGTCGAGGGGGAGTGGGTCTACGACGCGCGCTGGGCGCACGACCTGGAGGAGCAGTCGCGGATGATTTCCTCGGTCGTTGACTTCTTCGAGTTTCGACGTCGGGAGTTTCCGACCTATCACGTGTACCACTACAACCACACCGAACGCTCGGCCCTCGAGCGCCTCACTCGCGGTAGCGCGAGCGAGGCGCTCCTGAGTTCGCTCGTGGAGTCGGGTCTCTTCGTCGACCTCTTCGGGGTGGTGCGAAACGCCATTCGCGTCGGCACAGAGTCCTATGGACTTAAGTACGTGGAAAAGCTCGCGGGCTTCGAGCGCAGTGGTGAGATCGAACAAGGTGCTGGTGCGGTGGTGGAGTACGAGCACTTCATGGGCACGGGGGATCCGGGGATCCTCGACAGCATCGCGGGCTACAACGAGCAAGACGTGGCGGCGACGCGTGCGCTCCACGACTGGTTGCTCCGTCAACGACCGGCGGGACTGGCGTGGCGCGACGCGTTGCTCGAGGTGCTCGAACCGGCCTACGACACCGACCAACTGGTCGAGCTGCTCCACGAGTTCGGTGAGGCGAGCGCCGAGCACCTCCTCGGAGACCTGTTGAACTACTGGCGTCGAGAGCGAGTGGCCAATACGACGCCCAAGTTTGTTCGCGCGCAGTCGGACTTCACGACGCTCTACGGGGATCGGGACTACATCGCGAACCTGCAACTCACCGGTTTCTCCGAGTCCACCCGGGGATCGACGGCGACCACCTACGCGCACTTCACCTGGCCTGAGCAGCTGGTGGATCAGAAGTTTCAAGAGAGAGGCAGTTTTCTCTACACCGGCGTCGGTGTCGAACGGGGGTACGGCTACCTGAGTGCGCTCGACCTCGAGAAGCGCACGATGACCATGACCTGGCACGACGTGCACGAGGCCGCCGGGGGATTGCCGTCGGTGATCACCCTCGACGGCTACATCAGCCCGCGAGACAAGCCGGGAGTGCTGATTCACCTGGCCGAACAGATCGTGCGTCCCGACTCCGGCGATCCCGCGAGTCGCGTGTCGCTCGACCTCTTGGCGCGCGCTCGCCCGAGACTGCGCACCGGCTTCGCGCCGGTTACGAGTTTTGGCGACTCACTCGACGAGACCCTCTCGTGGATTGGCGGGCTCGACGAGAGCTACGCCGCTATCCAAGGGCCGCCGGGTACCGGCAAGACCTTCAGTGGCGCGCACATCATCGCTCATCTAATTGCCCAGGGTCAGCGGGTGGGCATCACCGCCATGAGTCACGCGGCGATCGACAACCTGCTCAGCGCCGCGCACGACGTCTTGGTGCGAAAGGGCCAACTCGAGAACCTGCGCGCGCTTCGCGTTAATTCGCCCACGTCCACTCAACGCCTCGAGGGAGTGCGCTACACGACCAAGCCCGCCGAGGCCGAGAGCGAGACGTACAACCTGGTGGCGGGCACCACGTGGCTGTGGTCTCGCCCGGGTATTCGCGCATACCCCGTAGATGTGTTGTTGATCGACGAGGCGGGCCAGTTAGCCCTCGCCGACGCCATCGCCGCGGCGAACGGCGCGCGCAGTCTCGTCTTATTGGGCGACCCCCTCCAACTCGCCCAGGTGGCCCAGGCCGAGCACCCGGGCGGGTCGGGGGCGAGCGTGCTCGAGCACGTGCTCGGCGAGCACGCCACCATCGCCCCCGATCAGGGTGTGTTTCTTTCGGAGTCTCGTCGGATGCACCCCGACGTGTGTCGCTTCATCTCTGAACAGATCTACGAGGGACGCCTGAGTAGCCACGACAGCTGTGCCCGCCAGAGCACGGTGGCGGGTACGGGCTTGCGCTGGCTGCGCGCGACACACACGGGTCGCTCCACCGAGTCGCCCGAGGAGGCGGAGATCGTCGTCGCTCAGATTCGCTCTCTGCTGGGTGAGCCCTGGACGGATCACCACGGCCACACCGAAGCGCTCTCGGGCGCGGACTTCATGGTCGTGGCGCCCTACAACGATCAGGTGCGCCTGTTGCGCCGGGCCCTGGATGTCGCGGGGCTCGGGGGGGTCCAGGTGGGTACCGTCGACAAGTTTCAGGGGCGTGAAGCCGCGGTGGTGTTCTTCACCATGACCACGTCCTCGCACGAGGACATGCCGCGGGGCCCCGAGTTCCTCTTCTCGCGAAATCGCCTCAACGTCGCCGTGAGCCGGGCACGCTGTCTCGCCTACCTCGTGAGCACGGAGGATCTACTCAACGCGCGAGCGCGCTCCATCGACGAAATGCGCCTGATCGGGACGTTGTGCGCCTTCGTTGACTACGCGGCGGATTCCGATCCCCAGAAAACCGACAAAATGTCGCCAAAGTGACACCGAGACGTTTCACGCTTGCTATAGTGGTCTTCCTGCCATCAACACGGCGCCGGTGATTTGCACCAGGTTGCCGTGCGCTGATAAGGTAGGCGTCCCGCACCGGGGAGACTCGGTGAGGGGCTGCGGGAGAAATCCCGCAGTGGTGTACTTCACACCTCCGACTCCGGTCGTGTGTGTTGTCGCTCCTTGAAAACGGAAGAACGAGAGCCAAAAGCCAGTACGGGCGACGGGAACGGACCTAACCGAACGCGTCGTTCGTCAAAGAAGTATGCAGTAGGCAACGAGAACCACCCCGTGGAACTCGTTGTTGTCGGATGGTGGTTAGAGTCACCCATCCGGCTCTCTGATTTCTAAGGAACTTCGGTTCCGGAAAAATCTTGATGGAGAGTTTGATTCTGGCTCAGAATGAACGCTGGCGGCGTGCTTAATACATGCAAGTCGAACGGAATCCAAGGAGCTTGCTCCGAAAGATTTAGTGGCGAACGGGTGAGTAACACGTGAG
>JAJYAC010000055.1 GCA_021779735.1 Actinomycetes bacterium
GTGACTCGCAACCGATCCTCCTATTGATTGTCAAGTCGATTGAGACATGGCGGACAGACCAATCATGAGCCATCCGGTGGAGGCAGCCTCTTATGAAGTCACGCCGTCTCGGAGTTAGGGCCAGGTCGGGGTGGGCAGATCGGATTGAAGTCAGCCCGGGGGCGACAGGTAGCCTTCGGGCCACACCCCATCCTGGCGTTCTCTAGTCGTGTGGCAGGTGGTGATAGACCTCACGAGCGACGTAGCGCTTCAGACAGCGCATGACCTCGCGGGTGGACCGACCCTCCTTTGTGCGCCGCTCGACATAGTCGCGGGTGCGCTGGTCGCAGGTCATGCGCACCAGCACGACGCGCCACAGCGCACTGTTGGCCTGCCGGTCACCACCGCGGTCGAGGCGGTGACGACTCACCTTGCCCGAGGATGCTTCAAGCGGCGCGACGCCGCACAGGTGTGCGAACGCCGCCTCGGACTTCAGGCGCTCGGGGTTGTCTCCTGCCGTGACGAGCAGGGTTCCCGCGATGAGGGGACCCACGCCCCTCAGGCTCCGCAGTGCGGGGGCCGCCCCCTGGGTGAGCACGTCGATTGCCCCAAGCAGGTCGCCACGCTCAGCGTCGAGGCGTTCTATTCGCATCGCGAGGCTTTTCAAGGCGCACTTGGTCGCCGTGGTCACGTCACGCACGTGGGGGCCGGGCCGCAGCCGAGCGGCGTCGGTGACCAACGCGGACCCGCGTTGGTGAGCGAAGCGCTCGCGTAGTTCATCGGGCCCGCAGTAGAGGAGTTGGCGCATTTGCACGAGCGCCTTGTTGCGGGCCTGAGTCGCCGAGCGGTGCGCGACCAGCAGGACCCGGATCGACTCGACCACGCCGGCGCGGGCCTTGGCGGGCCCGGCGGCCCCCGAGAGCGCAGTTCGCGCTGCGACAATCGCGTCGAGCGTGTCGCTCTTGCCCTGGCGGCGCCGAACCTGGCGATTGGGCCGCTCTACATCGAGCACCGCAACGCCCGCGTGGGCCAGATGGCGCGCGAGCCCGGCGCCGTAGGCGCCGGTTCCCTCGATGCCCACGCGCTCGAGCTGGCCAAAGGCGCACAGCCAGGCGTGCAGGTCGCGATATCCCGAGGCATGGGTGGCGAAGGCTGCGGTGCCCAGCACCCCGCCGGCCTCATCCACCGCCGCCGCTACGTGAACGTCGCCGTGGGTGTCCACGCCGCCGATGACGCGACGCGGTGACTCTAAGGTAGTCATGGTCTTCCCTTCTCTCTTAACTATTCAAGGGTTGACGCGGCCGTCCCCGCCAGGTGACGGTAGGGCGCGGCAGTTGTCCCTGCCACGCCACATCACCCAACCGGAACGGGACGCGCCGCACCTTGTCATCACGCTAGGACGACCGTGAACCATGCTCCCGGTCATCATCCACATCATGATTGGTAGCCTGGAGCGGTGGCGACCAAGAACCGACCGCGCTCGCGCCGGTCACACCAACGTGACGGTGCTCCCTACGTCGCTCCCGTCCTCGATCCGACCTGGCAGAGCCCGTACGTGCCCTCGAGCGCGGAGCGTCACGCCCACGTCGTCGCGCTGCGCCGCTACGCGGTGCGCCGGAGACTGCCCGCGACCATTGGTGTGGGCGTGGTGGCGCTCGTTCTCATCGCCCTCGTGGGGGTGAGTGTCTGGTTCGCCCTCGCCGGCGTGCTCGTCGCCGTCGTCTACGCGTGGGATCTACGTCGATCGCTCGTGGGCATCGAAAGTCAAGGTCACCGCCTCGGCGTCACGATGCGCGAGTCATTCTCGCTGGCGGGCACGTCGAGTGACCGCGCGCGACTGGGCACGATTCTGGAGCGACTCGCGGCCACCTTTGGCGTCGACGGCGTGGAGACCATGATCTTCGACGATCCCGTCTACAACGCGGCCCTCGTGCCGAGTGGTTCGGGGCTCTCCTTCTTCGTCAGCGTGGCCGCCCTGCACGACTTTGAGCTCATTGAACTTGAGGGCGTCGTCGCGCACTGCTTCGCGCGTCACCGTCTGGGACTTCTCGAACGCCAGAGCGTCGCCGCGGTCTCGAGTCTGAGCGATGAGGCCCGCCGCGAGCTCTCTTCGCCGGGGAGCGCCTATCGGGCCGACGAGGTGGCTGCCGCCGCGATTCGCTACCCCCTGGGACTCGCGGGGGCCCTGCGACGCTGCGCCGAGCAGAGCGTGCCCGCCACCTCATTCTTCGCCGGCGCGAACTACGCCCAGTGGCGCGGGATCTTCTTTAACCCCTCGAGCGGGCGCGTCACCGACCTGACGGATCTCGATGACGTGAGCGTTCGCGCCGCGGCCCTCGAAGAGTGGTGAGAGCGGCCCGGTAAACTGGCGCCATGAGCCCAGAATCGTCCTCCACCGGCAGTCAACTCGTCAAGCGCGGCCTCGCCGACATGCTGCGCGGGGGCGTGATCATGGACGTGGTCAACCCCGAGCAGGCCAAGATCGCCGAAGACGCGGGTGCCGTGGCCGTGATGGCCCTCGAGCGCGTGCCGAGTGACATTCGTCGCGACGGCGGCGTCGCGCGCATGTCCGATCCTCACATGATCCAAGAGATCCAGGCCACGGTCACCATTCCGGTGATGGCCAAGGCGCGCATCGGCCACTTCGCCGAGGCCCAGATTCTTCAGGCCCTGCACGTGGACTACATCGACGAGTCCGAGGTGCTGACCCCGGCGGACGAGGAGAACCACATTGACAAGTGGGACTTCACCGTTCCCTTCGTGTGCGGGGCGACGAACCTCGGCGAGGCGCTTCGTCGCATCGGCGAGGGCGCGTGCCTGATCCGCTCCAAGGGCGAGGCCGGCACGGGCAACGTCGTCGAAGCCGTGCGTCACCTGCGCACGATCAACGCGCAGATGCGTCGACTCCAGAGCGCGGACGCCTCTGAGCTATTCGCCCTGGCCAAGGACCTCGGCGCGCCGCTGCCCCTGGTGCGCGAGGTCGCCGAGACCGGTCACCTGCCCGTGCCGATGTTCTGCGCGGGGGGAATCTCCACGCCGGCCGACGCGTCGCTCGTTCTCCAGCTGGGTGCCGAAGCGGTCTTCGTGGGCTCGGGCATCTTCAAGAGCGAGGACCCCACGCGCATGGCCCACGCCATTGTCGAGGCCACGACGCACTTCCGTGACGCCGACGTGGTGGCGAAGGTCTCGACGGGCTTGGGCGCGGCCATGCGCGGCGCCGAGACCGCAACTCTCGAGCAGCGTCTCGCCGAGCGCGGCTGGTAGTGCGCGTCGGCGTTCTCGCCCTCCAGGGCGACGTTCGCGAGCACACGGCCAGCCTGACGGCCCTCGGGGTCGAGACGGTTCCCGTGCGCCGACCCGAGCACCTGGAGAACCTGGCGGGTCTCATCATGCCCGGTGGGGAGTCCACCGCGATTGCCCACCTGCTCACGACCTCGGGCGTGCGCGAGCCGCTGGCCCGAGCACTGGAGGCGGGGCTGAGCGTCTTGGGGACGTGCGCGGGACTCATCTTGCTCTCGCGCGAGGTTCTCGACGGGCGCAGCGACCAGTGGAGCTTCGCGGCTCTCGACGTGGCGGTGCGACGCAACGGCTACGGGCGCCAGCTCGCGAGCTTTGAGACCACCCTCGAGGTCGTCGGCCTCGGAGCAGTGCCCGGCGTCTTCATTCGCGCGCCCAAGATCGAGTCGTGGGGTAGCGACGTAGAAGTGTTGGCCACTCACGACCACGGCGACGGGGTGTTTCCGGTGCTGGTGCGAGAGGGCGCCGTGTGGGGCTGCGCCTTTCATCCGGAGCTGACCGCCGACACGCGCATTCACGAGCTCTTCGTCTCGTCCCTGGTCGACCGCTAGCATTACAGCGCCCTGCGGGGCAGGAGGAACAATGTCCGGCCATTCAAAGTGGGCGACGACCAAGCATCGCAAGGGGGCCAAGGACAGCGCCCGCGCCAAGGTCTTCGCCAAGATCATTCGTCAGGTGGAAGTCGCCGCCCGCGAGGGCGGGGGAGACCCCAGCGCCAACGCGAGCCTTCGCACGATGTTTCAAAAGGCCCGCGAAGCCTCGGTGCCCATCGACACGATCGAGCGCGCGATCAAGCGTGGCACCGGAGAGCTCGAGGGTGCGCGCTACGAGGCGGTGACCTACGAGGGCTACGCGCCCGGGGGCATCGCGGTCATCGTCGAAACGCTCACGGACAACCGCAATCGCACGAGCGCCGAGATCAAGCACCTCTTTTCCAAGAACGGCGGCTCCATCGCCGAGCCCGGCGCCGTGGCCTGGCAGTTCGACCGCAAGGGCATGATTGAAGTTCCCGGTCCCCTCGATGAGGATCAGTTGCTCGAGTCGGTGCTCGACGCGGGTGGTGAAAACATGACGAGCAGTGGCGAGAACTTCCTCGTCACGACCGAGCCCACCGAGCTCGCCATGGTGCGCGACGCCCTCGAGGCGGCCGGGGTGAAAGTCGCCTCCTCGGACTTGACCCTCGTCGCCCAGAATCTCATCGACGTGGCCGAGGTGGGTGAGGCCAAGAAGATCCTGCGCCTCATCGACGCGATCGACGACCACGACGACGTCCAAAACGTCTACGCGAACTTCGACGTCGCCGACGACGTGCTGAGCGAACTCGAGGAGTAGTCCCCGCCACGTGTCGTGGCACTAGGTAATATCGAACGTATGTTCGTACTCGGCATCGACCCTGGACTGACGCGCTGCGGCTTCGGGCTCGTCGAGGGCGCCCTGGAGGGACCCGAAACCTTTCGCGCCGTGCGCGCCGGAGTGCTCGCGAGCGACCCCGCGGCGCGCGTCGAGGAGCGACTGGCCTCGATCTACGCGGACCTACTTGACCTCTACAACCAGGTGTCACCCGACGTGGTGGTGGTCGAGAAGGTCTTCTTCATGCGAAACGCCAAGACCGCGATTCCCGTCGCCCAGGCGAGCGGCGTGGCGGTCGCGCTCGCCGGTGCGCGCGGTTCCCTCGTTCGCCAGTTCACCTCTCAGGAGGTCAAGCTCGCCGTGGCGGGCTACGGCGCGGCGAGCAAGGCCCAGGTCCAGGCGATGGTGGCGCGCGCGTGCTCACTGGCGAGCGTGCCGCGTCCCCCCGACGCGGCCGACGCCCTGGCGTTGGCGATCACGTACCTGATGGTGGCGCGCGTCGAGTCTCGAGTGGCGGTGGGGACGTGATCGGCTGGCTCGCGGGAGTCGTTCGCCGCAATGACCAGGGACTCCTCATCCTCGACGTCGGCGGAGTGGGATATCAGGTGCACCTCGCCTCGCGCCGTGACGTCGCCGAGGGCACCCACCTCGAGGTGCACGTGCGCACCGCGCTGCGCGACGACTCGATCATCCTCTACGGCTTTCTCGAGAGCGAGGAGAGAGACTTCTTCGACCAGCTCCTCGCCACGCCGGGCGTGGGGCCCTCGACGGCGCTGGCCGCTCTTCGCACCATGGAGATGGCCGAACTCGTAGGAGCGATCGAAGAGGGCGACGTCAAGCGCGTCGCGACGGTGCCCGGCGTGGGGGCCAAGACCGCGAGCCGGATCGTGCTCGAGCTGCGCGGCAAGGTCCTCTCTCCGCCCGAACCCGTGTCGCTGCCGCGCGACCTCGACGACGCCCTGCGTTCGCTGGGCTACTCGGTCTCAGAGATTCGCGAAGCGCTCGCTGACGTGGAGCTTCCCGATGACGAGGCGACGGCATTGCGCGTGGCGCTCTCTCGGCTGGCGCGCGCGTGAGACGCGAGATCGACCTAGAGACGACGCTCGCGGGTGCGCCCGAGCGAGAGGCGGCCCTGGAGACCTCGCTGCGCCCCGAGCGACTGGCAGACTTCGTGGGCCAACGCGAGTTGGTTGGGCACCTCGACATCGTCTTGGGCTCGGCGCGTTCGCGCGGCCAGGTCGTTGACCACCTGCTCTTCGCGGGACCGCCGGGTCTGGGCAAGACGTCACTCGCCTCCATTGTCGCCCAGGAGATGGGCGCGACGCTTCGAGTGACGGCCGGTCCGGTGCTCTCTCGTCCGGGAGATGTCGCGGCTCTACTGACTGATCTCTCCGAGGGTGACGTGCTCTTCATCGACGAGATCCACCGGCTCACGCGCGCCGTCGAAGAGGTGCTCTACTCGGCCATGGAGGATCGCCGCCTCGACGTGATGGTCGGACGTGGCCCGTCGGCCCGCTCCATTCGCCTAGAACTCGCACCATTTACTCTGGTGGGCGCCACCACGCGCACGGGCCTCGTGGCCGCCCCGCTTCGCGACCGCTTCGGCTTCGTGGGCCAGCTCGACCTCTACGACGTCGAAGAGCTCGCGGCCATCGCCACGCGTTCGGCCCGCTTGCTAGGCGTGGAACTCGCCGACGCGGGAGCGACGGTGATCGCGTCACGTTCTCGCGGCACTCCTCGCATCGCCAATCGACTCTTGCGTCGAGTGCGCGACTACGCGGCGGTCGAGCAGGTCAGGAAGATTGACGAGGCCTTCGCGGCCCGGGCGCTCGACGTCTTTGGCGTCGACGTCGAGGGCCTGGACAAGCTGGACCGGCGTATCTTGGGCCTGCTCTGTGGATCGTTCTCCTCCCAACCCGTGGGCCTCACCACGCTGGCGCACGCCCTCGGCGAGGAAACGGCCACCATCGAAGACGCCTACGAGCCCTACCTCCTGCGGGCGGGACTGCTCATTCGCACACCGCGCGGGCGCCTCGCGACGGAGAGGGCCTACCGCCACCTCGGTCTCCAGCCACCCGGTGGCGGTTTGCTCTAGAGCACGCGACGCCAGCGAGTAGGGTTTCTGGGGTCTAATGACGGAGGAACGTATTCATGTTGGCCAACACCCATGGCGGCACTAGCTCATCGATTTTCTTGATCTACATCGTGCTCTTCGGCGCGCTGTACTTCTTCTACCTCCGTCCCCGTAGCCGCAAGCAGAAGGCCGCCCGCCTCCAGGCCCGCCAGGTCGAGGTGGGCCAGCGCGCCCAGACCATCGGTGGCCTCGTGGCCACGGTGGTCAAGGTCGAAGACGATCTCGTCACGCTGCGCACCGACTCGGGCGTCGAGCTCGACTTCGTGCCCTCGGCGATCGCCCGCCGCATCGACCCGGCGGTGCCCGAGTCGACCGACGACGAGCCCAAGGACGAGACGCCCGAAAGCGGCCAGTAGTGGCGACCACGAGTTCCAAGCGCAGCCTCATCGTCAGCTTGATGCTGACGATCGTCGTCTCCTTTGGCGCGTTGATCACGACGCTCTCCTTTGGCTGGGGGCCCAAGTTGGGTCTCGACCTCGCCGGTGGGCTCTCGGTGGTCTACAAGCCCGCGACGGCCACGTCGAC
>JAJYAC010000056.1 GCA_021779735.1 Actinomycetes bacterium
TCACCGGCTACGCGCCGCGTTGTCCCGCGGGGTATCACCAGCGCCACTGACGGTTGACTATCACCGTGAGGATTCCCTAGGCGTCGGTGCCCTCTGCCAACTAGGGCGTCACCTGGGATCTGACGTCGACTTCTACCGGTTGGTGCCCGACGTGTCTGTGGAGCCGCGTCCCCCCTACCATCGGGCGTAGAGCTAGTGGGGAGGGCCAATGGCTAGACGAGGGATATTCACGCGGCTACTTCTAGGGGGGGTGCTCGCGGCGAGCACTCTCGGCGCGCTCGCGGGGTCGGCGAGCGCGGCGACAAAGACCGTGCGGGTCGTCAAACTTGAGCACGTCAGGTCACTGGGCGAGGTGCTCTTTGACGTGAAGGGCTTCGCCCTCTACACCTACGGTCACGACACGAGGAACCACTCGACCTGCACTGGCGGCTGTCTCGCCGCGTGACCGGCGCTCGTGGTGGCCCGTGGAGAGCGACCCACGGGGGTCGCGGGGCTCGGCACCATCGCCGCCCCCGGGGGCAAGCGCCAGGTGACCTGGCGGGGCCGTCCCCTCTACACTTTCGCGAGCGACACCACTCGTGGCGCGGTGACTGGCGACGGCGTGGGCAACTTTCACGTCGCGCGACTGACCGCGACACCCACGACCACGACGACGTCGAGTCACTCCTACGGCTACTGAGCCCGCGGGCCCCGCGGGCCCCGCGAGCTACTCGAGGCCGAGGCGCGCGGCGAGAGTGGTGTAGCCCGGGGCGACCCGGGGCCAGGGGTACGCGCTCTCGATCTCGCGCGCGAGATCGAGCAGCGAGCGGTCGTGGTAGCGCGGCGCGGTGAGCTGAATCCCAAAGGGCAGTCCGTTCTCCAGTTGGCCGAAGGGCACACTGAGAGCGGGCAGTCCGGTGACGTTCTGGATGACCGTCGTCAGTGTCTCGGGGGCGAGCCCGTGGACCTCGCCAGACCTCTCGCGTCGACCGTCGGCGTACCAGCCGTCGACCGCGACGCTGGGGCTGAGAAAGAGGCCACTGTCGCCCAGCAGTTCGTCCATGCGGGCCACGTAGTCGTAACGTCGCCGTCGCGCGCCGAGATACTCATCCACGCTCACGGCGAGGCCGCGCGCCAAGAACTCCTGGGTGGCCACGTGAAAGAGGTCCCAGTTCTCTTGCACCCACGTGCGACCCAGCGCCGCGACGTGCTCGGCGCTCGTGACGATGAACCAGTCGAGGTCGGGATCTCCCGTGTTAAAGAACTCGCGCGGCTCCCTCCACGTCACCTCAAGACCAAAGAGGTCCCCGAGCGCGCCCACGGCCTCTTCGAGTCGGCTCTGCACGTCGGGGGAGAGGGGGCCAAAGTCCGAGGTGCGAGGCGCGGCGAGCAGGTGCGTTGGGCGAGCGGGTTGCGCGAGCGCGCGCGTCGCCACGGCGCCCGGGTCACCGGCGACCGGACCAAAGAGGACATCGGCGAGTAGTGCCAGGTCGTCGCTACTGGTCGCGAGAATCCCGTCGGTCGAGTAGTCGATCCAGTCCGGCGCGGGCCAGCGGCCGATGACCCCGTTGGTGGGCTTTAGGCCGAGCAGCCCGCACAGCGACGCGGGGATCCGTACCGAGCCCCCGCCGTCGGTCGCCGTGGCGATCGTGACGAGGCCGGCCGCGAGCGCGCTCGCCGATCCCCCCGAGGAGCCCCCGGGGGAGAGTTCGTCGTTCCAGGGATTGCGGGTCACGCCGTTCAGGCGACTCGCGGTGTAGCCCTCGATCGCGAACTCGGGCAGGGTGGACTTGCCCACGAGAATCGCGCCCGCGTCGAGAAGGCGCTGGGTGACGACACTGTTCTTACTCGCGGGCGCGACGTTCTCCAAGGCGAGGGAGGCCTTCTTCGTCGGGTGTCCCGCCCAGTCCTCCAAGTCCTTCACGAGAGTCGGCGCGCCGGCGAGGGGACCGCGCTCGCGCGAGGCATCGAGCGCGCGCGCGGCGGCCCTCGCGCCGTCTTCATCGACGAGGCACGCGACGTGCAGGGTGTCGGCGGCGAGCGCGCCGAGCGAGGCCTCCACGACGTCGAGCGCGGACACGACGCCCTCGCGCACGGCGCGAGAGATCAGTGTGAGGGGTCCGGGTTTTTCGAGCGGATCACTAGCAGAAGTGGGGGTTGGGGACACGTCGCCTCACAGTCAATCTGAACGATTCTCAGATTTCTCACCCTACGCTGGAGACATGACTTCACTCAGTACTCTCATCACCGGCGACGAACTGGTGGGACGCCTCGACGACGAGGCGCTCTTCTTGCTTGACGTGCGCGAACCCGACGAGGTCGCCGACTGGTCGATCCCCGGGGTGACCAACATCCCCATCGACTCACTCGCCGCGCGACTCGACGAAGTGCCGGCGAATCGCGACGTGGTGGTCATCTGTGCGCGCGGCGCGCGCGCCGAGCGCGGGCGCGCAGTGCTCGAGGAGAACGGGCGCTTTTCTCGCGTACTCGACGGCGGCATGGCCGGCTGGGCCTCGACGTACGACAGCGTGGCGCAGGACTTCTCGGGCGCGCGTGTCATCCAGGTGCGACGTCGCGGCAAGGGATGCCTCTCCTACGTCGTGGGCGCGGGGGAGCGCTGCGCGGTGATCGACCCCTCCCTCGAGATCGAGCGCTACGAGAAGATTGCGAGCGCGCACGGCTGGCGCATCTCCTACATTGTCGACACGCACCTGCACGCTGATCACGTGAGCGGCGCGAGAGCTCTCGCGGGCGCCACCGGCGCGACGCTTCTGCTCAATCCGGGAGACCCCTTCGGCTTTGACTACGAGCCCCTGGTCGATGGGCGCGAGATGGAGCTCGCCGCGGGCGTGAACCTCGCCGTCTCCTCGGTCAGCGTTCCGGGCCACACCGAGGGATCCACCATGTATCGCCTCGGCGACGCGGCCGTCTTTACCGGCGACACCTTGTTCCTTGACAGTGTGGGACGTCCCGACCTCGCCGAGCAGGCCGAGCCCTTCGCCCACCACCTCTACGCGAGCCTGCACGAGCGGGTCCTGCCCCTACCCGATTCGGTCACTGTCTTTCCCGCGCACTACGGGCCGGGCATCGACGTCGCCGAGGGCGTCTTCGTGGCTAAGCCCCTCGGCGAGTTGCGCGGCGAGCTCGCCGCTCTCACCTTGAGCGAGGACGACTTCGTCTCCTGGGCGCTCGCCAACGTGAAGGACCGTCCGCCGAACTACCAGAGCATCGTGCTCGTGAACATGGGCCGCGAAGCCGTGACGCCCGAGACCATCGAACTCGAGGTCGGACCGAATCGCTGCGCCATCGGTTGAGCACAAACACGCCCGTCGCGCGCGCTTCGAAGAGCGCGCGCGGCGGGCGTTTTTGCATTATTTGACGAGTTACGACTTCGTGACGTTTGACCGCGCGCGAGCCGTTAGCCGCCCCGCCCCTTCATCTCGCGCCACCTCAATACGTCTCACCAGGACTTTTACGAGGCACTCTCACGGAACGTCGTGAGAAATTCCTCAAAATCACTGGCGTCTGGTATTCGCATTGGCTCAAGTTCCCTCTCTATACTTGGCCCAGAGGTAACGGCCGTGACTCGTCATGGGGCGTCTGCCTTATGACGCTGTCTGCTGTACCGCAGTTCCTCAAGATGGTCGCTCGCGACCCGTGTGAATGGAGAGAAGTGAAAACAAACGCCGCTACGAAGGAAGGATTCGTAATGAATACTTTGCGACGGGTAACTCGACACATGGTGAAGGCAATCGCTGCCGGCGCTGTGCTGGTGGCCGCGGGACTACCCGTGGCAGTCGCCAGTACCGCGGGTGCTGCGACCAGTCCGACGCTCTACTGCTCGCAGTACGCCGCCACGACTTCGGTCATGTACAACTACGCGAGCACGCCGTACTGCGGCTCGATGCCCTACGGCGCACAGAACAGCACGATCACCTTCAACCTGTCGGGCGCGAACTTCGCGTTCAACGCCGGTAGCGTCAGCGCGACGACCACCGCGACGGGCGTGACGGTGCTCTCGGTGACCGAGAACAACGCCAACAGCGCGTCAGTCATGCTCGCGATTGGTGCGACTACTGCTCCGGGCTACTACCCGCTGACCCTGACCGACGCCAACGGCTCGGCGACGTTGGCGAACGCCTTCGGCGTGGACCCGTCGGGCACGGTGACCAACGTGTCGCCGAGTTCGGTTCCCGAGGGATCGGCGACGCTCGTCACCGTGACGGGCACCGGCCTCACCTCGGGCTCGGTGGGCGTCTCGCCGGCGATCCCTGGCTTCACCGTCTCTAACGGTGTGGCGAACGCCGCGGGCACGTCGCTGACGTTCTACGTGTACACCACGGCCACGTTGGCCCTGGGCAGCTACCCGGTGAACATCAACAGCGTCACCTCTTCCAACAGCATCGGCAACCCGGGCGTCAACATCACCGTCACCGGTGCGTCGATCTCCTCGCTCTCGCCGAGCCAGTTGGGCCACAACACCACGGCTTCAACGGTGACTCAGAACATCACCATCTCGGGCTCGGGCTTCGTGGCCGGTGCGGTCGTGCGCATTGAGGGCAACACACTGCCCTACTCGCCCTTCCTCCACACGAACACTGCCCTTGACGGCCCGGAGGTCACCTTCGGTGCCGCCACGGTCGTTAACTCGACGACCATCACGGTTCCCGTGACGACCGCCGTGGCGACGTTGGGCCCACCGAACTACTCGGTCAACGCCGCACCCCTGCAGTGGAACGTCAGCGTCACCAACCCCAACGGCACCACCTACAACGCGGTGGGCGCCCTCGGCTGGCTCGAGGCGGGTAGTGCCGCCTACACGACGCCCGCGGTCACCATGGTGACCAACGGTTTGACGCCGGGTAACAGCACGGTGACTCTCGCCGGCAACCCCGCCTTCCCGCTGTCGGGCGGTGACGTCGTGACCCTGACCAACGGTCGCTTCTCCTTCACGGGTGCGATGCTTGACGGGACGCACGCCGGCTTCTACCTGCCCCAGTACCTCTCCACCACGCTCACCAGCGCGGTGGTCGCGGGCGCCACGAACCTTCCCGTGGCCTCGCTCTCCGGTATTGCCACGGGCACGGCACTCACCTTCGTAGATGCCACCGGTGACTCGACGACGGCTGCGGGCACGACGGCCGTGACCAACACGGTCCAGGTGCCGGCGCTCGCCGACGGCCACGCCGCGGGCACCTCGGTGGAGTTCCCGATTCAGGGTGTGACGGGCTGGACGCTTAGCGTCAACAACGGCTCGACGACGCTGCCCATCGCCGGACTCAACATCGGCGCCACGCCGGCCTCGAGCCTGAGCTACATGCGCACGAACGGCACGTCGAACACGCTGAGTTCGCCCACGCCGGTCGCGCCGGGAACCTACACGTTCCTCTACACCTACCCCGGGGCGAACCTGGCCTCGACGGGTGCGGCTGTCTCCTTCGTGACCGCGGGGGGCATTAACCCCGACAACGTCACGGGCAAGATCGCCGTCACGAGCCCGGACACGGCCTGGGTGACCTTCACCCTGCCGTCGACCAACTCGACGCCTCAGTACACCAACACGACCGACACCGTGGGTGCCGCCGTTCCGGTGGGCGTGACGAGCGTCCCGGTGTCGGCGGTCGCTAACTTGTCCGCGGGTGGCACGTACATCCTGGGCTACGGCCTGGTGAACGCCGAGACCGTCACGATTTCACCGACGTGGAATGGCGCGAGCCCGATCACGCTCACAGCCCCGACGCGCTTCGCGCACGCGGGCGGCGAGCCGATCTACTCAGTTACCTACCCGGCCTCGACCGGCACGACGTACTACCCGGTGATTAGCAACGGCAACGGCCAGCTGCTGAAGGACCCCACGGGCTTTGCCACGACGGCGGCGTCGAACGTCACCGTGACGGGCATGGCCTACACCGGCGCGGTGCCGTTGGCCTCTCCTGGTCTCGTCATCGGCTCGGGCGCGTCGAACGTCTCGGTCAACATCACGGGCGCCTTTAATGGCTCGAACTCGCCGCTTGACTACGTGGTGACCTCCACGACACCGGGGGTCTCCTTCGGCGCAGTCTCGGCGGTCACGAACGGAAACGCGAATACGGGCTTCATCACGGTGACGATGTCGGTCGCCGCTGGTACCCCCGTCAACACCAGCGTTCAGTTCACGGTCACCGAGCTCAACGGCGCGGGCACCTCGTCCCTGCCGACGGCCGCAAACCCGAACTCGGGTGTGCTGATCGGCAACACGCCGACCATCACGGCCGTGACGGGTCTGCCGACGTCGATGAAGCCGGGTGAGACGGCGACGTTCTCCATCACGGGAACGCTGTTCGACGCCTCGACGGTCACCGCCCTCAACGGGGGCAGTGCCGGCTTCCTCGCCGACAGCGGCAACCTCAAGGGAATGCTCGACACGGGTACGCGCCTGGGCCTCGATCACAACGGCGTCGTCGTGAGTGGCTGTGTGCTCAACTCCTCGACGTCGATCACGTGTTCGGTTACCGTCAACGGGGGTGCGACGAATGGCGCGCACGACCTGATGATCACCAACGACTCCTACGGCTCGGCGACCTTCGCCAACGCCCTCACGGTGTCCACGGCGACCATCGGTGCGATCTCGCCGACGTTCTACCAGAGCAACAACTCGGCCAACGTGTTCACGCTGAGCGGCCTCACGGGCTTTAACGTGGCCCAGGGCGGCCCGACGCCGTACGCGACGGTCACCACGTACACCCCGGCTGGCGGTGCCGCCTACACCAGTGGTCTCATCGGCACGACCTGGGTGAATGCCACCACGGTGACCGTGCTGGTGCCTTCACTGACCCCCGCGCAGCGTCCCGCTGGTGGCTACATGACGATCACTCTTCGTCAGAGCCCCTCGGCCTCGGGCTACGAGGTTGACGTGGATGCTCCGGCTATCTCGCTGGGTCTGCCGCTCGTGATCCACAACCAGCCGTCGGGCTTCTCGTCGCCGGCGGGCACCAGTGGTGCCTTCCAGTTGGTCGCCGGTAGTTCGTCCTACTTGTCGCCCTTCAACGGCCTGACGACGTTCATGCCGGGCGCCGTGGTCTCGGTGGTTCCCGCGACGAACGGACTTGGCATCTCGACGACGGCCGGTATCTCGGTCTCGGGCGTGACAGTGCTGCCGGGTCTCATCAGTGGCACGATCACGGTCTCGGGTTCGACCCCGGCCGGTACGTACACGTTGCAGGTCTTGAACCCTGACGGCGGCGTCGCCTACACCGACTTCACGGTGTCCGCAGCTCCGAGCGTCACGGCGGTCAATGGTGTTCCCGTC
>JAJYAC010000057.1 GCA_021779735.1 Actinomycetes bacterium
AAGACGGCGACGGCGCTTCGCTCGGCGTCGGCGAGCAACTCGAGTTCGCGCCCGAACCAGGCGGCCTCGATCTGCTCGTCGTAGACGGCGTGCTTGGAACCCAACACGACGAGGTAGTCGTAGCCCGTGAGACCGGGGGTCGGTGTCGACTCATCCATCATCACGAGATCGAGCTCAATCCCCTGCGCGGCGAAGGCTTCGCCGATCAGGCCGGGGCTGTCTTCGAGGTGGTGACGAACGCACAGGGCACGGGACATGATCTAGGCACTCTAACGAGTCAGGTCGGCAGCGACCAGCCCAGCGTGGTCGCCACCTCACGACACGTGGGACAGAGCGGGTACTTTTCGGGGTCGCGACCCGGAACCCACACCTTGCCGCACAGCGCCGTGACCGGCGTCGAGTTGATCATCCCCTCGACCACCGAGTTGCCCAGGGCCACGAACTCGCCCTTCTTGGGGGTGTAGCCCTCCAAGACAATGTGGGTGAAGCGCTCGTGGTCACCGTCCTCGGTCGTGGGTACGGGTGAGGTGCGTAGATCAGATTCGGTACTCGCGGCCACCTCGGCACTTTACCGGTGTCGGTACGCTGTTGGGTCCATGGCCCGACGCCGACCCCAGCCCTCGCACCCGCGCCGTGCGGTCGCCGCACACTTCACCCGCGAGGGGCGGCCCAAGACGTCGTATCGAACCAAGTCAGAGGCCGCGAGTGCGGCGCAACTCGCCTGGACGCTTCAGCGAGCCGAACTCGGCACGTATCGCTGCGACTACTGCCACCAGTGGCACATCGGCAAACGCTTCCGCGACGAGTAGCGGTCTCTTCCAAAAGCGGGCACAATAGGTGCAACCCAATGAAAGGTCCTCCATGACGGTCCAGGCGTACATCTTGATCCAGTCAGAGATCGGCTCGAGCGAGAGCGTGGTCACGGCCACGCGCGCCGTTCCGGGCGTGCTCGAGTCCTTCGAGGTCACCGGTCCCTACGACGTGATCGTGCGCTGCAGCGCGGAGAGCGTGGACGACCTCGGAAAGTTCATTGTCGGCGCCATTCAAAAGGTTCCGGGCATCACGCGCACGCTCACCTGCCCGGTCGTCAACATCTAGCCAAATGCTCCCGCCACGCGTAGTGCCGCCTGGCGCTCGTCGTTGATGCCCCACGCCGCGAGACCATCTCGCGTCCCCGAACCCGCCCGTTGGGGCGGACGCGAGATGGCCGAGGGTGTCCCAGAAAACCTCGGCGCGGGATGCGGCTGAACGGCGCCGTCGTGGACGTACACCCGGCGAGCCTCGTTGTAGGGGTGGGTGGGTGCCTCGCTCGGTGAGAGCACGGGCGAGACACACGCGTCCACACCTTCAAACTTCGCCGTCCACTCGTCGCGACTGCGCGTGAGGAACACCTCAGCGAAGCGGCGCCTCGTCTCGGGCCACGCCTCGCGATCCATCTGCGCGGCGAGCTCGCCCGCGAGTCCCAAGCCGTCAACCAGGTTCTCGTAGAACTTCGACTCGATCGCGCCCACCGCGACGAAACCTCCGTCGCTCGTCTCGTAGACGTCGTAGAACGGCGCCCCCGTATCGAGGATGTTCGTGCCACGCTCGTCGAGCCAGAAGCCCGCGGCCGTCAGCGCGTGGGTCATGGCCGTCATGGACGCGGAGCCATCCACCATGGCGGCGTCCACCACCTGACCCTGTCCGATGGCGCGCGCGTGCACGAGCGCCGCCACGACGCCCAACGCGAGGTAGAGCGCTCCCCCGCCGAAGTCCCCGACGTAGTTCAGCGGCGGCACGGGTGCCTCGCCTCGGCGACCCACGGGCCACAGTGCACCCGAGACGGCGATGTAATTGATGTCGTGGCCGGCGCGCTGGGACAGCGGCCCCTCTTGGCCCCAACCGGTCATTCGCCCGTAGACCAGGCGGGGGTTCACGGCCCGTACGTCCGCGGGACCGAGGCCGAGGCGTTCCGTGACCCCGGGCCGAAATCCCTCAAGGAAGATGTCCGCCGACGCGCACAACTCGAGCACGAGTGCGCGGCCCGCATCATTCTTCAGGTCAATGGCGACCGAGGGCCGCGAGCGATTGAGCACGTCCCAGGTCGTCTCCTGGGGTGCATCAGGGTCACCTCGCTCGAGTCGCAAGACGTCGGCGCCCATATCCGCGAGCAGCATCGCGGCGAAGGGAGCCGCGCCGAGGCCCGCGAGCTCGATAATCCTCACTCCGGTGAGCGGACCACTCACGCCTAGTCCCACCACAGGTCGTGGCCCAGGACTCCTCGCGCGATGAGGCCGAGTTGAACCTGAGAGGTCCCCTCCACGATGGTCAACTGTCGCGCGTCGCGGTAGTAGAGCTCGGTGGGGTGCTCTTCCATGTAGCCCGCCGCGCCGAGGAGTTGGACGGCGAGTCCCGACGCCTTGACCGCGACTTCGGAGGCGTAGTACTTACACATCGAGAGCATGGGAACGTACTCCTTCGTGAACTTGCCCTGGTCAGCCAGCCACGCCGCGCGGTAGGTCAAGAGACGGGCCGCTTCGATCTCGGTCGCGCACTTGGCGATCTCCCACTGAATTCCCTGGAACTCCGCGATGGTTTTGTTAAAGGCCGGGCGGTTCTTGACGTACTCGGTCGCGTACATCAACGCGCCCTCGGCGAGACCGATCGCGCGGGCGGCGACGATGGGCCGCATCGCATTGAGAGACTGCATGGCGAGTTGGAACCCCCCACCGATCACCTGCGCGGGCCCGACGTGCACGTCGTCAAAGTGGATCTCGGCGGTGTCAATCCCCTTGACACCCATCTTCTTGTCCACGCGCGGGCGCGTCACTCCGGGGGTCGACGCGTCGACGATGAAACCACCAATGCCCGTGTGTAGACGTGACGCGGGATCGCCCGTCTTGGCAAACACCGTGAACCAGTCGGCCTGCATGCCCCCCGAGATCCACGACTTGGTGCCGTTGAGGATGTAGCCACCCTCGACATCGGGGTCGGGCGTGGCTCGTGTTTGAATACCCGCGACGTCCGAGCCCGCGCCCG
Source organism: Actinomycetes bacterium (assembly GCA_021779735.1). GTDB lineage: Bacteria > Actinomycetota > Acidimicrobiia > Acidimicrobiales > RAAP-2 > RAAP-2. The sequence continues at coordinate 3,019 of JAJYAC010000057.1, forward strand.
GTTCGGAGAGACAGAACGACGCTCGTGTGGTCCCGTTAGCGATGCCCGGCAGGTACTGGAGCTTCTGAGCTTCGGTGCCCGCAATCATCACCGGCCCCGTCGGCAGACGGGTCAGGAGAAGCATGAGGCCCAAGACGTTGGAGTACTTCGTCACCTCCTCGATCGCAATGGTCAGCCCCGTGATGCCGGCGCCCGAGCCGCCGTACTCCTCGGGAATGCACAGACCCAGCAGATCCGCGCGTCGAAACTCATCGAAGATGTCCGCGGGGTACTCGCCGCTCTCATCGATCTCTCGCGCGCGCGGCTTGATCTTGTCTTGGGCCAGCCGCCGTACGGTCGACTGGAGGGCCAGTAACTCTTCACTGAATTCAAAGTCCATACCTCGAAAGGTACTCCTCGCGCCAAGACGCCTCCGCGGGGTGTGACAACATGGATCATGGCCTCACTTGATCGGCCCACCGCGCTGGCGTCGATGGCCACTTCCTCCTTCGACGTCGTCGTGATTGGCGCGGGCATGACCGGCGCGGGCGTGGCGCTCGACGCCGCCACGCGTGGACTGTCAGTGGCGCTCATCGATGCGGGCGACTTCGCCTCAGGCACGAGCTCTAAGTCGTCCAAGCTCGTGCACGGTGGATTGCGCTACCTTCAGCAGCGCGAATTTCGACTCGTCTACGAGAACCTGCGCGAGCGCCAGCGCCTGCTCGAGAACGCCCCCTACCTCGTTCGCCCACTGCCCTTTCTCATTCCGCTCATCGCGTCAAACTCCGTCGCGGGTCGAGCCCTCGTGCGAGGGTACTCCTCGGCGTTGCGCCTCTACGACCTCACGGGCGGCTGGCGCATCGGTCAACGCCACCGCAAGGTCACGGCCGCGCAGGCGGTCTCACACCTGCCGACCCTGCGCGCCGATCACCTCCTCGCGGGCTTTGTCTACCTGGACGCGCGCGGTGACGACGCGCGCGTGGCCCTCACCCTGGCGCGCTCGGCGCTCGACCACGGCGCCACGGTGGCCAACTACGTGCGTGCCACCTCCTTTGCGCGCGACGACGTGGGTCGCGTGACGGGGGTCAACGTGCGCGACGAACTCAGCTCTCACACGTTCTCGATTCCCACGCGCTGCGTCGTGAACGCGACGGGCGTGTGGGCAGACGAGATTTTCGCGATGACCTCGCACGAGGACACCCATCGCATCACGCCTGCCAAAGGGGTGCACGCCACCGTGGCGCGCCACCGCCTGCCCACCGACATCGCCGCCGTGCTCTCGGTACCGGGAGACCGACGCTCCATCTTCGTCGTCCCCTTCGAAGATGGTCCCTTCACGTTCATCGGCACCACGGACACGCCCTACGAGGGCGACCTCGACCACCCCGAGTGCACGACCGAGGACCTGGCGTACCTTCTCGAGACGGTCAATGGCGCGACGTCCTCGAACCTAACTAGCACTGACGTCACCGCCGTGTGGGCGGGCCTGCGACCGCTGTTGACTCCGCGCGGCGACGAGCGGCTCTCCGGACGCACGGCCGACCTCTCACGACGCCACCGGGTGAGCGACCTCGGCGACGGCGTCGTCCACGTCACCGGTGGGAAGTGGACGACGTACCGTCAGATGGCTCAAGACACCGTCGACGCTCTGGGCGCCTACGTCGGTCGCGTCGGTCGAACTCGCACCAAGTCGCTGCGACTGCACGGCGTGGGCCCCTGGCGCCCGACAACCCCGCTCGAGACACACCTCTACCAGCGATACGGCCAAGACGCGTTGGACGTGCTGACGCTCATCGCGGAGGCGCCCGACCTCGCGGACACCCCCATCGAGGGGCTCGACTACGTCATGGGCGAATTTGTCTACGCGGCCAGGGCGGAGATGGTGTCCTCGCTCATCGACCTGTTGACGCGCCGCACGCGCGCTCACCTGCTCGACGCGCGCGCAACCTCGGCCAGCGCGCCGGTAATCGCGCTCGCGGTGGCCGGGGAGATGGGCTGGGACGAGTCGCGACGTGACGAGGAAGTAGAAAGCTATCGCGCCCTGGTCCGCAACGAGTTCGCGGCGGCCGGCCTCATTCTGTAGGGTACGCCAATGAGACGACCCGTGGCCGCGCGTGACTACCCCTCCGGGACGTTCGACGCTGCGCCCGCGCCGCTCGAGGGCGTCGTGCTTGCGGCCCTCACTGACGAGGGCCTCGACGTGGACACGTCAGCACCGACACGCGCTAAGCACGGACGTGACTGGTGGCCCGTCTCGCTGCTCGAGGTGGGCGCGGGCCGCGTGCCCGTCTGGCCCGGGGTCGTCGTGCGCGCTCACAGCGAGTCCCAGGTCGAGGCAACTCTTCGCGTCGCGTCACGCTTCGCGGTGCCCGTCACCGCCCAAGGCGGGCGTTCCAGCGTCGTCGGTGGGGCGCAACCGCGCCCGGGAGGCATCGCCCTCGACCTGACGGGACTCAACGCCATCGGTCCCATTGACGTCGTCTCGGGCCTCGTCGAGGTGGGCGCGGGCGTGTTCGGACCCGACCTCGACGAGGCCCTCGCGACTCACTCGCTCACGCTCGGTCACCTGCCACAGTCCTTCGAGATCTCGACCGTCGGCGGGTGGCTGGCCTGTCGCGGGGCGGGACAGTACTCAAATCGCTACGGCACGGCGGCCGACCTGGTACGGGGCCTGCGCGTCACCCTCGCCAACGGAACGTCCCTGGCGCTCGGGGCGCGCGCGCCGCGCGCCGCCGTGGGCCCCGACCTCACCCAGGTCTTCCTCGGCAGTGAGGGAACGCTCGGCGTCATCACGAGCGCCACCCTCGTCGCGCGCGCACGTCCAAGCTACGACGAGCGACTCGCCTACGGCGTCGCCTCCTTCGCGAGTGGACTTGACGTGTGTCGTCGCATTCTGCGACGCGGGGCGTCACCCGCGGTGCTACGGCTCTACGACGAGATCGAAGCCGAACGCCTCTTCGGAGTGTCTCAGGGCGTCCTCCTCGTACTCGACGAGGGAGAGCCGGCGCTGGTGGGGGCCACGATGTCACTCGTCGCCCACGAAGCCGCGTCGCTGCACCCACTCGACCCCGCTCTCGTCGCACACTGGCTCGAGCACCGCAACGACGTCAGCGCGCTCGCTGACCTCTGGGCCCGCGGCGTCGTCGTCGACACGATCGAGGTCGCCGCTCCCTGGGCCGCGCTCGCCACCCTTAGCGGCCAGGTCCTTGATGCGCTGCGACGCCGCGAGGGCACCGTCGTCGCGTCAGTGCACCAGTCTCACGCGTACCTTGACGGAGCCTGTCTCTACTTCACCTTCGCGGGTCTAAGCGAAGAGCCACTCGCCTACTACCGCGCAGCGTGGGACGCGGCGATGGAGATCGCGCGCGTCCACGGCGCCATCAGCCACCACCACGGCGTGGGTCACAACCGGGCCCGCTTCGCGCGAGCTGCCCTCGGCGACTCCTTCGGCGTCCTTGAGGGATTGAAGACCTTCCTCGACCCGCAGGGCATCATGAATCCCGGCGTACTCGCCCTGGGGGGAGTTCCCTGGTGAGGGCGCTCGCCATCGACGTGGGTACCTCCTCGGTGCGCACCGCGGTCGTCGACGAGACGGGCGCGGTCAGCGCCCTGCACCAGCGACGACTCACCATTTCGACCCCCCAACCGGGCGAGGTCGAACTCGACGCCGACGAGATCGGGCGAGTCGTCCTCGATCTGGTGGCGCGCACCCTCGCCGACGGCGGAGCCGTGGAGGTGATCGGCATCACGAACCAACGGGCGACGACCGTCCTCTTTGACCCCACCACGGGTCGAGCCGTCGGACCCACGCTGGGCTGGCAAGACCTGCGCACCGTCTTTGACTGCCTAACCCTCCAAGGTGAGGGACTGCGTCTCGCGCCAAATCAGTCCGCCACCAAACTGCGCTGGCTCCTCGATCACGCGGGCCCCGATACCCGCCACCTTCGCTTCGCCACGATCGAGACCTGGGTCGCGTGGTTGATGAGTCGAGGATCGGTGCACGTCACCGATCACTCCAACGCCGCCATCACCGGGCTGGTCGACGTCGATGTCGCCACGTGGCACGAAGCGACCCTCGACATCCTCGGCATCGATCCCGCCGTCCTGCCGGCCATCGTGCCCACGATGGGTCCCGTCGGCGTGGCGAGCGCCCTCGAGGGTGAACCCCTGATCAGCGCCCTCGTTGGCGACCAGCCGGCGTCGCTCTTCGGCCAATCGTGCAT
>JAJYAC010000058.1 GCA_021779735.1 Actinomycetes bacterium
CGGCGCGGACCTAGCCCAGGGCCGTCGAGCCACGCCAGGACATGCGATAGACGTGCGTCGCGCCGCGCAGCCGGTAACGAACGACGAGGCCGGAGAAGAGGCGGCCGTGCGACGTCGATACCGGCGCGTAGAGGCGCACCTCACTGTGGGCGAAGTAGGACATGGGCGACGCCGCGCAGTAGGGCTGACAGAGATTGAGCCCAAAGCGCGTCACGCCCGAGGCCCCGCGCGCGTTCCACGTCGTCCAGTGCGTCGCGGTGAGCATCGCGTTCGCGTCGGCGCAGGCGATGACGAGGGTGACCGGGCGCACCTGGGACGTGCCGGCGCACGTCAGCACACCAGTCGAGGACGCGCTGAGGGCCGCGCTGTCGCGCACTCCGCGCGGCGACGTCGCACCCCCAGAGCGCCCCAGGCTGACGAGCGAACCCACCACGAGCGCCAGGGCCACGAGGGAGATGCTCCAGGCCGCGCGACGGCGTCGACCCCGACGCTTCGCCTCGGGCAGCAGTAGCTGGGGCTGGTGCCCGGCGTCGGGAACCACTGCGGGCGTTGCGTCAATCTCGTGCGTGATGGTCATGACGCTACTATAATTAGCGTCATGCGCTCTGTCAACGAGTCCCGGCCGGAGGAGACGCTCAGCCTTGAGGCCCTCGACCGGCGCGACCCGACCCTCTTGCACCTCCAGGTCGCCGCGGAGATTCGCCGGGCGATCGCCCAGGGCGAAGCCCATCCCGGCGAGCGGCTCCCCCAGGCCCGCGACATCGCCGCCGAGTTGGGCGTGAACACGAACACGGTGCTGCGCGCGCTGCGCGCGCTGCGCGACGAGGGTCTCTTGGAGATGGGTCGGGGTCGCTCCACACGGGTCGTGGGCCAGCCCGAGCGCGGGGTTGTCGTGAGCAAGCTGCGCGAGGTCGTCGAGCTCGCGCGCGAGCAGGGACTGAGACGCGACGACCTTGTCGCGATGCTCGACGTCCTCGGCGCACGCTAGGCCGTCCAACGCAGTGGCTGGCCTAAACTTGGCCAACCATGTCGCCCGAGAGACTCCAGCCCGCCATTCCTGATCACCCCGGCATCGACGGGCTCGAAGACGTCTGGACGGCCCGCTGGGAGGATGAGGCGACGTATCGCTTCAACCCCGAGACCACGCGCGAGCAGGTCTACTCGATCGACACGCCCCCGCCCACGGTGTCGGGCTCGCTGCACATCGGCCACGTCTTTAGCTACACCCACACCGACGTGCTCGCGCGCTACTGGCGCATGCGGGGAAAGAACGTCTTCTACCCCATGGGCTGGGACGACAACGGGCTCGCCACCGAGCGACGCGTGGAGAACTACTTCGGGGTGCGCTGTGAGCCGAGCCTGCCCTACGACGAGAACTACGTCGCACCCGAGACCCCGGGTGAGACCAAGCAGCCCATCTCGCGGCGCAACTTCGTCGAGCTCTGCGAAGAACTGACCGCGATTGACGAGCAGGTCTTTAAGTCCATCTGGCAAAAGCTCGGCGTCTCCATCGACTGGAGCTACGAGTACGCGACGGTCACGCGCAGCACTCAGGCGATCAGCCAGCGGGGCTTTCTCTCCCTCGCCGCCAAGGGCCACATCTACTCCGCACTGGCGCCCACGCTCTGGGACGTCGACTTTCGCACCGCCGTCTCCCAGGCCGAGCTCGAGGATCGCGAGCGCCCCGGCGCCACGCACCGCGTCGCCTTTCACCGCGACGGCGCCGACGTCCTGATCGAGACGACGCGCCCCGAACTGCTCGCGAGCTGCGTCGCGCTCGTGGCCCACCCCGAGGACGAGCGCTACCAGGGCCTCTTTGGCACCACGGTCACGACCCCGCTCTTTGGCGTGGCGGTTCCGGTCCTCGCCCACGAGCTCGCCAACCCCGACAAGGGCACCGGCATCGCGATGGTCTGCACGTTCGGCGACCTGACTGACGTCACCTGGTGGCGCGAGCTCGATCTGCCCACGCGCGCTCTCATCGGTCGCGACGGGCGCTTCCTCGCCGCGGACTTCGCCAGCTGGCCCACGGCCGACGTCGCCGTCGCGCAGGGCCACTACGAGCAGATCGAGGGAAAGACCGTCAACCAGGCGCGCGCGTCAATCGTCGAAGCCCTGCGAGAATCCGGCGACCTGCGGGGCGATCCCACGCCGATCAGCCACCCGGTCAAGTTCTACGAGAAGGGCGAGCGGCCCTTGGAGATCGTCGCCTCGCGCCAGTGGTTCGTCGCGACCCTCGCGCACCGCGAGGAGCTGCTCGCGCGCGGGCGCGAGATCGACTGGCACCCCGACTTCATGAAGCACCGCTACGCGAGCTGGGTCGAGGGCCTCAACGTCGACTGGAACATCAGCCGCCAGCGCTACTTCGGCGTGCCCTTCCCCGTGTGGTACCCGCTGGATGAAAACGCCGAGCCCGACTTCGACGCACCGATCTTCGCTGAACTCGACGCCCTGCCGATCGATCCCGCGAGCGACGTACCCCCCGGATACCGCGCCGATCAGCGCGGAGCCGCCCTCGGCTTTGTCGCCGACCCCGACATCATGGACACCTGGGCGACGAGCTCTCTCACCCCCCAGATCGCCGGGCGCTGGGGCAGCGACCTGTTCGACAAGGTCTTTCCGATGGACCTGCGCCCCCAGGCCCACGACATCATTCGCACCTGGCTCTTTTCGACCGTCGTGCGCAGCCACTTCGAGTTCGACGCGCTGCCCTGGCAGCACGCGATCATCTCGGGCTGGATCCTGGATCCGGACCGCAAGAAGATGTCTAAGTCCAAGGGCAACGTGGTGACCCCGATGCCCCTCATCGAAAAGCACGGCGCCGACGCGCTGCGCTACTGGGCGGCGAGTGGACGCCCGGGCGTGGACACCGCGATCGACGAGGCCCAGATGAAGATCGGCCGACGCCTCGCCATCAAGTTGATCAACGTCGCCAAGTTCGTGCTAGGCCGCCTGGAGGGCTACGAGGTGGAGGGCCCCGAGGCCGTCACCGAAGCACTCGATCGCGACCTGCTCGCGGGACTCGCCCACCTCGTCACCGAGGCCACCGTGGCCCTTGACGCCTACGACTGGGCCCGGGCCCTCGAACGCACCGAGGCGTTCTTCTGGTCCTTTTGTGACGACTACGTCGAGCTCGTGAAGGTGCGCGCCTACGAGGCCGAGGGCGCCGGCGCGGGAAGCGCGCGCGCGACTCTCGCGATCGCCCTCTCGGTTCTCACGCGCCTGCTCGCGCCGGTCATCCCCTTCGCCACCGAGGAGACCTGGCGCTGGTGGCACGAGGACAGCGTCCACCTCGCGCCCTGGCCCCACGTCGAAGAGCTCGGTTCTACCCAGCCCACTGGCCTGTACCAGCCGGTGCGCGAGGTACTCGAGGCCATCCGGCGCGCCAAGAGCGCGGCGAAGATCTCCCAGCGCGCGAGCGTGGCCACCTGTCACGTCGAGGGGCCCACGGAGGTTCTCGACGCCGTGCGTGGGGGACTCGGCGACCTCGCGGCCGCCGGCTCCGTGGCGGACTTCTCCTTCGCCGAAGGTTCCGCGCTGAGTGTCGTGGTGACCTTGGCGCCGCGAGACGACAGTCCCGCCGCCTAGCGCCACGTCGAGGGAGCCACGAAGAGTCTGGGCGACCAGGCTCCGATGGCTCGGCCCTCGCGCCGGACTTGACGTGACGCGTGGCCGACTGACGAGGTGGCAATCATCGCGGTGACGACCGAGCCATTGGGTAGTCGTAAGTGCGGGTGACGATCCCCCTCCTCGAGAGGCCGTGGGGTCCGTCACTCGCGCGGACGAGACCCGCTGGCCCGAACGGTCGTGCCGGTCGCCGGAGGACAGCGGATCACTCGCGAGCGCGACGTGGCGCGACGTCACAAGGGGCGACGTATCGTTGCCCGGGGGTCGCGCTACGACGGGCAAGCGAGCGGCGGCGACGTGGTACGAAAGTAGACGTGATGTCTTCTCGAGTGATGGGTTGCGTGGGACTCGCCGCCTGTGTGCTGGGGCTGGGCGTGTCGTCGCTCGGCTCACCCGCGGCTCACGCGACGACGATGCCCACACCCCCCGTCCTCACGGTCGCCCCCTCTAACTGGCTCGGACTCGTCAATGTCTACCGTGCGGCCTCCGGGCTCCCGGCGCTGACCGATGAACCGTCCTGGGACCAGGGAATCCTGAACCACCTTCAGTACATGGCCCTCACGCCGGGAGCCATGAGCGGCTACGCGCACTCCGAAGATCCGAGCAGCCCCTACTACACGGCGTCCGGAGCGCTCGAGGCCTCGCGCAGCGACCTGTGGCTCGGCCTCACGCTCACCTCGGCCAATGAGGCCATTGACGGATGGTTGACGGCCCCCTTCCACGCGGAGGCGATGCTTCGCCCGGGACTTCAACAGATCGCCTTCGCCATGAGTACGAAGTACCCCGGCGCGGGTCTCGACGTTCTAGGCGGACTTGACTACTCAAACAACAACGCGTTCTACACGAGTTCCTCGAGCCCGATACTCTTCCCCGGACCTGGGATGAGCACGAATCTGTCGAGCTTTGGTGGTGAGTCGCCCAGTCCCCTTCAGACCTGTGGGTGGGACACGCTCACCGAACCCGTCGGTCTCCCACTCTTTGCCATCCTCCCCGGCGCCGTGCCGCCGGGGGCGTCGGCGTCGCTGACGCTCCCCACTGGCGAGGTGGAGTCGTCAGCGGCGGGGTCGGTGTGCGTGGTCGACCAGTACACCTACACCTCCACCGACCCGCTCTACGGCCCCACGGGTGCGGACATCCTCTCGGGCGATCACCTCGTCATCGTGATACCTCGTCAACCCCTCCTGGCCGGGACCAACTCGGTCGACCTCGCCCTCCCGGGTCAGCCCGACGTGAGGTGGTCGTTTAACGAGTTGAGTCCCATCGTGGTCGCCAACGCGAGTGGCGCGACACTGACGGCGCCGACCGGCGGAGTGGTCCCGAGTCTTCACGTCAAGGTCTCAGAAAGCGGCCAACCACTAGCGGGCGTGCCGGTGCAATTCTCGATCGCGGGTAGCGTCGCGTCCTTTACCGGCGGCGCCTCCAGCGTGACGGTGGTCACGGACTCTTCGGGGATCGCCTCAACCCCCTCCGTGGTGGCCGGCCCGAGCCCAGGCTACGTCCAGGTCACCGAATCGGTGGCCTCCGATCCCTCGTCGTGGACGACCTCGCTGACCATCTACAACGCCGCGCCCGAGCTAAGCACGTCGATCACTGGCCCGCGCCAGAGTCGAGCGGGCGCCCTCGTCACCGAGCGCGTGATCATCACGAACGTCAGTGCCTCGGTGGCCCGGTGGATCCACGTCTCTCTCCAGCTGCCCAGTCGCCAGTGGCAACCTGTCTCCAGGGGTGGCGCCGCGACGACGGCGAGCGGACTTTCGTGGCAGATTCCGGCTCTCGCGGCGGGCGCCTCGAGCGTCACCACGCTTCGCCTGCGCGCCCCACGATCGAGGTCGGTGGGTCTCTTTCGACTCGACGCCCAGGCGAGCGGGAGCGCCCTTGATCACGCGGGAAGCGTGCAGGTGGTCCGCTTCGTCGTGAGGTGACTCGTGATGAGACCTTCACGAGCACCCGCCCCGCGCCGGCGACGAGCCCATCTCTCGCGACCCGGCCACGTCCTAGAAGGACTGTCCGCGAGCGTGGCGTGGCCCGTCACCACCCCGGCGAAGCAGGGCCGAGCGAGGCAACGCCACTCCCGTCCCTCGGTCCACTCACTGGGGCCACGAACTCCAGTCTTTCCACTTAAACACCCCGGACAAGCCCTGCGTATATCCTTCACCACGTGGACGTGCTGGCGCACTCTCGGCGTCTCTGGGGTCGTCAAGGCGCGACCATTTTGGGCGCACCCGCGAGCACGCCTCACCTCACGTCGCTTCGTCACTCTCTAGTGGCAGAATCCGTGACGCAGACGTCGGTTCTTCAGAGGTTGGCGACGTGAGCACGTGCCGCAACGGTCACGCTCTCGCCCGAGAGGACGCGCGATTTTGTCCCACGTGCGGCGCCGACGTCGTTCCCACGTGCGCCAACGGTCACGAGCTCAGGGCCGGCGCGCGATTTTGTCCCACGTGCGGCGCCACCTCACGCGTGTCAGAGGATGCACCCGCCTGGTCGCCACACAGAGATGAGCCGTCGCCCACGGCGACTACCTTCTTTGCCTCTCAAGCCACCACGGGCGAGGTGCCCACCGCCTTCGTGAACGCCCCGCGACGACCGCCTGGTGGATCCAGGCGAAACCTGGCTCTAGGAGTAGGCGCCGGGGGGCTCGTCGTCCTCGTCGCCCTCGTCCTCGTGGTCGTGAATCTCACCGCGTCGCACACCAGCCCCACGACCATCACCGCTACCACGACCGTCGCCACGACGACGACCGGCGCACCCCTCGTCACTACCCCGGTCCAAGTAGCCCAGGAAATCACCCAACTTCTCAGTTCGGGACCCCAGGACCGTGCGATCCTCCAGGGCGCCATCGCCAGCGTGCAGCAGTCGATCGACGCGAGAACGGGCTGCGGCGCGAGTGTGTCAAACGCGGTGGTGGAGATCCAACACGTTGACGCCAACCGACTGAGCCAGATCAACTTCCTCTCGACGCTGTCTCTCTCGTCGATTCCTGGCGGTGCTCGTGCGTTGGCCACCCTTGAGAGTGCCTGGTCGTTGTCGAGTCGCATTGACCACGACTTTGGGGTCTGGGCGATGCAGGAGCAAACTCACAACTGTTCGCTCAGTGACTCCTCCGTGGCGAGCTACGTGGCCACGTCGTCCCTTGATCCCATTTCGACTCAGATCAAGACCCAATTTGTCACGTTGTGGAACCCCATAGCGCGAAGCCTGAACCAGCCGTCCTCATGGACCGCCAGTCAAATTTAGGCCCGCTCACGTTGGCCACGTCACGAGGGGGGCACGTCAGGGCTGTGGTTCTAGCCACGCGAGGCCCCCGCGCGCAGTACTGATGGTCGGCGTGACGGCCCGTGATGACTAGGGCCCGTCACCAACGTCAACGCCGCGCGTCGCACCGTCGCGCGCGGATCCTGGGTGTCGTCGTCTTGGTAGGTGCGACGACACTCCTAGGACTTCAGACCTGGAAGTCCCTTCAGCCCACGCCGTCGTCGTCGACGCTCGTGAGCCCGTCAACGACCCTCGCGCCGGTCACCACGACGACGCCGAGCCCACTGACTCAGGCGTTACGACACCTCCTCGAGAGTCGCTCCGGGCGCGT
>JAJYAC010000019.1 GCA_021779735.1 Actinomycetes bacterium
CCACAACACCCTCCACCACGGCTCGCCCAACGTCGTGGGCACCGACTCGGACATCAACCTGGGTCCCCTCGCGCGCCTCGCGCCCTTTCAGCGGCGCCGCTTCTGGCACCGCTATCAGCACCTCTACCTGTGGCCCCTCTACAGCTTCACGGTGCTGGAAATCATGTTCAACGACCTCGCGAGCCTGGTCGGAGCATCGCGCCACACGCGCAAAGCGCGCTCGCGCGTCTCGGATGCGTCGGTCGCGATCCTCACCAAGGTCGTCTTCGCTGCGCTCATGCTGGGCCTACCCGCGCTCACCCATCCGTTCTGGGTCGTCGCCGTCGGCGCGCTGGGGGTCATGCTAGCCGTCGGCCTTCTCCTCGGCGTCGTCTTTCAGTCCGCGCACGTCGTCGAAGGCGCCGAGTTCGCCCAAGCCGGATCGCGCCCGCCGTATCAGTGGCACGAGTGGCAGGTGCGCTCGAGCCTCGACTTTTCGCACGGCTCCGGTCCGCTGAGTCGTCTCTTTCGCTGGTACGCCGGCGGGCTCGATCACCAGACCGAGCACCACCTCTTCCCTCGCGTACCTCACACCGCCTACCCCCTCATCGCCCCAGTGGTGAGTGCCGTGTGCGCCGACTACGGAGTCCCCCGCCGCGTGCAGCCGTCTTTTCGCGCCGCCGTTGCCTCGCACTTTCGCCACCTGCGCGCCATGGGCCGACCCACACCGAGCCTGCCGGGCTGATCGCGACGAAGTGGTGGGGCCACGTCGCGCTGGCGCCCGACGTTGGTTGAAGTTCGTCTACATTGGCCGCGTATTCGACGCGTCTGGTGCACGTTGGTAGCAGGCGCGAGAGTCCCCCATCGAGACTCTCGCGCCTACTACCAACACTTCAACGTCTGACAGCGAGAAAGTGTCACACCACGCGAATTCTCACGAGCATCCGCTCGTCGCGCCGCAGCTCGAGCACACGTAACACGATCCCGCACGCTGCATCACGTTGCCGCACTGGTAGCACATCGGCGCGTCACGGTTCTCGACGCGAGGAGTGGGCGCGGGGCTCGCGGGCGCCGGCGCCGGTGTCGGGCTGAGGTCGACGAGCGTCGGCTGCACGCTGACGCCGATAGTGGGCGTGGCCTGCTCGGCCACTTCGGGCAACGTCGGCTGGATGCGCTCGCTCGTCGAGAGCACGCCCAATTCTTCGCGGTCGCTCTGGTTCAAGTAGTCAAGGGCCAGACGACGGAAGATGTAGTCCACGAGCGAGGTCGCGATGCGCAGGTCCGCGTCGTCGGTCATGCCCGAGGGCTCGAACTTCATGTTCACGTACTTGCGCACGTAAGTCGCCAGCGGAACGCCGTGCTGCAGCCCCAGGCTGATCGAGATCGAGAACGCGTCCATGATCCCCGCAAGGGTCGAACCCTGCTTGGAGACCTTGATGAACACTTCACCGGGTCGTCCGTCCTCGTACTCGCCCACCGTCACGTAGCCCTCGCAGTCCGCAACGCGGAAGGCGAACGTCGTCGAGACGCGCCGGCGCGGCAGGCGCTCGCGCACCGCACCCACCAGCACGTGGCTCGTCGTGGTCTTGGCCAGTTCGAGGGCGCTCTCGAGCTTGGCGATCTTGGCGTAGAGCTCGGCCGAGAGTGCGTCGCTCACCTCTGGGAGAGGTGCCACCTCTCCGTCCTTCTTCGCCGTGGAGAGCGGCTGGCCCACCTTGCAATTGTCGCGGTAAATGGCGACCGCCTTCACCCCGAGGCGCCAGGCCTCCATGTGCAGCTTCTCCACCTCATCAATCGTGGCGTCCTCGGGCATGTTCACCGTCTTAGAGATGGCCCCGGAGATGAAGGGCTGGACCGCGCCCATCATCTTCACGTGGCCGAGGTAGTGGATCGTGTTGTCACCCATCGAACAGGCGAAGACCGGCAGGTGCTCGGCCTTCAGCGCCGGCGCACCGACGATGGACTTGTGCTCGTCGATGTAGGCGTCCATCGCGGCCACCTCGGCCTCGCTGTAGCCAAGCTTGCGCAGGGCGCGCGGCACCGTCTGGTTGACAATGGACATGTTGCCGCCACCAACGAGCTTCTTGAACTTCACGAGACCCAGGTCGGGCTCGATGCCGGTCGTGTCACAGTCCATCAGCAGACCGATCGTGCCCGTGGGCGCGAGGACCGAGGCCTGGGCGTTGCGCACGCCGTGACGCGTCCCCAAGTCAACGGCCTCTTCCCACGCGTGCTGGGCCGCGACGAGCAGCTCGCTCGGCGCCAGGTTCGCGTCGATCTGGTAGGACGCGTCGCGGTGCATGCGCAGCACGTTGAGCATCGGCACCGCGTTCTCGGCGAAGCCCTCGTGAGGTCCCATGCGACCGGCGGTGCGCGCGCTGGTGGCGTAGGCGTGACCGGTCATGAGAGCGGTGATCGCCGCCGCCCACGCGCGACCCGCGTCGGAGTCGTAGGCCAGGCCCGACGCCATCAGGAGGGCTCCGAGGTTGGCGTAGCCCAGACCCAGCTGGCGAAACTTGCGCGAGTTGACCCCGATCATCTCCGTCGGGTAGTCCGCGTCGCCCACGATGATCTCCTGAGCCGTGAAGAGGACTTCAATCGAGGCCTTGAAGGCCTCGATGTCGAAGCTGCCGTCTTCGCGCAGGAACTTCATGAGGTTGAGACTCGCCAGGTTGCACGCGGAGTTGTCGATGTGCATGTACTCCGAGCACGGGTTCGAGCCGTTGATGCGCCCCGTGACCGAGGACGTGTGCCACTTGTTGATCGTCGTGTCGAACTGCAGGCCCGGGTCAGCGCACTCCCAGGCGGCGCGAGCGATCTGGTGCCAGACGTCGCGGGCCTTCACCGTCGTGATCACCGAGCCGTCGCCTCGCGCGGTCAGGTTCCAGTCGGCGTCGTCGAGCACGGCCTGCATGAACTCGTCGGAGACGCGCACCGAGTTGTTCGCGTTCTGGTATTGGATCGAGTGGATGTCCTTGCCGTCTAGGTCCATGTCGAAGCCGGCGTCGCGCAAGACCCGGGCCTTCTTCTCCTCGTTGGCCTTGCACCAGATGAACTCTTCGACGTCGGGGTGATCGACGTCGAGAATCACCATCTTGGCCGCGCGGCGCGTCTTGCCGCCAGACTTGATGGTGCCGGCCGAGGCGTCCGCCCCGCGCATGAACGACACGGGACCGCTCGCGGTGCCGCCACCCTCGAGGAGTTCGGCGCTGGCGCGGATCTTTGAGAGATTGACCCCGGCGCCCGAACCGCCCTTGAAGATGATGCCCTCTTCCGTGTACCAGTTGAGGATCGAGCGCATCGAGTCTTCGACCGCGAGAATGAAGCAGGCGCTGCCCTGCTGGGGGACGTCCCTGACGCCGATGTTGAACCACACGGGCGAGTTGAACGCGGCCTTTTGGGTTACGAGGAGGTGCTTGAGCTCAGCGCGAAACGTTTCGGCCTCTTCCTCGTCCACGAAGTAGTCGCGCGCCACGCCCCAGGCGGTGATCGTGTCGACGATGCGATCGACGACCTGCTTTAGGCTGGTCTCGCGCTCGGGCGTGCCCATCGAGCCGCGGAAGTACTTCTGGGCCAGGATGTTCGTCGCGTTAAAGGACCAGTCGGCCGGCACCTCGACGTCGAGTTGTTCAAAGGCGACCGACCCGTCGCGAAAGTTCGAGATGCGCGCGTCTCGACGGTCCCAGAGAACTTCGTCGTAAGGATGACGATCGTCCGTGGTGAAAAACCGACGAAGTCCGATTCCAAGCCGCTGCGGAGCGATAGCCATATCCTTGTTTCCTTTTCTCCCATTTTCCGACACCACGTTGCCACCCGCGCGCGAGGTTCACGAAGTCTCGACTTCCGTCGATCACCCATCAACCACAATATGTAGTGGTTGACTTGCCACGCGTCGCAAGATGCTGTGTCATTACAGCACTGTAATTACACGACGTCAACTCTTTCTTTGACAATTTCCACCCCACCCGCCCTGACCAGCGAGGGGCCCGAGGCGCCCGGGAGTTCTCACTAGCCTTCGCCCATGGACCTTGTCGTCGCCCTCGACGCCGGAACCTCGGGCGTGCGCGCCCTGAGCCTCGATCCCACGACCCGCGTGGTCGACGAGACGTATCGCGAACTGAGCGCGCACTACCCCTGGCCCGGCGCCGTCGAGCACGACGCCGCCGAGATCGCACGGCTCGCGGTCGAGACGCTGAGCGAGGTGGCCGCCCGGGCGCGCGCGCGCGGCGACGTCGTCGTGGCCCTGGGCATCACGAACCAGCGCGAGACCGTCGTGGCCTTTGACCGCGAGAACCCGGCGCCGTGCGCACCCGCCCTGGTCTGGCAGGACCGCCGCGGCGAGGCGCGCTGTCTCGAGCTGCGAGCGGGCGCGCACGAGGCGCCCGTGCGCGAGACGACGGGACTCGTTCTCGACCCCTACTTCTCGGCGACGAAGATGGCCTGGCTCGTCGAGCACGGCGTACTCGACGACGCCTCCTCTCCCGCCCTGGCGACCATCGACACCTGGCTTACCTGGTGGCTGAGCGGACACGTGGAGGGCGGCGCCTTCGTCACCGAGGCCTCCAACGCGTCGCGCACGCTCCTGATGGACCTCGCCGCGCGCGCGTGGTCGCCGAGCATGGCCCGCCTCTTTGGCGTCGACCTCGCGCTGCTCGCACCCATCGTGGCCTCGGCGGGGACCCGTGCGCTCGTCAGCGGCGCCGTCGTCGCCGACCTCGCCGGGGTGCCCATCGCCGGCGTGCTCGGCGACCAGCAGGCGGCCCTCTTCGGCCAGGCCTGCTTCAGCCCCGGGATGGTCAAAGCCACCTACGGCACCGGGGCCTTCGTACTGGCCCACGCGGGATCGAGCGTGCCTCCCCTGGCGAGCGGCCTGCTCTCCACATTCGCGTGGGACGACGGCCACGAGGTGGCCTACGCCTACGAGGGTTCCTCCTTCGTCGCGGGCGCCGCCGTGCAGTGGCTGCGCGACGAGCTGGGCTTCGTCGAGAAGGCGAGCGACCTCGAAGCTCTCGCCTCGAGTGTCGAGGGCAGCGCGGGCGTGACGATGGTGCCCGCCTTCGTCGGACTGGGCTCGCCGTTTTGGCGCAGCGAGGCGCGCGGCTCGATCAGTGGACTGAGTCGCGGCGTGGGGCCCGCGCACGTCGCGCGCGCTCTCGTAGAAGCCCTCGCCTACCAGGTGCGCGCCATCACCGACGCCTTCGCCCACGCCGGCCTCGCGCTCGAGGAGTTGCGCGCCGACGGCGGCGCGGCGGCGATGGATCTGCTGTTGTCCCTCCAGGCGACGAACTCGCGCGTGCGAGTTCGTCGCAGCGACCACCTCGAAGCGACCGCCCGCGGCGCGGCCACGCTCGCCGGAGAGTCGGTGGGACTGTGGCGACGTCACGACTTGGTCGAGGCGTGGAGCGCGCACGCCACGTTCGAGCCCGAGGATCCCTTCTTCGCCGACCTGGGATACGACGCGTGGCTTCGCGCAGCCGAGCGCGCCTGAGGGTAGCCTCACGCGGGGGGTCATCGTGGAGACGTTCGAGGCAGGGATTCTTCGAGGGGGACTGAGTTTCGGCGAGTCGCCGCGCTGGCACGAGGGACGCCTGTGGTACTCCGACTTCTATCGCCGCGCGATCTACTCCACCGACGAGCACGGCCTCAGCGAGCGCCTCGAGTACGAGGTGGCGGGCCAGCCGTCGGGCTTTGACTGGACGCCCGAGGGCGAGCTGTGGTGCGTGTCGATGACCGAGAACCGGGTCGTGCGCCCGGCCCACGGCGACGTCGTGGCCGACCTCAGCGCGTACTGCGGCTTTTGGAGCAACGAGATGGTCCTCAGCGCGAGCGGGCGCGCCTACGTGGGCGACTTCGGCTTCGACCTCGATCTCGTCTTGCGCGAGCAGGGCATCGAGGGGCTCACGAGTTCACCCATTCCCACCACCAACCTCGTCGTGCTCGACGCCGACGGCTCGGTCCTACAGGTCGTGCCCGACATGACCTTTCCCAACGGCACCGTCATCACCGACGACGGCGCCACGCTCGTCGTGGGTGAGACGCTGGCCTCGCGACTCAGCGCCTTTGACCTGGCGCCCGACGGGACGCTGTCGAATCGGCGCGTGTGGGCCGAACTCGACTTCGTCGCCACCGACGGGATGTGCCTCGACGCCGACGGACAGATCTGGCTCGCCAACGCCCTGGCTCCCGAGTGCCTACGGGTACGGCCCGGCGGCGAGGTCACCGCGCGCGTCACCACGAGCCAGCGCGCGTTCGCGTGCGTGCTCGGTGGCGCCGCGCGCTCGACGCTCTACGTCCTCAGCGCACCGACGAACGATCGCTTCGTCGTCGCCGACACCCTCGACGGACGCGTCGAGGCGGCCGTGGTGGACGTGCCCGGCGCGGGCCGCCCGTAACCCCGCAAAGCCTTCGATTCGCCGAGGAACGTCTCACTCCGGGTCATGTCGACTCGCTAGAGGATGCCTCGAAGGTTCCACCACACGCCGTCGGCGTCGCGAGCGACACTCAGTGTCTCGACGCGTCGTCTAGTCCCACCAGTGACGAACTAGCGGCGCGCGTCAATCACCTTCTTGAGCGATCGCACCGCCTGGTGAGTGCGCAGTTCATTCTCGATCAGGGCGAAACGGACGTGACCGTCGCCGCCCTCGCCAAATCCCACGCCGGGGCTCGTGGCGACGTCGGCCTCCTCGATGAGGTGACGCGCGAAGCCCAGCGAGCCCATCTCCCGGTAGGCATCGGGGATGGGCGCCCAGATGAACATGGATCCTCGCGGCGCGGCCACCGGCCACCCAATGCGGTTGAGCCCCTCAATGAGCGTGTCGCGGCGCGACTGGTAGATCGCGCGTAGCTGATTGGGGTAGTCACTGGCCTCGTTCATCGCGACGATCGCGGCGATCTGGACGGGTTGAAACGTCCCGTAGTCCAGATAGCTCTTGAGCTTGGTGAGCGCGGCCACCACCTCGGCGTTGCCCACGAGAAAGCCCACGCGCCAGCCGGCCATCGAGAAGGACTTCGTGAGCGTGTAGAGCTCAACGCAGCACTCCTTGGCTCGCGGCACCTCGAGGATCGACGGCGGCCGGTAGCCGTCGAAGCCCAGGTCGGCGTAGGCGAAATCGTGACAGACAATCACCTCGTGCTCGAGGGCAAAGTTCACGAGGCGCTCCATGAAGGCGTAGTCCACGCACGCGCTCGTGGGATTGTGAGGGAACGAGCAGATGATCACACGGGGCTTCACCGTCGCGTTGTCCCACGCCTCGACCAGTCCGGCGAAGAACGAGTCTCCGGGATCGCTCGACTCGCTCGCCGGGTCATTCATCGCGACGGTGATGACCTGGGCGCCGGCGAACCCCGGACCGGCGAGGTGAATCGGGTAGCTCGGGCTCGGCACGATCGCGCTGTCGCCGGGTCCGAGCAGCACCCACATCAGGTGGGTGAGCCCCTCCTTGGCCCCAATCGTCGTGACGACTTCGGTGTCGGGGTCGAGGTCGACGTCAAAGAGGTTCTTGTAGCGCTGGGCGATCGCCAGACGCAAGTTGGGGATGCCCCGGCTCGCGCTGTAGCGGTGGTTCTTCGGATTGTGCGCCGCCTCGGCGAGCTTGTCGACCGCGACCTCGGGACTGGGCAGGTCGGGGTTGCCAAATCCGAAGTCAACGACGTCGCGACCGGCGCTGCGCGCCTGCGCCTTCAGCGTGTTAATCGTCGCGAAGACGTAGGGGGGCAGGCCAGTGATGCGTCGGAACTCCATTGGAGGAATTTAGTGACTCAGCGGGTGCGACGCCAACTCGCGAGATCCTCGACGCGAGCGTGCGGACTCAGAACGGCCCACGTGGCCCCGGCGGCGGCGAGGGCGTCCAGGGTCGCGGGAAGGTCGCTGGGCACCGGACCGGCCCAACTCACCGGTCCCTCGAGGGCGGCCTCGGCTACCGCAGCCGGCGTGGCGTTCCACAGGTTCAACGTCGCGCCGAGTGAGCGCGCGAGCGCGTTCGTCTCTCGCGCCCCCGCGCCAATCCACACCGGCGCGCGGCCTTCGAGGGACCGGGCGACTTCGCCCAGCTGCGCGCGGCGCTCGCTCGCGCTGTAGCCAGGCAGACCGTAGGCCGCATTCTCACCGGCGGAGAGCTTGTCGCCGGTGCCCAGGGCGGCGATCACGCGTCCGGGGCCGAGCGCCTCGAGATCGAGCAACGTCTCCACCAAGTGGGACGCGCCAAAGAGCCCGACGCGCGCCACGAGGGGACCCACCACGATGTCGTGGCGCGCGAGGACCCCCGCGAGCACGGGAAAGGGAGCGAGGGCCGGACGCGCCGGCGAACCCATGGGCCAGAGGTGGTCGTAGGCGAAGACGCCGTCGAGTCCCGCGTCACTCGCGCGCGCGGCGACCTCGAGGGCGTGACGGGCCCCGACCTCAAAGGTCGGCAGGAGGATGCCAACTTTCACGAGCGCTCTCGCGCGGCGAGGGCCGCGCCCATGGCGCCCGCGCGCGCGCCCAGAACCGCGTCGCGCACCTCAACCTCGCCGCGCGCGGCCCGACCCTCGAGCAGTCCGTCGAGGTGGCCGCGCGTCGCGGGCAAGAGGTGGTTGGCGAGGGCCGAGAGCCCCCCGCCCACGACGAAGCACGAGACGTCGAGGATCGCCGCCAGGTTGGCCAGCCCCGCCGCCAGCCACCAGCCCATCTCGTCGAGCAGCGCACGGGCCTCGGGGACGTGCGCGTCAGCCGCCGCGGCCACGTCCTCACTCGTCAGGGCTGGGCCATAGCGCGCCGCGAGCAACGCCGCACGACCCGCGGCGACCTCCTCGCGCGCGCGTCTCGTCAGGGCGTCACCCGATACGTAGCGCTCCCAGCAGCCGCGCGCGCCACAGGCGCAGCGCTCTCCACGCGCGACGACGCTCATGTGGCCGATCTCGCCGGCGAAGCCGTGCGCGCCGCGGCGCAGTGTCGACTCAGTGAAGATGCCGCCACCGATGCCGGTGCCCAGAGTCACCATCACGTAGTGCGACTCGCCCCGGGCCGCGCCCCAGCGCCCCTCGGCGAGGGCGGCGAGGTTGGCGTCATTGTCAACGACCGTGGACTGGCGTGCGAGGGAAGCGCACAGACCACTGGCTACCTGCGCGCCACTCGCGCCGGGCAGGTGAGGCGAGAAGGCCACGCGACCGTCGATCGCCACCATGCCCGCGACACCCACCCCGAGGGGGATCGTCGAGACGTCGAGGTCGTGAACCTCGCACAGCTGGCGAATTTGGCGCGAGAGCGCCTCCACCAGAGCGTCGGGGCTCTCGGCGTGGCTCGCCACGCGCGACTCGTCGAGAACGTGACCGGTGGCGTCGAGCACCACCGCGAGCGACTTCGTCCCGCCGACGTCGACGCCCAGCGCCACGTCGATCATGCGAGCGACTCGACCCGCGCCTTGAGCTCATCCAGGGCATCGACCTGGATACGCTGGGCCGCGCGCGAACGAATGAACGGCGGAATCGGCACGCGCAGCTCGACTTCGAGGTCGTAGGTGACGCGAGTGAGCTCGCCGAGGCTCTCGAAGCGGTAGCGCCCATTAAGCGCCTCGGTGAGATCGCCCTGCACCTGCGTCCAGGCCAGCTCCTCGGGCGCGCGGCTGTAGTCGTAGTGCAGGGTGTAGGTCGTCGACCGGCCGTAGGCGGCGGCGCGATACTCGACCTCGAGAGGCCGACCCGAACCGTCGCGCTCGGCCACGACGGCCCTCTTCACCTCGCTCGCCCACTCGTGGTAGCGCTCGAAGTCGGTCACGACGTCGTAGACGAGGGTCGCCGGGGCGCTCACCACCACCGACTGACTCGCTCGCTGGACCACGTCGCCTCCCCTCAGTAGGTTAGGCCCCCGACAGCGCGCCGTCGTAGGGGGCGAGCCCCTCGGCGAGTCGAGACGCGAGCACGTCCCAGTCGAAGCGCTCGCGAGCGCTCTGGGCGGCGCGCTCACCAAATCGCGCGCGCGTCTCGGGATCGTCCAACAGCCTGGCCATCGCCTGGGCGAGGTCTCGCGCGCTCTGAGCGTCGTTGACAACAACCCCACTCACGCCGTCCTCGACGGCTTCGTGGCTACCGCCCGAACGACCGGCGATGCTCGCGACGCCGCACGCGCCGGCTTCGACGAAGACGATGCCAAAGCCCTCCTGCTCAAGACCAAGCCAGCGCCGGCGACAGGCCATCACCATAAGGTCACTCGCCCCCAGCCAGTCGGCCAACTCCTCGTCGGCCACTCGCCCGCGAAATTCCACCGGCGCGCCCAGACGCGTGGCGAGGGTCGCGAGACGTTTGGCGTCTCGGCCCTCGCCACCGATCATGACTCGCAGCTGAGGGTATCGACGAGCGAGCTCGGCGCTCGCACGAATCAACGTGTCCATTCCCTTTCGCGGCACGAGCCGAGAGTACGACGTCACCAGCAAGTCGCCCTCGGCGACGCCCAGGCGTTCGCGCGTTACCCGCCTCTCGTCACTCGTGGGGGGCGCGAAGCGCGCCACGTCGACACCCGGCGGTACCTGGAGGATGGGAGGCGTGGCCTCGGCCGCGCACCGACGGGCCTCGGCCTCGACGTAGGCGCCCGCAGCCACGGCGACGCGCGCGTGGCCCAACACGTAGCGCAGCGACGAGGCCACGAGTGGCAGACGCGCGGGAATGGTCACCTCCGCGCCGTGCAAGATGACGCCATAGGGTCGCGACAGGCTCGGACCGAGCAGTCCGAGGGGCCAGGCGGGGTCGAGCAAGACCAGGTCGGGATCGTGGCGCGCGATCGCGTCTTCGATCGCACGGCGTACTCGCGGTGTGGGCAGGTAGAGGGTCGCGGCGGGGAGACGCTCGATCACGAGCTGCGCCCGCGCGTCGTAGGCGGGCGCGCCAGGATGCGAGGACGCCGTGAGGACGACGGCACGACCCGGCTCGAGGCGCCGCCAGAGCTCTTCGAGGTAGACCTGGATTCCTCCCGTCTTGGGAGGAAAGTCGTTGGTCACGAGTAGGTGGCGCGCCATTGGGCACCACGCTAATGGGCCCGCGAGTCCTCGTCGCTCGTCTCGCGTGTCGAGGTCACGCGCTCGTATCGCAGGTGGGGCATCATGCCCTGGCTGGTCAAGAGCGCCACGACGTCGGCGTCAGGACCGCTCATCTCCAAGTGATCGGGTTCACCGCCGAGCACGAAGCTCACGAGGCAGTCCGCGCAGTCGGGCGTGTGTCGGCGCACGCAGTCGATGCAGCTGATTGACACTTCGATGTTCGGTCCCATGTCATCCCTTCGTCTCGGCTCAGGCTGACAGGCCGCTGTGACATCACCAGCGAAGGCGGCTCTCGATCTCGGCGGCCACCTGCGCGGGTGAGAAGACGGATCCCTCGGCAACGACGAGGGCGCGCGTGGGATCGACGACGACGTAGAAGGGGGCCGAATGGATGTCGAGGTCGCGCCAGAGTTCGGGTGAGACGACGACGTCGCGCCCCTCGAACGCTCCATCCTCGCTGACGGCGACGACCACCACTTGCTCGCCGAGGCCGTGGGTGCCCTCAACGAAGTCACGACAGCCGTCACAGCCCGGCTTGACTGCGACGACGAGGGTCAGTGCATCGAAGGTTCGACGCTCCTCTCGTCCCCCGGCGTGCACGAGGTAGGAGGTGGGCGCGGGGCGCTCACGAGGGGCGTCGACGCTGCGCAGGCCCATCAGGCGTCCTCGGCGACTTCTTCCACGTTGCGTCCGTGCCCGCACCACCGACAGGTCACCGAGTCAATGGACTTGGTGATGATTTCGGGCTCCTCAATGGAGAGATCTCCGCCCACCGTGAAGTGGTAGAACGCGCGCACCGACGTCGTCTCCACGACGTCGAATCGAGTCAGGTTGCCGCAGGCGCTGCAGCGATAGCGAGTAGTCACTCACTTACGGTATCGGTTCGTCACCCACTCCGAACGCGCCTCACGCGCGGGTGGGCCGTCGTAAAAGCCCGGCGGGGCGACCGCGTCGAAGTGAAAGTCAGTCCCCTGACCGGCGACGTCGTGAGCCCGCCGGGCCCGCTCGCGATCCACGAGGCGCGCGAGCGCGCCCGGGTGGCGCACGCGACCGAGATACTGCGAGCCCGCGAGTGTTTCCACGTAGAGCTCGCCGCGGCGCGTCACGCGCTCGCTGAATCGCTGCTCGACGCGAGTGGCCAGGATGTCGGAGAGCTCCATCGAGCGAGAGTGACGGCGCACCGCACCACCTTCGACAACCACGCGCTCGCTCGTGACGTGAATCTTGTGCGAACGCCACTGCCAGAGTCGCGTCGCGACGAGCAGCGCGGCCGGCCCGGCGAGGACGGCGCCGAGTACGACGCGATGCTGGTGGACCCACTCGTACCGCGCCGCGCCGTACTGCACGAGGACGATCGCGGTCACGAGCGCGAGGATGGGCCGGGCCAAGCCGCGACCTACCGGCGTCACACTCACGACGCGCGCTTCGCCGTCTCGGACCGTTACGTGTCGACCCACAACACCAAGGCTAAAGACCCGAGGGCCACGACGTGCGCCTTTTCACGTAGTTGTCACGTCTCAGGCGTTGCGCAGCGAGGCCGCCGCCATGACGAAGTAGGCGTCCAACTCCTGGATCTGGAGGTCGGTGAGCGTCGCCGCGAGACTCGCGAGTGCCCCGCGCATGGCGCTGAGCCAGGCGTCTCGGGCCGCGTCATCAATGACGAAGGGGACGTGACGCATGCGCAAGCGCGGGTGCCCGCGCTCTTGCATGTAGGTGCTGGGGCCGCCCCAGTACTGAATGAGAAAGAGGGTGAGGTGGCGCTTGGACTCGGTGAGGTCCTCGGGATACATCGCGCGCAACTGCTCACTGGCCTGCACGCCGACGTAGAAGGCGTCGACCAGACGGACGAAGAACGACTCGCCCAACTCCTCGTACAACGCCAACGCCACCTCACCAGGCTAGGGCAACTCTCGTACACTGCCACCGTGTCACAGAGCGCCCGAGCGAGATGGCTACCGCACTACCTCGCCATCGGGGCCGCGTGGGGCTGTTCCTTCCTCTTCATCAAACAGTCGCTCACGTTTCTCACCCCCGTGGGCGTGGCCTTCGGAAGATGGCTCCTGGGAGCCCTCACGCTGCTCGCGATCTCGCGGGTGCGCGGCGTGCGCCTCCCGGCGCGCGGCGTCGTGTGGATGCACCTGGGCGTCGTCGCCCTGACCTTTAACGTCGGCCCGGGCATTTTGTTCGCCTTCGCCGAGTCGCACTCGACGTCGATCCTCGCGGGTCTCTTCAACGCACTGACGCCTCTCACGTCGCTCTTTTTCATCACCGTCGCCTTTCGCGACGAACCGGTCACACGGTCCCAGATACTGGGAATGTTGGTGGGTCTCGCCGGTGTCGCCGTCCTCCTCGGCGTGTGGCGCGGCTTGGGATCAACGTCGTGGGTGGCAGTGGGCGCACTCGCCCTCGCGGTGACTCTCTACGGGGTGACCTTTCCCTACATTCGCCGACACCTCACGCCCCTCGGCCTCGCACCGTCATCGCTCGCGAGCGCCCAGATGCTCATCGCTACCGCCGTGCTCGCCCCGGCCTTTGTGGTCGGCGGCTTCAATGGCCACTCGCCCCGGGCCTCCTCGCTCATCGCCCTGGGACTGTTAGGTGTCGTCGGCAGTGGATTCGCCTTCATGTGGAACTACCAGGTCATCGCCAGGGTTGGCGGCGCGACCGCTAGCACGGTTACCTACCTCACCCCCATCGTGGCCGTGGTGGCGGGAGCGCTCGTGCTTCACGAGCGGCTCACCTGGTTCGAGCCCGTGGGCGGTGCTCTCGTGCTTCTGGGCGCGGCTATCGGCCAGGGGCGACTTCGCGCGAGGCTCGCTCGCGCGCGGCCCCGAGGACGCGAGTGAGTCCCAGTAGACTGACGCAAGCCCTGTGGGGCGCGCGGGTGTAGCTCAATGGTAGAGCTCCAGCCTTCCAAGCTGGCCATGCGGGTTCGATTCCCGTCACCCGCTCCCAGTCACCTGTTCCCAGTTTGGTGGACCACCGCGAGAACGATTCGCCCCGAGTACGTCGCCCGTCAGGCAGACGACGATAGGTTTGACATCATCGGCGAAAAGATCCCCTCAACTTCACGAGCGTGGCGACACCGACGACCTACTCAGGTAGCGCTGTTGGTGGTGGCGTCGCTCGCATTCGGCGTCGCACCGGTGTCCTCGGCCACGCGCCCGCGGCAGTGGTCGCCCCCACACTCCCTTGGCGATTCGCGGGTCCAAGTGACGTACGCGATCTCGTGTCGGAACGCCACCATGTGCGTGGTGGTGGACGGCCTCGGTCAGGCGATGTTTCGTCGATCGGGCCGCTGGACGGCGCCTCAAGTCGTGGCGGCCGGAGGATCCTTCGACGCGGTGTCGTGTGCGAGTAGCACGTTTTGCCTCGCCACCGCGAGTGGAAACGCCGTGACCTACAACGGCCACACGTGGTCCCACGCCGTCTCGATGGGTCCGAGTGGCTACACGTACCATGTGTCGTGCCCGTCGAGCAGCTTCTGCGCCGCGGTGGGTGCGAGCGGTGTCGCCGGACAGGCGAACGTCATCGCAACCTACGACGGGCACTCCTGGAAGCACAGCTCAGTGGGAGGCGCACACAGTCCGCTCGACCGACTTCTCGGTGTCTCGTGCCCGTCGTTGAGTTTCTGCGCCGCAGTGAACTTTGACGGCCACGCCAGCACATTCAATGGACAGCGCTGGACCACCTCGCGAAATTCCCTTGTTCCGAGCCTCGTGTCAGTGTCGTGCCCGTCACGCACCTTTTGCATGGCCGTGAGCGTCAGTGGCGAAGCCGCGACGATGCACGGCACGTCGTGGTCGCGGGCGCGTGCGATCACGGGCTTTTCGAGAGACGCCGCCTACACGGTCTCGTGCGCCACGGCCTCGCGCTGCGAGGTGCTCGGTCTCAGCGGTCGCGCCGAGAGCTGGCACGACGGCCAGTGGTCGTCGCCCGTGGTGGTGTTTGCCGGTGGCGTGTCGGCCGGCGTGCAGGTGTCGTGTCCACCATCAGGACCTTGCGTTGCGGTCACCGATCGCGCCGCCAGCGCCTCAGGGTAACCGCGCCCACAGTTCGCGGGTGATCTCATCGGCCAACCGCGTCCTGTCGCGAATGACGCGCTGAGGCCACGGACACCTCGATCACGAACTCGCTAAGTGCACGACCGCGCGTTCGAGCGCGAAGGCGATCTGGGCGCGCATCCCCTCGGGGCGACGAGAATCTACGTACGTCGAAGAGCCCGACCAAGAGTGTGGGCGCTGTGAGCGCGTCGCGAGAACGGATGTTCGCCGGCTTCGTCGCTCGAGCGTTGCGCTGACTCGTCCCATGGCGAGTTCAATGCTCGTCTCACCCACACTCAGGATTTCCTCGGTCGCCACCCGCAACGGCTCCGCGAGCCACGTCGGCAGGCCCACTCGTATCGAGTCGTGCGCCGTGACCTCTTGTGATTCGAGGACCTCGTCACCGAGCACGGCGCTGATGACTCGTCTCGTGCCCGCGACGTAGCTCCACGGTAAGTCGATTTCGCTCGCGACGCACCACGAACGATCGGCGGGCCACCAGAGGTTTGGTGACTGAAAACTCTGCGTCTCAAAACAGGACGCCCCGGTGACGGGGCCCTCGAACAACTCGTAGTTGCGCCATGGCAAGGTGACGAGTGCGGGACCGCCGACTCGTCGAGGTGCGTCACCCGCGTCGGTGGCCCGCACCGTGACGCCTCCGCCGTATCCCTCCCACACGCCAAAGAAACAGTGGCCCGGCGTCAGCGGGCTCAACACGCGCACGAGAGCTAGTGCGTCGACGCGCTCGAGGGAACCCTCGCGGGGCCCCTGACCCGTCCAGGGAACCTCACTGGCGCGCGCGGTCTCGGCGAGGGCGATCTCGGGCCACGAATTCCAGGGGGTCAGGGCCAGTCCGCTCCAGCGCGCGACGTCCGCCCAACGAAGTGGCGGCGAACCCTCGCGGATTTCGACCGGGTGAAGAATCCTCGCGTACGCCTCGAAGTCCCCGGGGATCCACGACGAGACCACCATGTCCGAGGGTGGGCGCAGACGCGCAGCCAGCCATGACGTAGCCGACTCCACCTCGGAGTCGCCACGAAGTGTCATAGGGCATGCTGGCACAGCAAGTCTCGCCTCGTGGACACATGTGACATCCCTTTGTCGCACCGTAGAACGTCACTCAGGTTGTGCCACGACGCCCTCCTGAGCCCCCTTCAGCACGTGGCCCGGCCCGAGAGCGCACGGCGCCCAAAAGGGGCCGCACTCTCTGAGAAGAGACTCGGCCACGAGCGACGGTGGACCCTGGTTGACGCCGCCGCAACAGCACTACGACGCGCGGTGGCGCTTCGAATCATGGGTAACTTCAGCTACCCGGCCGGCAGCGGTCGGATCACGCGATGGACCTTCGCGTCGCTCGACGCGGCGGGCCCTCAGTCCGCGATACATCTCGTTCGCGTCCAAGGAGACTCGTGGGCTGAGGGCCCGCCGCTCTCGACCAGATCATCGAGACACCACGAGTGAGTCCGCTCTACCTCCAACTCGTCTCGGCTCTCTATCGCATCTACCCTCACGTCTCGAAGTCCGCGTCACCAGATGTACTTCGAGCTGAACCCGCTGCGCAACCGCGACGAGGCGCCGCGAGAACGGCGACGGCTTCGTCGAGTGTCAGGCGAGACTCGCCGATGCCGGTACGCGAGGACGCGAGGACGCGAGGCGAATCTTCGCGACACCCTAGATTCGTGAGATGAAGAAGAGGCTCGCGATTGCCCAACTGATGCGCCACCGCGAGCCCACCCTGCTCGTCTCGGGTCAGGCGGTCTCGGCCTTTGGCGACGGCGTAGCCCTGGTGGCCCTCACGCTGCTCGTCCTCGAAACTACGCACAACAGTGCGTCATTGCTCTCGTGGTTCGTCGCGGCCCGAATGATTCCCTTCGTCGCCATGCTTCTCGTGGGCGGTGCCGTCGTCGATCGCTTCTCACGGAGACTGCTCATGCTCCTCTCAGACAGCGCCCGCGCCGTTCTGACGGGAATCCTCGCGGCGCTGATGGCGATGGGCGACCTGCGCTACTGGGAGCTCATTGTCTTTGGCGTCCTCTTTGGGCTCTTTGACTCTCTCTTCACACCCGCCATGGGCGCGCTGGTGCCCGAGATCGTGCCCGAGGACCTGCTGGGGGCAATGAACTCGCTGCGACCCCTCTCCGGCAACCTCGTGGGCAACATGCTGGGACCCGCGGTGGGCGGGCTGCTCGCCGGGTACTCCGTCACGCTGGCCATCCTCGTCGACTGCGCGACCTTCGTCGTGAGCGCGGCGGCGCTCGCGGCGATGAGGCCCACGCCGCGGCCCGTGCGCAGCGCCTCAATGTCGATCTTTGGCGACATCGGCGAGGGGCTTCGCTTCGTGCGCTCGCGCACGTGGATCTGGACGACCCTCGCCGCGGTCACCATTGTCAATGCGTTCGTCTACGTGCCCGTGTCCGTGCTCATCCCCTACCTCCTACGCCACAATCTGCACGTGTCCAAGGTCTACGTCGGCTACGCGTTCGCCCTTTCTGGGGTCGCCGGCGCCCTCGGCGCACTCGTTTCATCAAATCTCAAAGTGCCACGTCGGCGGGTGCGACGCATGTGGACCTACTGGAGCATCGGCACCCTCGCCGGACTCATCCTCGCGATGGCCACGAACGTCTACGAAGTCTTCCTCGTCTCGATCATCATGACGCCCATGATGATCTTGGGCAACGTGATCTGGGAGACCATGATGCAGAGCGAAGTGCCCACCGAGCTTCTCGGACGAGTGAACTCGGTGGACTGGTTCGTCTCGCTCGGCATCGCGCCCATCGGCGTCGTCGTTGCCGGCTCCCTGGCCGCCTCCATCGGGGTGCGGGCCTACTACGTGATCTTCTCGCTCGTCGCCACGATTCCCGGACTGATCATCCTGGCCTCGCGCAAGGCCAACGCCATCGACGCGGGCCGATCAGGCGAGGTCGAGTCGCGGAGCCTCCACGAGGGGCAGACCCCGGAGTCGTGAGCCGCGAAGCGCCTCTCGGGAGTAGATGAGCTCGGGACGAAAAGAGCGGGTCTTGGACTCGCCGGGTCGGCCCCCACGCACCTCAATCCACTCCTCGGCGTTGGCGGGGTTGGCCACGTGCGCAACGAAGACCCACCGCTGACGCTTCTCGCGGGGCAAGGCGACCACCACGTCGTCGCCCGGTCGCAGACCCGCCCAGCGAGTCGAACGCACGAGATTCGACGAGATGCTCACTCCACGTTTTTAGTCGGCGCCACCGACGCCGCGTGACAGCGTGGCCCTACGCTTCGACCATGACGTTCTCCCAGGCCCTGCCCAAGTCTCTCTCGCCCTCGCGACTCCAGGACTTCCAGGCGTGTCCGCGTCGATACCAGTACGCGTCGGTGGAGCGTCTGGCCCAGCCCGCGAGCTACGCGGCGACCAAGGGTCGATTCGTGCACCACGTGTTCGAGAAGCTCCTCGCCGAGAACGCCGCCGAGCGAGATCGCGACCTCGCCCTCTCCTTCGTGCCCGACGCCGTAGAGCACGTCCTCACCGAGAGCGTGCGACGCGACCTCGACCTGGACGCCCAGGGCGAGGCGCGTCTCGTCGCCGAGGCCACGTCAATCATCGACACCTACTTCACGATGGAGGACCCGTGCGAGGTGTCTCACGAGGGCGTCGAGCTGCGTCTCTCCGCCACCATCGAGGACACGCCGCTCTTTGGGATTCTCGACCGACTGGACCGCGACAGCGACGGCGACCTCGTGATCGTGGACTACAAGACGGGATCCCTACCCAATCGCGACTACGACGCGAAGACCTTCGCCAACACCGAGCTCTACGCCGCGCTGTGCGAGGCGAAACTCGGCGAACGGCCCCGGCGCATTCGCCTGATGTACGTGGCCAAGGGCGAGACGATCGAGCGACCCGTCACCGAGGTGCTCGCGCGCGCGCGCGTTGCCACCGCGGTGAGCGCGTGGTCCAAGATCAAGGGGTTCTACGACGACGGCGCCTTCCCCGCGAATCCCTCGCGAAACACGTGTCGCTTCTGCGCCTACACGGCGACGTGCCGCGCGTCGGGCGTTTCGGTTCCCGCGTCCTGATCCCTAGGCTGGACCAATGAGCTCGTTCGACCTGTCCTTTGACTACCGCTGTCCCTTCGCAAAGAACATCCACCTGCACGTCGTCACGGCCCTGCGCGCCGGCGCGGACTTTGCGGTGACCTTCGTGCCGTGGTCGCTCAACCACCCCCACCGCCTCGAGGGTGCGCCCGACGTGTGGAACGACCCCGCGTTCGACACCGATCACCTCGCGCTCGTCGCGGGCATCTCCGTGCGCGATCAGCAGCCCGCACGCTTTCTCGACGCCCACGAGGCCCTCTTTCGCGCGCGCCACGAGGGCGGCGTGCGCCTCGTGACCCTCGAGGAGATAGGTAGCGTCCTGCGCCCCCTCGGCGTGGACATGGACCTGGTGGCCGCCGACGTCGCGTCGCGCCGGCCCCACGAGGTGCTCGGCGCCGCGCACGAGTCCTTCGCCGCCTACGAGGCGTTCGGCGTGCCGACGTTCGTCGTGAACGGGGACGCGACCTTCGTGCGCTACATGACGCCCCCGCGCGACTCCGCCCACTCGATTGACCTGATCACCCGGCTGGTGACGATGATGGGCGAGTCCGACCTCAACGAGTTCAAGCACACGCGCCTGCCGCGTTAGGCGCTCAGTCGAAGCACCAATTCGAGAAGGGCCAACACCGCGAGGCCGAGCGCCGGCGCGTAGGACTTCCACTTCTCACCGTGACGCATGTGCGTGGCGCTCGCGAGGATCATCAAGATGGTCAGCGCTCCGGCCGCGGCGTCGTTGATGATCGCGAGCATTGAGGTTCCCGTGGCAGCCAGCCCGACGAGCACGCCGACGCCCCCGAGGATCTCGAGTAGGCCAATGCGCTGGTAGGCGGACTTCGAAAAGCCCAGGCGAGACGCGCCCGCCGACATGAGGGGGTTGAAGGTCACCTTCTGAATGCCCGCCGAAACAAAGACGAGAAACAACATGATCGAAATGATGCTGGCCACCGCCGCCATGGAGACTCCTTAATCGCCCGCCTACTCTAGCGAAGCGACTCGGGGGAGCAGCCTCAGCGGTAGGACGCGAGCAGCTCGAGGGTGGCCTCTCGCTCTTCGCGGGTGCCCACCAGGGCACCGGAGAACTCCGTCACCCCCGCGGCCGCGTAGACGCTGAGTTCGTCGAGGACCTGTTCGCGTGAACCCACGAGGCTGATGTCGGCGGGCTGACGCGCGCCCTCGCGCTCGAACATTGCGGCGTAGCTCGGCAGCGTGGCGTAGATCGCGAGGGTCTTGTTGATTCGCTCGCGCGCGGCCGGCACGTCGTGAGTCACCACGACGGGCGCCGAGCACACCACGCGGGGCTGGGGGCGACCGGCCGACGCCGCCGCCTCGCTCAGACGCGGCACGATGTGGCCCGCGATTGTCTTGGGACCGGTCATCCACAGGACCGTGCCGTCGGCCACCGCGCCGGCCAGGGCCAGCATCTTCTCGCCCAGCGCCGCGACGAGCAGCGAGGGGGTCGTCACGTCGCGCGGACCCAGCGGGCCGGTCGTCGTGACCCGCACACGCTCGCCGGCCACGGCCACCACCTCGCCGCGCAACAGAGGCGCGAGGGCTGCGAGGTACTCGCGCATGTAGCTCGCCGGACGGTCAAAGGGCAGCCCCCAGAGACCCTCGACCACCACCTGGTGCGAGAGGCCCACGCCCAGGGAGAGCCGGCCCCCGATGGCGTCTTGGACCGTGCGAGCCTGGGCGGCCAGCATCGTGGGGTGGCGGGGCTGAATGGGCACGACCGCCGTGCCGAGGTCCACTTCGGGCAAGGCGTGACCCACGAGAGCCAGCACGGTCAGGGTGTCGGGACCAAAGATCTGCGAGGCCCACAGTGAGGTCAGCCCGCGCGCAGCGAGGTCGCGCGCACGCTCGATCGTCTCTTCCACCGGTCCGTCGACGTCGAGTCCCACGGCCATTCTCATAGTGTCCCCCTCGCCCGGTAGCGTTGCCACGTGCCCAGTGAGCCCCAACCTAGTGCTCAACGCCGTGTGGGCGTCGTGGGTGGCGGCCAGCTCGCGCGCATGATGGGCGAGGCGGCCCACGCGGTCAATGTCCATCTCACGGTACTCGCGGCTTCGCCCGAGGACGCCGCCGGCAAGACCTGCGACTCGCTCGTCCTCGGCGACGCCCGTGACGCGAATGCTCTCGCCCGTCTAGCCGACGAGGTCGACGTGGTCACGTTCGACCACGAACTGGTCGACCTGGAGCAGATCCGCGAGCTCGGGGCCGTCGTCGCGGTGCGACCGAGCGCGTCAGCGCTGGCGTTCGCGGTAGATAAGGCCCACCAGCGTCGTCGCCTCGCCGCGATCGGCGTCGCGGTGCCGCGCCACCTCATTGTCTCGAGCGTCGACGACCCCGCCCTCGAGCCCTTCCTCGCCTCCCTCGACGCGCCTCCGGTGGTCAAGTCCGCCCGCGGGGGCTACGACGGGCGCGGAGTCACCTTCTGTGCCAGCCGCGACGACGCGCGCGCCGCGATCTCCGCGATCGAGGGCGACGCCGTCATCGAAGAGCACCTGCAGCTCCTCGGCGAGCTCTCCCAGGTACTCGTGCGCGACGTGCAAGGTCACGTCGCGCTCTACCCCCTCGTCACCACGCTCCAGCGCGAGGGCATGTGCGTCGAGACAGTTTTTCCCGCGCCGAGCGACTTCGCGAGCGAGGCCGCCCAACTCGCCTCACGCATTGCCGAGGAGGCGGACGTTGTGGGCGTGTTGGCCGTGGAACTCTTCGTCACCACTGAGGGCCTCATGGTCAACGAGGTAGCCCTGCGGCCCCACAACACGGGCCACTGGACGATTGAGGGAACGGCCACGAGCCAGTTCGCCAACCACCTGCTCGCGGTCTCGGGCCAGGGCCTGGGCGCGACCACGCCCACCGAGGCGGCCGTCGTCATGGTGAACGTGGTGGGCGCGGACGAGCCGGGCTCGGCCCTGGCCGCGGCCGAGATTCCCGGCGCGCACGTGCACGACTACGGTAAGTCCTGGCGGCCGGGACGAAAGCTCGGCCACGTGACGGTGTGTTCTAGTGACGTGACGAGCGCTCACGTGAGAGCATGGCAGAGCGCCCGGGCCTACGGAACGCGGACGCGGGAGGCGTGATGGAGCCACTAATCGGCGTGGTGATGGGCAGTTCCTCGGACTACGAGGTGATGGCCGACGCCGTGACGGTGCTCGAGCACTTCGGCCTCTCCCACGAAATCCACGTCGTCTCGGCACACCGGACCCCCGAGGCCATGGTTGATTACGGCAAACGCGCCCGCGAACGGGGACTGCGCGTTCTCATCGCCGGTGCCGGTGGTGCGGCCCACCTGCCCGGCATGCTGGCCGCCCTCACGACGCTGCCGGTGATCGGTGTGCCGATCGCGCTCGCGCGCCTCGACGGGCTCGACTCTCTCTTGTCGATCGTCCAGATGCCCCGCGGGGTGCCCGTGGCCACCGTCGCGGTGAACGGCGCCACCAACGCCGGCCTGCTCGCCGCTCGCGTGCTGGGCCTGGCCGACGACGCGCTCGCCGGGGCCCTCGAGGCCTACCGGCTCGATCTGATCGAGCAGGCCCGGCGCCAGGATCGCGACGTCGCGCGCGGGTAGCGACAAACGACGGGGGCCATCGCCCCCTAGTCTTAGGACTAACGAAGGAGGTCCTCCATGGGACTGATGAAGCGCGTTCAGACGATCTTCCAGGCGAAGTCCAACGCCGCCTTGAACAAGATGGAAGACCCTCGCCAGACGCTCGATCTCTCCTACGAGCAACAGCTCGAGAATCTCACCAAGGTAAAGCGCGCCGTCGCCGACGTGGCCACCGCGCGCAAGCGAGTCGAAATTCAGGCCGAGCAGCTCAAGGCTCAGGGTGACAAGCTGGCCGATCAGGCCAAGGCCGCCCTCGGCCAGAATAACGAGGCCCTCGCGCGAGAGGCCCTGACGCGCCGTGAGGCCGTGGCCGCACAGCTAAAGGACCTCGACACCCAGCACGCCACCATCGTCGAGCAAGAGGACAAGCTCACCGAGACCGCCCAGCGTCTCCAGAGCGAGGTCGAGGCGTTTCGCACGAAGAAGGAGACCATTAAGGCCTCCTACACCGCCGCCGAGGCCTCAGCCCACGTCTCCGAAGCCGTCAGCGGGATCTCGACCTCCATGGGTGACGCCGGAGCAGCCATGCAGCGCGCCCAGGACAAGGTCGCCGAGATGCAGGCGCGCAGTGGCGCGCTCGATGAGCTCCTCGCCTCGGGGGCCCTGACGGACCTCACCAGTCCGAGTGACGACATCCAGGCTCAACTTGACAAGGCGGGCGCCTCGAGCAACGTCGACGCCCAGCTCGCGGCCCTGAAGGCCCAGATGTCTGAGGGCGGCGAGCTCGCCAGCGGAGAGGGCGCGTAGCCGTGGCCAAGTCAAAGATCGAGAGCGATCCGGGACTCAACCTGCGAATGTTCGCGACGGGCTTCGCGCTCGTGCTGCTCTACGCGATCATCGTCACGGTACTGATTCGCATTGGCCTCTCCTACGGCGTGGTCATCGTGATCGCCGCGGGCATGCTCTTCTCCCAGTACTACTTCTCGGACAAGATCGCGATGTTCTCCATGCGCGCTCGCGAGGTGAGCCCCCAGGAGGAGCCGCGCCTGCACCAGATCGTGGACCGTCTCTGCCTGCTCAGCAACGTACCCAAGCCGCGCGTGGGCGTCGCGGAGATGGATATCCCCAACGCCTTTGCCACTGGACGCAATCCCAACCACGCGGTCATCTGTGCGACCCGCGGACTCATGAACCGCCTGCCCGACGAGGAGCTCGAGGCCGTGCTGGCCCACGAGCTGAGCCACGTCGCCCACCGAGACGTGGCCGTGATGACCATCGCCTCGGGTGTGGGCATGCTCGCGGGTCTGGTCAGTCGCATCGCCATGTGGGGCGCCATGTTCTCCGGCGGTGGTCGCAGTCGCGACGGCGAAAACATCGTGCTGCTCGAGATGATCACGTGGCTCGTGTCGCTGGTGATCTACGTGATCGCCTACCTGCTCACGATGTCACTCTCGCGCTATCGCGAGCTCTCGGCCGACCGCTCGGGGGCGATTCTCATCGGCAAGCCCAGCGTGCTCGCGAGCGCGCTCGTGCACGTCTCGGGCGACATCGGCAAGATTCCTCGCACTGACCTGCGCCACGCCGAGGGCATGAACGCGTTCTTCTTCGCGCCCGCGCTCGCGGGGGGCACCGCAGCGTCAATCTTCTCCACCCACCCCTCACTCGAGAAGCGCCTCGATCAGCTCAACAAGCTCGAGCGCGAGCTCAACGGCTAGTGGGACTACGCGACGTACTCTTCGGGCGCACCGCCCAGGTCCAACCCCAGCTCGACAACCTCTTCGCCCTGCCGACCGCCGCCCTGACGCTAGAGACCCAACTCGACCTCGTCACCTCGGGCGAGGCCGGCCTGTGCTTCAAGGCCGGAAGTGGCGAGTCCTCGATTCAGGGTGAAGCCGACCTCGAGGCGCTGCTCAACTTCGACGAGGACAAGGTGAAGATGTCGGTGACGACCGACGACTTGGGATTCACCTGGCTCGTCATCCACGACGGCGACATCGAGAACCTCGTGACGCGCATCCACGGCGCCAACACGACCCTCGTCGAGCACGGGCTCGGGCCGCGGCTGCTGTGCGCGGTCTTTGGCTTCGTGCCGGCGCATCCGCCTGGCGAGGGCGCGGTGCGTCTCGTCTACCTCCTAAAGCAGGGGACCTTCTACCCCTTCGCCCCCACCGGCGCGAACCAGCGCGACAACGAGCTCGAGTTGCGCGTGCGCTCCTTCCTCGACGGCGACCTGGTCATCGAGAAGGATCTCTCGCGCTGGATGGCTCTGTGGAACTTGCCAGTGAGTTGAGGTCCGTAAGAGGGCGCGAACCAGCGCGAACCTCTCGGCACTATATTGAAGGTGTATGGAGCTTTCAGCGGTGACTTCGCCCCCGGGCGCGTTGGCCCCCACCCGATCGCGGCGCACGGTCGCCTCGGGCGCGTGCCGGTGCTCTCGACGCACGTGCTGGCACCAGAGCACGTGCCGATCCAACGGCGTCGTGCGAATCCATCGCGCCGCTACCTCCGAGGGTGTGATCCCATCGTCGGTCGTGCTCTGTCGTGAGTGCGCTGCACCCACTCAGCGCAACCGCGTCGCCTGACTCCGCGACATTCGAGCGGGCCGTCATCTCTGGGCTCGAGAGAGTCTTCGCTACGTGAGACGGCCCACGAGAGCGTCGAAGTGGCCCCGCCATTCGGGGTGGGTCGCCCGGTCGATGTCGAGTCCGTCGTCGAGGCGCCGGGGAACGACGTGTAGGTGAAGGTGAAAGACGTCCTGCTGAGCCGCGGCGCCCGAGCTGTTCAGAATCTGCACGTGACGCAGTTCGACCTTCTCCGCGAGCCGGTCAACGACGGCCTTCACCGCGCGCGAGAGCGCCGTCCACTGCGTCGCGGGCACGTCGAAGATATTCGTGAAGTGACGCTTCGGCACGACGAGGTTGTGATACTCGCTGACGGGATTGACGTCGAAAAAAGCCAGTGTGCGCCCGTCTTCATAGACTTTCCACGACCTCTCCTGGCCCGAGACAATTCGACAAAAGACGCAGTCATCGCTCACCACCGCATGCTAATTCGAGGGTTCCTCCCCCACGGGCCCGCTGGCGGGCCCCCGTGGAAAACGCGTCGTCGGTTTACCCTCGCTCTCGTCGCCCTCAAGGCGCCGGGCGAGTTCGTCACGCGTGAAGCTGCGCACCAGTGGGGGGAAGGCGCCACCGATGAGAACGAAGGCCACGGCCAGGATCACCCATCCGCCTCGTCCAAGTGAGATCGCCGTCGCGATGACGATGATCGGCGCCACGATGCCCGAGAGACTGCGACCCAGCGAGTACGCCCCTTGATACTGGCCCTGGAGATGCTCTCTCGCCATGCCAAAGCCGATGCCCCACGACGCGCCGGAGCTGTAGAGCTCGCCGAAGGTGTGAAACACCATGCCGATCACGAGAACGACGCACGCCACCCACGCACTCGCGCCCTCGGCAGCCGCGTAGAAGAGAAATCCGACACCGATGAGTACTCCCGAGCGGCGAAAGGCCCTCGCGGCGGCGGTGACATCGCCCGATCCTCGGCTGGCGCGCACCTGCAGGAGGATCACCATTGTGGTGTTCACCATGAGCAGAACCGCCACCCACCATCGAGGAGCTCTCGTGTGCTCAACGATCCACAGCGGCAGGCCGACGCTCTGCACGGAGAAGTGGATCCAGAAGAGGCCGTTGAGGCCCGAGGCCAGGAGGTAACGGCGATCGCGCAGCACCACGGTGATCGGCTCACGGCGCTCGCCGTCGCCCCGAGGAGTGGGCGGCATCGCGGGCAGGCGCATGATGTAGTATGCGGCCACGAAGAAGGTCGCCGCATTACCGAGGACCATGGCCAAGTACGCGTCACGGGTGTCGTAGGCGAGGGCCACTCCCGAGAAGACCGTGCCAATGGAAATGCCGAAATTGGTGACCGCGCGCTGGAACGCGCGGATCTGTACGCGCTCGTCACCCACCCCGAAGCGTGACATCATCGCGCCGCGCGTGCTCCCCCCCACGTTGGCGATGATGCCGGCCGCGACCGAGACGACGAGGAAGCCCGCGAACGAGTGCACCAGGGTGAAGGCGGCCATCGTCAAGCCCTCACCGACGCTGGCGGCCGCGGTGAGCTCGCGCGGTCCCCATCGATCAGCCAGGTGGCCAGCGGGCACCGCGAACAGCAGTCCCGCCGCCGCGGCGATTCCCAGTCCGAGCGCCACCTCGTGCGCGGACAGGCCCACCGAGCGGGTGAAGAAGATGACTTCAATCGTGAAGAAGAGGCCGTTGCCGATGGTGTTGGCGAGGGTTCCCTTGGTCAGGGTGCGCAGCGGACCCGCTGGCGGGATCGCCGCCCTGGCCAGTCGCGCTCGCCGCGAACGCGGTGGATCGTCCGTCGACACGCGAGCCAACTTAGTTGCTCGAGTTCACCTAATGGTTACCCGCCTCTCACCTCTTTCACGACAGACGTCTCGCGGAGTCGCGCACATTCTTTTCGGTGATCTGTCCCCGCGAACCATCGATTTAAAGTGAATACTCGATCACTCGGGTCGAGAATGAAGCGTCGATGACCAGCCGTCTGAAATCACCACGCGCCAACTGGTCCGCTACGGTGAGGTTTGAACGAAGATACAGAGGGGGCGAGTCCGTGGAGAAGATCCGGTGACGTACCTCTTCATCTTCGTGGGCCTCGTCCTCGCCATAAGCATCGCCGCGTCCGCTCTCTCGGGGCACTACCGCCGCTACGACCGAGTGCCCCAGGTGGGCCAGCCGAGCCAGGGCTCGACCTCGACCGTGGGTCAGATGCGTCGCCGCGGCCCGGTCCGGTTGATCGCGACGCCAGAGGAGGTGACCCGCCAACATCTCGCCGCCTCCCAGGCCTACGACGCGAGCGATGACCTACTCGATCCGCGAAGCCCCCGCCACGCACAGTGGCTCGCCCCGCACACCGAGGACGAGCCTCCGAGCGAGTAGATCCCCCGACGGCTCGTTCAGCCCGCCGACTCAACCGTCAGCGCGACGAGGCGATCGACTTCATCCACGAACTCGACATCGCGGTCGGTGATCCCTCCCCGATCGTGGGTCCACACCTCGAAGCGCAGCTCGTCGTAGCCCAGGGTGAGCGTCGCGTGGTGGTCGAGACGCTCGGCGACCTCGGCCTGGGCGACGACGAGGCCGACCCCCTCTTGGTACGAGCGCAGTGCCACCACGCGCACGAGGTGCTCGCCCTCGCGCCGCCACGCCCGGTGCGTCGCGAGGACCGCCTTGATCTCGTCGTCGTCGAGGCGACGTCGGCTCACGGGTGGGTCATGTGCTCGGGTACCACCGCGGCGTCGAACTCCTCGCCCGTGAGAAAGCCCAGGGCCAGGGCGGCCTCGCGCAGCGTCGAGCGCTCCTTGTGCGCCTTCTTGGCCACCTGGGCCGACTTGTCGTAGCCGATGATCGGATTAAGGGCCGTCACCAGCATCAGCGAGTTGCGCAGGTGGTGGTCAATCTGCTCGTAGTCGGGCTCGAGGCCCTCGACGCAGAACTCGCGGAAGCGGTCACACGCGTCGGTGAGTAGGTCAATCGACTGGCAGACGTTGTAGATCATCACCGGCTTGCAGACGTTGAGTTCGAGATTCCCCCTCGAGCCCGCCATCGCGACGGCCGCGTCGTTGCCAAAGACCTGGATCGCGACCATGATCATGGCTTCGGACTGCGTGGGGTTCACCTTGCCGGGCATGATCGAGCTACCCGGCTCGTTCTCGGGTAGGCGCAACTCGCCCAAACCCGATCGGGGCCCGGATCCCAGCCAGCGCAGGTCATCGGCAATCTTGGTCAGACTCGTCGCCAGGGTCTTGATGCCCCCGTGGGCGAAGACGAGCGCGTCGTGGGCCGCGAGCGCGGCGAACTTGTTGGGAGCCGTGACGAAGGGTTGACCCGTGATGGTGGCGATCTCGCGCGCGACTCGCTCGCCGAACTCGGGGTGCGTATTGAGTCCGGTGCCCACCGCGGTTCCTCCGGCGGCGAGCTCGTAGAGACCACCGAGCACGGCCCGCAAGCGCTCCAGGTCGGCGTCGAGTTGGGCCACGTAGCCCGAGAACTCCTGGCCCAGCGTGAGGGGCACGGCGTCCATGAGGTGCGTGCGGCCGATCTTGACCACCTCGGCGTAGGCTGTGGCCTTTTCGCTAAGCGCGTCACGAAGTCGCGTCACGGCCGGGATCAGGCGGCCGGTGATCTCCGAGGCCGCCGCAATGTGCATCGCGGTGGGGAAGGTGTCGTTGGAGGACTGGGACATGTTCACGTGGTCGTTGGGGTGCACGGGATCCTTCGAGCCGCGCTCACCGCCGGCCAACTCGATCGCGCGATTGGAGATGACCTCGTTCACGTTCATGTTCGTCTGCGTGCCCGAGCCCGTCTGCCAGATCCTTAGGGGGAACTCTCCCGCCAGGGTGCCGTCGACGACCTCGCCGGCCGCTTGTTCGATGAGCCTCGCGCGTTCAGCGTCGAGTTTGCCCAGTGCCTGGTTGACGCGGGCCGACGCGAGCTTCAACACCCCGAAGGCGCGAATGACAGCCGGAGGCATCGTCTCGGTGGAGATGGCGAAGTGGTGCAGGCTGCGCTGGGTCTGCGCGCCCCAGTAGTGGGCGGCGGGCACCTCGACGCTGCCCATCGTGTCTGATTCCACGCGGAAACTTTCCATACTCTCTCCTTCG